>CAZFJS010000086.1:0-8432 GCA_964519605.1 uncultured Gammaproteobacteria bacterium
TTCCTACCTGCTGATAAAGCAGCCATCAGCCCCCCTGCGCCATCTCACCTGCATGCCGTCTTACCAGGCCGGCCAATCCTTGCAGATAAGCGGCATTATCGTTCAAGGCCGGGATATAATGAAAGCGGCGCCCTCCCGCAGCCAGGAAAAGATCGCGATTCAACAGTGCAATCTCTTCCAGCGTCTCCAGACAATCTGCCGCAAAACCCGGGCAGATGACATGCACATGGCCGGGGGTCTTGCGCGCCAGTTCACCCAGGGTGGCATCCGTATAAGGCTGCAGCCACTGCTCTTTCCCGAAGCGGGACTGGAAAGACACCTGCCAATGCCCCTGGGGCAAGCGCAATTTTTCCGCCACCAGGTGAGCCGTTTCCAGACACTGCTCATAATAGGGGTCTCCTGCATCGCGCGTGCGCTGTGGCATACCGTGAAAGGAAAACAGCAGACAATCGGGTTGCCCCTGAGCTATCTGCGCCTGCCTGACACTGGCAGCCAGCGCATCAATGTACCAGGGCGCATCATGATAATCGCTGATCATGTGCAAGGTCGGCAACGCGTTCCAGCCGCGTAGCACGGCCGTCACCGCATCGAAAGTGGAGGCGGTGGTGGCCGATGAATATTGCGGGTAGAGAGGCAAAACCACCAGCTTCTGCACCCCCGCCGCACGCAGTTCCTCCAGGGCGGCAGCAATGGAGGGCGTGCCATAACGCATCCCCAGGGACACCCGTACCGGTGTGGGACACAGCGGCGTCAACAACGCCTGCAAGGCTGTAGCCTGAGCGCGGGAAATCGTCAGCAGGGGGGATCCCGCCGCGGTCCAGATACGCTGGTAGGCATGGGCTGAACGTCGCGGCCGCAACCTCAGCACAAGACCATGGAGAATCAGCCACCATACACCGCGCGGCAGACTGACAATCCGCGGATCCCAGAGAAATTCCCGCAGATAGCGACGGGTAGCCGCCGGGGTGGGCGCATCAGGCGTCCCCAGATTGCTTAGCAACACGCCGGTCAGCCCTGCTTCAGTGGCAGACCCGCAGTGCAGAGGCTCAGCCATCAGCGCTGCCGGCCGCGCACCATGCCCGGCACTCAGTCACCGGACAACAGCAGGCTGTTCATCCGCCTGACAAAAAGTACCGGGTCTGCCAGCTGCCCGCCCTCGCTGAGCATCGCCTGGTCGAAAAGGATGGCCGCCCAATCGCCGAAGCGCGCTTCATCTGCCTCATCCCGGATGCGTTTCACCAGGGGATGCTGCGGATTAATTTCCAGCACGGGCTTGCCGGTGGGCACATTCTGACCGGCAGCAGCGAGAATCTTCTGCAGGTTAATCGCCATTTCCTGCTCCTCCACTACCAGACAGGAAGGCGAGTCGGTCAGGCGGTGGCTGATACGCACGGCATTGACCCGGTCATCAAGAACCTTCTGCATCCGCTCCGTCAGTGTCTTGAATTCATCGGCAACCTTATCGAGATCCTGCTTCTCATCCTGGTCTTCCAGCCCACCCAGGTCCAGATCCCCCTTGGCCACCGAACGTAGCGGCTTACCGGCATACTCCGTCAAGCTGCCCAGCATCCATTCATCCACCCGGTCATGCAACAACAGCACCTCCAGACCCTTCTGGCGGAATATCTCCAGGTGCGGGCTATGGCTGGCAGCTGCATGGCTCTCGGCGGTAATATAGTAAATGGCCTCCTGTCCATCCGGCATTCTGGAAAGATAGTCATCCAGCGATACCGACTGGGCATCGTCCTCGTTATGGGTGGACGAAAACCGCAGCAACTTTGCAATCCGCTCGCGATTGGTATCATCCTCTACCGGCCCCTCCTTGAGCACGCGACCGAACTCCTGCCAGAATTTGCGGTATTTTTCCTCGTCACTCTTCGCCATCCCCTCCAGCAACCCCAGCACCTTCTTGACCGAGGCACCGCGAATCACATCAATCTGCCGGTTATGCTGCAGAATCTCGCGGGATACATTCAGCGGCAAATCGTCGGAATCTACAATACCCCGTACGAAACGCAAATAACTGGGTATCAGTTGCTCGGCATCATCCATGATGAATACCCGGTGAACATAGAGTTTCACCCCGTGACGGCGATCGCGATCCCACAGATCGAAAGGCGCCCGAGCAGGAATATAGAACAAGCTGGTGTAGGATTGACGGCCTTCCACATGGGTATGGACGTGGGCCAGCGGATCCTCGAAATCATGGGCAATATGCTTGTAGAATTCGTTGTATTCTTCCGCGCTGATATCCTTTTTGGCGCGCGCCCAAAGGGCGGAGGCACGGTTTACGGTCTCTTCCTCCCCGCTACGCTCCTTGTCTTCCGCCGGCATCAGAATGGGTAAAGCAATGCTGTCGGAATACTTCTGAATGATATGGCGCAATCGGAAACCATCGAGAAATTCATCTTCATCCGGCCGCAGGTGCAGAACAACTTCAGTACCCCGCGTCGCCTTTTCCGCATTTTCCAGGGTATAGCTGCCTTCACCGCCCGATTCCCAGCGCACGCCATGCTCGGGCCCCAGCCCCGCGCGGCGCGTGCTCAGACACACCTTGTCGGCGACGATAAAGGCCGAATAAAAACCGACGCCGAATTGCCCGATCAACTGGGCATCTTGGGTCTGATCCCCGGTCAGCGCCTCAAAAAACTGACGCGTTCCCGATTTGGCAATGGTGCCAATATGCTCCATGACCTCCTGGCGGCTCATGCCGATGCCGTTGTCCGCGATAGTCACCGTACGGGCAGCCTTGTCATAGGACACCCGCACCTTGAGGTCTGTGTCATCCTCGTACAATGCCTCATCGGAAAGTGCTTCGAAGCGCAGCTTGTCACAGGCATCCGAGGCATTGGAAATCAATTCACGCAGAAAGATTTCCTTGCTGGAATACAGGGAATGGATCATCAAATTGAGCAATTGCCGGGCCTCGGCCTGAAAATCCAGTGTCTCTTTATGGGTCTCTACAGTCATGATTAAAATCAGCTCCTCCTGACATATTCGCAGACATTATATACCGGCTAGTTGCGGATTTTCCTGTAATAATCGCAATTTCTCCCTGTATGATGCCTGCGCACCCGAGAGGCCGCTATTCAATATGCGCCGCTCTTCCTCCCTCACAGCCCATAGAAGCCGGCAACAAATACTCGCTTTATGATCCCTGCTATGGTTGAATTGTAAAAAAATACCGAGCCGACAATGGATATCGATACCATCATTACAACACCTTTCAAGGACCAGAAGCCGGGCACTTCGGGCTTGCGCAAAAAGGTCAGCGTTTTCCAGCAGCCCCATTACCTGGAAAATTTTGTCCAGGCCCTGTTTGACACCCTGCCGGGTAGCCGGGGAAAAACCCTGGTGGTTGGTGGTGATGGCCGCTACTATAATGATGTCGCCATTCAGACTATCCTGAAAATGGCCGCTGCCAAGGGCTTTGGCCGGGTACTGGTAGGTCGCCATGGCCTGCTCTCCACCCCCGCCACCTCCTGCATCATCCGCAAATATCAGGCATTCGGTGGCATCATCCTGTCCGCCAGCCACAATCCAGGGGGTCCCGACGGGGACTTCGGAATCAAATACAACAGCGCCAATGGCGGCCCGGCGCCGGAAAAACTGACCGATCAGATTTACCAGAATACCCTGGAAATTCCTCGCTACCAGATTGTCAATGGCCCGGACATTCCCCTGAATACGCTGGGCGAATACCCGCTGGGCAACATGATCGTTCAGGTGATTGACCCGGTAGCGGACTATGCCGAACTGATGGAAAGCCTGTTTGACTTTGACAGGATCGGCGCGCTGCTGGGAGATGGCGTATTCAATCTCTGCTATGACGCCATGCATGCGATCACCGGCCCTTACGCCCACACCATCCTGGAGGAACGCCTGGGAGCCCTGCCGGGCACCGTGATCAACGGCACCCCGCTACCCGATTTCGGCGGCGGACACCCCGACCCCAATTTGACCTATGCCAGGGAACTGGTGGATATCATGTTCGGCATCAGCGCCCCGGATTTCGGCGCGGCATCTGATGGCGATGGCGACCGCAATATGATTCTGGGAAAACAGTTTTTTCTCACCCCCAGCGACAGCCTTGCCATTCTCACCGCCAATGCCGATTGCGCTCCGGGCTACCGCGCGGGCCTGAGCGGCGTGGCGCGTTCCATGCCGACCAGCCAGGCGGTGGACCGCGTGGCGGCAAAACTCGATATCGACTGCTATGAAACACCCACCGGCTGGAAATTCTTTGGCAACCTGCTGGACGCCGGCAGCATTACCCTGTGCGGTGAAGAAAGCTTCGGCAGCGGCTCTAATCATGTCCGCGAAAAAGACGGCCTGTGGGCCGTACTGTTCTGGCTGAACCTGATTGCCAGCCGCCGTCAGTCAGTGGAACAAATCACCCGTGAGCACTGGCGCCAGTATGGCCGCAACTTCTATACCCGCCATGACTACGAAGGCATGGAAATCGCCATTGCCGAAGAAATCATGGACAATCTACGCAGCAAACTGCCCAGGTTACGGGGGAAAAATATCGGCACCTATCACATCGTCCTCAGCGATGACTTCGCCTACACGGATCCGATCGACCACAGCAACAGCCAGCGGCAGGGTATCCGCATCGGCTTCGAGGATGGCTCCCGCATCATCTTCAGAATGTCGGGCACGGGCACCGACAAAGCCACGCTGCGCCTCTACATGGAAAGCTATGAAGCCGACCCCGCCCGCCATCACCTGGACACCCAGGAGGCCCTGGCGGACCAGATCAAGATCGCCAATGAGCTATCAGGCATATTGCAGCGCACCGGCCGCGGCGCCCCCACCGTCATTACCTGAAACAAAAAAGCCACAGCCCGGAGACTGTGGCTTTTTTGCGTAGAGGCCACAAATCAGAACATCAGAAAGGCCCAGTTAAGCACATATTCGGTGGTTCCACTGCCATTATCGGTGGTCCCGTCATTACTCGCATGGAATCGTTTGCTGTTCACTTCCAGGGTGATGGCGTTACTGTCATCCACATCAAAACGGATCGCCGCCACATTCCCGTTGTACTCCTGACTACCGAGGATATTGAAGTAGGCGGTGTTATGATCCACGGCCAGCTTCTCAAAACGATAGATCAGTTTCCAGTAGTCATTCAGACGATAACCCAGCTGGACATAATAGGCATTCCCTGTCCCGTCATCACCGGCAACCCCGTTGGTTTCATCATGATTATCCAGATAATAATATTCTGCCAGGGCATCGAAGGCATTGCGTTCATAATGCAGATCTGCCCCGTAGACCCGGGTGGTCACCAGATCCTTGCCCTCGCCAACGCCAGCTATTTTTGCACCCGTGGCATCGGCTTCGGTCAATTTATTGTTCATGCCAAAGACGCCCAGTTCCAGCGGCACCCTGGAGAAGCTGTAGCTCACCCGTCCGACCACGGTCTTGCCATCCGTGCTATCGGAAACATTGCCGAGCCGGATCTCATCGGTACCTAAACCACCACTGGTATCATATTGGTTGCCGTTGGAAAGACTGAGGGCGTATTCAAACCCGTTGTCGAACTTGCCCATGGCCATCAGCCCGATGGCGTGCATCGGCAGAATGGCGGCCTCGCCATCCTCAAAGTCCAGGAAGGCGGGACGATCCGGGGTATCCTGAATGAGCACCCCGTGGTGGAAATGACGGTTCCAGTAACCCAGCGGGGCATGAAAGCGCCCGGCACCCAGACGGAAGGCCGGGGAAAACTGATAATTGATCTGGTAGCGCTCCACGTCCACCACGAAGGCGTCACCGTCATTTTCAAATACGATCTCGAAAAAGGCAGAGACCTTGTCGGAAATCTGCTGATTGGCATACAGATCCAGACCACCGATACCAAAGTGGTTATTATCCTTGCTGTCGTTATTCACCACCATGCTGGTATCGCCAAATACACCCAACTCAATTGCCTGAGCCGGCAAGGCAGGCATGATCATGGCGAATGCACCGGCAACAGCAACAAAAATTTTCTTGCGGATAGTCATTATATTCTCCTTGAAATCTCTCGAATCAGTAAAGGCGGGCATCAGGGCTGACGCAGCAGTACAGTGACCTTGTCATTCAGGGCACTGCTGTCTACATAACCGATGCGCCCCGGCCCACCACTCACCCAGTCGACTACTGCATTTTGACTGGACAGACTCTTGGGTGGTGTTCCCCGGCCGGTAAAAATCCGCTTCGCCCAATAGGCTTTAATCTGACTCGAATTTTTATGTATCAGCTTGGTGTAGAATTCGTTCCGCAGCGGATTACCCACGGGAAGATCCACAACGGTGGCCTTCTGGCCATCAGGCAATTTAAGAGATTTCCCCAGGAACAGGGCCTTGACCTGCTTGGCACTAAGATTTGCAATGGCACTGCTTTTATTACCAATTACCAGCACCTCGGCGTTGCTGTTGATGCCCAAACCCAGCAGGGAAATGGACAAAAGGGCCAGCACATAGGCCTTGATTCTGTATGTTTTCATGTTTCCTCCTAGTAATCCCTAATATTCCAATATCACCAACTCGAACCGCGCTATATTCCCAATTACCGATCAGACCGTAAATTTGGCCACCAGCCCATGCAGCTGGGCTGCCATGGATGATACATCTTCACTGGAATGCTGCAACTGCTCGCTGCTCTGGGAAGTCTGCGTCGCCACATCACTGATCGCCACAATGCTGTGATTGACCTCTTCCGCCACAGCGGTCTGCTCTTCGGCGGCACTGGCAATCTGGGTGTTCATGTCATTGATGCGCGTCACCATCTCGGTGATGGAAACCAGCGAGGCACCGGCGCGCGAAGACTCCTCCACGCTACTCTGTGCCTGGGTCCGGCCGGCCTTCATCACCTGCTCGGCCTTGACGGCACCGGATTGCAGCTTTTCGATAATGGCCTGAATCTCCTGGGTCGATTGCTGGGTGCGTTGCGCCAGGGTCCGCACTTCATCTGCCACCACGGCGAAACCCCGTCCCTGCTCACCGGCCCGCGCCGCTTCGATGGCGGCATTCAATGCCAGCAAATTGGTCTGTTCTGCAATGGACTTGATCACATCCAGCACCGTGCCGATATTTTCGCTGTCCTCAGCCAGTTGGTGAATCACGTTGGCGCCCTCATCCACATCACTGGCCAGCTTATCGATGGTCCCCACGGCCTGAGCCACCACCTGTCTGCCATTGCCGGCTTCGGCATCGGCTTCCTTGGCCGCGCCGGCGGCATCCGCGGCATTGCGCGCCACCTCATGAGCAGTAGCGGACATTTCATTCATCGCCGTAGCGACCTGGTCGATATCCGCCTGTTGTTTGACAATACCCTCCCGCGACTGGGTAGTCACCAGAGACATCTGTTGAGCAGCCTGGTTGAGATTGCCCACCGAATCGCTAATGTCACGAATGATCCCCTGTAACTTCTCCACAAAACGATTGAATTCATTCACCAGCTCACCCACCTCATCCTGGGTCTTGCTTTGCAGGCGCTTGCGCAGATCGCCCTGACCGCTGGCCATCTCCCGCAGGGACTTCACCACCTCGCTGATATTCCGGGTGATCGAATCGCCTATAAAGAAACCGAGACAACCCAGTATCACGACCATACTGATGGCGATGATTAAACCTGTCTTCACCGCCCTGCTGGCAGCCGCATTGGCCTCATCGATCGTCCGGGTAAATTTCTGAAAGACAAAACTGCGCAAATGCTTCATCTCCCGTCGGAAACTGTTCCGCAGAGCATTCATTTCTTTTACCCGGGCACCGACCCTGGCCATATCGATGGTCTCATCAATCATCCCCTTAGAGAGGCTGTAAGCGATATTGAAGTACTTTGTGAAGGCCATCCTGTACTGAGCGATCTCTTTCTGCAGATGCTTATCGAGTCTAAGGACCCCATCCAGTTCCTTGTTTAGACGCTCGGCACTCGCCTGCGCCTCATTAAGAAGCTCATCATCGCCAGTGCTCACAGCACTGGTGAAAGAATTGATCGTCGCCTTCGAGGTATTCTCAATAACTTCCACGCGCTTCAGCACCGGGAAGTGCAAATCCCTGATCATCTCCATGCGAGCCGTATTACTGCTGTTGACGGAATAGCTGAACAGCAGATAGGCCGTAATACCCAGAATACCCACAATGACAATCAGATTGATTTTATACTTGATCGATAGTTTCGTTAATAAATTCACAAGCTCAGTCCCCGCTGAAAAACGCATTGCGCAGTCATCGCGAAAATTCCGGTGGCATCTCCACCCCTTTCGCGCAGCCTACCTTTCACTGAAGATATCGACTTCCTCAAGGATGCTATCGTAAATTCAGACACAAACTTTAAGAAACCACTGACATCAGTCAGTGGAATAGACCGCCTTGACCTTCGTACTCACTGAAGCACTATCGATATAACCAATGGCGCCTTTTTCAGAGCGGACAAAATCGATCATC
>CAZFJS010000087.1:0-8270 GCA_964519605.1 uncultured Gammaproteobacteria bacterium
TTTTTCCGTCAGCGCCGCCCGCAGTTCAGCCTCGACCCCGCTGGCCGGATAGCCCAGCGCAACCTGGATAGCCACCGTTTCACCCGCAATGCTGATATCCTCAATGGCCCCGGCAGTTAGCAGATCCTGTTGCAAATAAGGATCCCGGTAATCCCGCAAGGCCTTTTCAATTTGTTCCCGCGATACATTTCCCATAGTCATTAGCCCGCCGGCCGATCACTGCCAGCGACACGCCTCCAGTCAATTATTCAGGCAAAAGGCAGATACTACACCAAATCCGGTCATCGGCGTACAGGGCCGGAACGCGATTCCTGCCTGCCCCGGATCACCGTCTAACAATAGGGGATCGCCTTCAGCAGCGAACAAGCCATTCACCATGACCTCGAATCCGCTATAATGAATTGTTTTACCGGGCCCTGTGGAATGACAACTGAACAAAGAAAAATCCTTATCACCAGCGCGCTGCCTTATGCCAACGGCTCGATCCACATCGGCCATCTGGTGGAGTATATCCAGACCGACATCTGGGCAAGATTCCAGAAAATGTGCGGCCACGAGTGCTATTACGTCTGCGCTGACGACACTCACGGCACCCCGGTCATGCTGCGGGCCGAACAGGAAGTTATCACGCCGGAGGCCCTGATTGGCCGCATGCATGAGGAACACCGGGAGGATTTCGCAGCCTTCCATATCGCCTTCGATAATTATTATTCCACTAATTCAGCGGAAAACCGCGAGCTCTCCCAGGATATCTACCGGCGCCTGAAAAAGAATGACCTGATCGAGATCCGCACCATCGAACAGTTCTATGATCCGGCCAAGGAGATGTTTCTGCCGGACCGCTATATCCGTGGGGAATGCCCGCGCTGCCATGCCCAGGATCAATACGGTGACGCCTGCGAGGTCTGTGGCGCCACCTATAATCCCACCGAGCTGATCCGGCCGGTATCGGTCATCTCCGGCGCCACCCCGGTGAGGAAACAATCGGAGCACCATTTTTTCCGCCTCAGCCGCTGCCGTGATTTTCTGGAACAGTGGACCCACCACGGCGATGGCACGCCACCGCTACAGGCAGAGGCCTGCAACAAACTGGAAGAATGGTTCACCGCCGGTCTGCGGGACTGGGACATCTCCCGGGATGCGCCCTATTTCGGCTTCGAGATCCCTGATGCCCCGGGAAAATACCTCTACGTGTGGCTGGATGCCCCCATCGGCTATATGGCCAGCTTCAAAAATCTTTGTGAACGCCAGGGCATCGACTTCGATGCCTTCTGGCAGCCGGACAGCCGTACGGAACTGTACCATTTCATCGGCAAGGACATTCTTTATTTTCACGCCTTGTTCTGGCCGGCAACACTGCATTTCTCCGGCTACCGCACACCCACAAAGATTTGCGTGCATGGTTTCCTGACGGTCAACGGCCAGAAGATGTCCAAATCCCGCGGCACCTTCATCACGGCGCGCAGTTATCTGGCGCATCTACAGCCTGAATACCTGCGTTACTATTTCGCCGCCAAGCTCAACGACCACATCGAGGATATCGACCTCAACCTGGATGACTTCGCCGCCCGGGTCAACAGCGACCTCATCGGTAAATACATCAACATCGCCAGCCGCACAGCGGGATTCATCAGGAAAAGCTTCGGCGGCATGCTGGGTGACATCCCCCCCGGTCGGGACGCGGAAATCGTGGCCGAATTACAACGGGCCCAGGCGGATATCCGTCTGTCTTATGAGGCACGCAGATACAGTGAGGCCGTGCGCCACATCATGGAACTGGCCGACCATGCCAATGCCTACATCAATGAACATGAACCCTGGAAAATGGTCAAGGAGGCAGGGCAAAAGGAACACGCCCACCAGGTCTGCACCACGGCCATCAATCTGTTCCGCCTATTGACCCTGTATCTCAAGCCCATCCTGCCTCATCTGGCGGCCGAAGTGGAAGCGTTTCTCAATATTGCGCCGCTGCAGTGGTCCGATGCGCAGCAGGCGCTGACCGTTCACGAAATCCAGACCTATCACCATCTCGCCCGGCGCATCGAACCCTGCCAGATCGAAGCCATGCTGGCCGACAACCGGGAAAATCTGCAAAGCCGGGAATCCACCCCCAGCGCACCGACTCGTCACGGAGAAAGTCGGCAAACAACGCCGCCCCAGCCCATTGCGGACACCATCGGCATTGATGATTTCGCCAAGATAGATTTGCGTGTTGCCCGTATTGTCAGTGCGGAAAATATCGCGGGTGCCGATAAACTGCTGCGCCTGCAGCTGGATCTGGGTGACGAACAGCGGCAGGTGTTCGCCGGCATCAAATCCCGCTACCGACCGGAAGAACTGGAAGGCCGACTCACCGTCATGGTCGCCAATCTGGCACCGCGAAAAATGCGCTTCGGAGTCTCCGAAGGCATGGTGCTGGCAGCTGGCCCCGGCGGCAAGGATCTGTGGCTGCTACATCCGGATGAGGGTGCACAACCGGGTATGCGCATCAAATAAGCCAAAAACACAGACAACATCAGCGAAATGTACACAAGGACGCTTAAATACAGAAAACATATAACGACAGGATTATTTATTATTTTCAATTACATCAACAACAAGGTAAGATTTGTGTCTACCTCGACAAAACCCTCTGAATACCTTGCATCATGAAGGAATATCTGCTGATCCTTGTGAGCACTGTGCTCGTCAATAATTTCGTCCTGACCAAATTTCTTGGCCTGTGTCCCTTCATGGGCGTGTCCCGCAAGCTGGAAACCGCCACCGGCATGGCGCTGGCCACCACCTTCGTGCTGACCCTGTCCTCTGTTTGCAGTTATCTGGCCAACACCTACCTGCTGGCACCACTGGGGCTGGAATATCTGCGCACCATCACCTTTATCCTGGTGATCGCTGCCGTGGTGCAGTTCACGGAGATGGTCATTCACAAGACCAGCCCGCTGCTCTACCAGGTGCTGGGCATCTTCCTGCCCCTGATCACCACCAATTGTGCCGTGCTGGGGGTGGCGCTGCTCATCGTGCAGCAGAATAAGGGCTTTCTCAATGCGGCCCTCTATGGCTTTGGCGCCGCAGTCGGCTTCTCCATGGTGCTGATCCTGTTTGCCGCCATGCGGGAACGCATCACCGTCGCTGATGTACCCGTTGCCTTCCGCGGCCCGGCCATTGCACTGGTCACCGCCGGCCTCATGTCACTGGCCTTCATGGGCTTCTCCGGCCTGGTAAGAGGTTAACAGCTCATGCTGTCCGCAATCATCGCACTGAGCCTGCTGGCGGTCGCCTTTGGACTGTTGCTGGGCTTTGCGGCCATCCACTTCAAGGTAGAGGGCGATCCCCTGGTGGAGCAGATCGACGCGCTGTTGCCCCAGACCCAGTGTGGCCAGTGCACCTATCCCGGTTGCCGCCCCTATGCCGAAGCCATCGCCAGCGGTGAAGCGGACATCAACCAGTGTCCTCCGGGTGGTGAAACCACTATCATGGCCCTGGCCGACCTGCTGGACCGGGAACCCAAGCCGCTCAACCCCGAAAACGGCCAGGTCAAACCCAAGATGGTGGCGGTCATCGACGAGCAGCGCTGCATTGGCTGCACCCTGTGCATTCAGGCCTGTCCGGTGGATGCCATCCTGGGTGCAGCGAAACATATGCACACTATCATCGCCCCCGAATGCACCGGATGTGAGCTATGTGTCGCACCCTGTCCGGTGGATTGCATCGACATGGTGCCCGTCGAGAAGGACATCCTGACCTGGAAATGGCCTTATCCAAAGCCCGCGGACAGCGCCCTGGAGCAGGCTTCGTGAGCCCGGCCAGCCAGGGCAAGCGTCGTCTGTGGCGTTTTCCCGGCGGCGTTCATACGCCGCAGCATAAGCAGGAATCAACCCGCCTGCCGGTTAACGCGGCGCAGCTGCCCCGGCGCCTGGTACTGCCCCTGCATCAGCACATCGGCGAACCGGCGGAGCCCATTGTCAATCCCGGTGACCAGGTACTGAAAGGCCAGATGATCGCCCGCCCCCAGGGCTTTGTCAGCGCCCCCATTCATGCCCCGACTTCGGGCACAGTGGTGGCGATCGCCGACCACCCGGTACCGCATCCCTCAGGACTCTCTGCAAGCTGCATCGTGCTGGATAGCGACGGCGAGGAACGCTGGATTGACCGCCAACCGGTGGACAACTATGCCGAACTGGCGGCCAGCGAATTGCGCAATCTGATTCGTGAGGCGGGCATTGTCGGGCTGGGCGGTGCTGGCTTCCCCTCCTACATCAAATACAACCCAGGGCACAATAAGTCCATCCAAACCCTGCTGCTCAACGGTGTTGAATGCGAACCCTATATCACCTGCGATGACATGCTGATGCGCGAACGGTCGGCTGAGATCCTCGCCGGCCTGCAGATCATCCGCCATGCCTTGCAGGCCCGGGAATGCCTGATCGCCATTGAGGATAATAAGCCCGAGGCCTATGCCGCAATGTGCCGGGTCACTGCAGACTATAAGGATATCGAAGTCGTACAGGTTCCTACGCGCTATCCCCAGGGGAGTGAAAAGCAGTTGATCAAGGCACTCACTGGCAAAGAGGTTCCCAGCGACGGCCTGGCCCTGAATATTGGCGTCGTAGGCACTAATGTCGGGACCGCCGCAGCCGTCAGCCGGGCCATCCACTACGGTGAACCCCTGATTTCCCGCTATATGACGATCACCGGCGGTGCTGTCGGCACGCCGCGCAATCTGGAGGTGCTGCTGGGAACGCCCATGGATGAGCTGATAAACCAGTGTGACGGCAACCCTGACGCCATCGAGCGCCTGATCATGGGTGGCCCGATGATGGGTTTTGCCCTGAAACGTCACGATCTGCCGGTAATCAAGACCACCAACTGCGTACTCGCGGCCAGCGCCGCCGACCTGCCCCCACCGCAGCCGGTCATGCCCTGCATCCGCTGTGGCGCCTGCGCCGATGCCTGCCCGGTCAAGCTATTGCCCCAGCAACTGTATTGGTACAGCAAACACAGAGACCTCGATAAGGTCCAGGAATACAATCTATTCGATTGCATCGAATGTGGCTGCTGCGCTTATGTCTGCCCCAGCAAGATTCCACTGGTCCAATACTACCGCTATGCCAAGGGGGATATCTGGACGCGTGAACGGGAGCGGGAAAAAGCGGATATCGCCCGCCGCCGACATGAGTTCCATCAGCAGCGCCTGGAGCGGGAAAAGGCGGAACGCGAAGCCCGGCGCCAGAAAAAGAAAGCCGCGCTCAGAACAGACACCAGTGCTGCCAGAAAGAAGAAGCAGGCCGCCGTCCAGGCTGCCGTCGAGCGCGCCCAGACCCGCCGTGAATCCGCCATGAAAGAAGCAAAGGCCCGACGTGGCCCCCCATCACCTGGACAAGCAACAGGCGACAAGCCGCCGGAAGAAAACCACGAAACGGATGATTCATCCCGTACTTAGCCGTTATAATCACCCGTTTTCACAGGACTGCCACCTCGTCGTATGACATCGCCACCACCGACTTCCCCCCATCTCCAGGCACCGGTTTCCGTCACCCGAGTGATGCTGCGCGTGCTGGCCGCCCTGATTCCCGGCCTGATCGCCTATATCTGGTTTTTCGGCTGGGGTATTGTGATCAATCTGGTGATCGCGGTCAGCACCGCCCTGATCACCGAAACCGCGATGCTGTCAATACGCCGGCGACCGTTCCTGCCCTTTCTCAGTGATGGCAGCGCAGTGGTCACCGCTTGCCTGCTGGCCTTCGCCATCCCGCCGCTGGCACCCTGGTGGATTACCGTCAGCGGTATCAGCTTCGCCATCGTGATCGCCAAACATCTCTACGGAGGGCTGGGCTACAACCCCTTCAACCCCGCCATGGTGGGCTACGTCATGTTACTGGTTTCTTTTCCGCGAGAGATGACCAGTTGGGTGCCGATCATCGCATTCAGTCACTTTCCCCTGGATTTTGCAGCCAGCGCCGATTTTATTTTCACCGGCCATCTGCCGTCCGGCATCACCATCGACACCCTCACGGAGGCTACCCCGCTGGATGCCCTGCGCACCAATATCGGCCTGGGCAATACTGTCAGTGAGATCCGCGCCCAGCTGGGTCTGGACGAAGCAACCAGCCAACTCCTCAGCGTCACCCCGGTCTTCGGCGCAGTGGGGGGCAAAGGCTGGGAATGGGTCAGTGGCGGCTTTCTGCTCGGCGGCCTGTGGCTGATCTACCGTAAGGTGATCAACTGGCATATCCCCGCCGCCATGCTCGCCGCCCTGACAATCATGGCGCTGATCTTCGACCTGATTAATCCTGAGCGCTATGCCTCTCCGCTGTTTCACCTCTTCACCGGTGCCACCATGCTGGGCGCTTTTTTTATCGCCACCGATCCGGTCACCGCGGCAACCAGCCCCCAGGGCAGACTGATCTATGGTGCCGGCATCGGTATCCTGATGTATGTCATTCGCGCCTGGGGCGGCTATCCAGATAGTATTGCCTTTGCAGTGCTGCTGATGAATATGACTGTCCCGCTCATCGATCACTATTTCAAACCCCGAGTTTTCGGGCATCTCAGGAAATAGGCGCATGCTGATTCGGCATATGCTGATGACTGCGCTGCTGCTTGGCCTGTTCGCTGTCCTGGGGACCGGCATGGTCGCCGTGACCCACCATCAGACCAAACAGGCGATCATCGATAATGAACGCGCCTATCTGCTACGAACGCTCAACTCACTGGTACCCCCCACCGCCTACGACAACACGCTGTACCAGGATACGATCAGGGTCACCGATCGGACCCTGCTGGGAACCACCCTGCCGATGACCATCTATCGCGCGCGCCGGGCAGGCAAACCGGTGGCTGCCATCCTGACCTCCGTAGCACCCAGCGGCTACAATGGCAACATCAAACTCCTGGTGGCGATCCGTTACAATGGCGCGATTATGGGCGTGCGGGTGGTTTCACACCAGGAAACACCAGGGCTGGGGGATAGCATCGATGCCAAGAAATCCAACTGGATTCATAGTTTTGACGGTCACTCCCTCAGCCAGCCGGATGACCTGGGCTGGCATGTAGTAAAGGATGGCGGTATCTTCGACCAGTTCACCGGCGCGACTATTTCCCCACGGGCAGTGGTCAAAGCAGTACATGATAGTTTAAAATACTATCAGCTGCATAAAGATGGGATTTTTGCCCCGCCCGTCTCCTCGCAAAAAGGCAAACAACATGGCTCAAAGTGATTTCACGAATATCGCCCGGGAAGGACTGTGGAAAAATAATCCCGCCCTGGTACAGATTCTCGGACTTTGCCCCCTGCTGGCGGTCACCAACTCGGTGATCAATGGCCTCGCGCTGGGCCTGGCCACCATGCTGACGCTGGTGTTATCCAATGGTACAGTCTCGCTGATCCGCAATTTTGTTACCCCGGAAATCCGCATCCCGGTCTTTGTACTGGTTATCGCCTCCATTGTTACGGCCATCGAACTGGCCATGCACGCCTATTTTCACGAGCTGTATCTGATCCTTGGCATTTTTATTCCCCTGATTGTCACCAATTGCAACATCATTGCCCGGGCCGAGGCCTTTGCCTCCAAGAACCCGCTGGGGCCGGCCCTGTTCGATGGCCTGATGATGGGGTTGGGCTTCGCAGCGGTGCTGGTGGTGCTGGGCGCCATGCGGGAAGCCCTCGGCACCGGCGTCCTGTTCGCCAATGCCAGCCTGATCTTTGGTGAGGCCGCCCGGGGACTGACGATAACCCTGATCGAAAACTACCGCGGCTTCCTTCTGGCAGTGCTACCGCCGGGTGCCTTCATCGGCCTGGGGATGCTGATCGCCCTCAAAAACGTCATCGATGCACGGCGAGAACGACGCCGTCGCCCGGATATCGCCATTGCCGTGGAAGCCGAAACCACCGCAGCCTGATCCTAGACCCGCTGCGTCTGCGCGATGAATGCCGCAAAGCGCCACGAAATCTTTGCACGCTTGAGGGCCGCCAACCCCAGGCCCACCACTGAACTTCATTACCGAACACCCTTCGAGCTGCTTGTCGCCGTCATCCTTTCGGCCCAGGCCACCGACAAAGGGGTTAACAAGGCGACGGCCGCACTCTTCCAGATCGCCGACAACCCCGCAGCCATGCTGCGCCTGGGTGAAAAGGGTCTGAAGCAATACATCAAAACCATCGGCCTCTACAACACTAAGGCACGCAATATCATCAAGGCCTGCGAAATACTCGTGCAACAGCACCAGGGAAAAGTTCCGGACCGACGAGAGGCCCTGGAGGCCCTGCCGGG
>CAZFJS010000088.1:0-8260 GCA_964519605.1 uncultured Gammaproteobacteria bacterium
TGGTGGGCCCGGTAGGACTCGAACCTACGACCAAGGGATTATGAGTCCCCTGCTCTAACCAACTGAGCTACAGGCCCGAAAAGCGTTGCCATTCTAGCAGTTTTGCCGGGGATCGCCTATAGGCATTGCGCTCTGAGCGACGGCAGTAGAAAGGGGCCATGCGGCCCCTTTTCCAGTTGCGGTATTGCTGGTCTTCTGATCCCGGGCATCAGTCGACGAAGCTGCGCAATCCTTCCGAGCGGCTGGGGTGACGCAATTTGCGCAGGGCCTTGGCTTCGATCTGGCGAATGCGTTCGCGAGTCACATCGAACTGTTTACCCACTTCTTCCAGGGTATGGTCGGTGTTCATGCCGATGCCGAAGCGCATGCGCAGCACTTTGGCCTCGCGGGCTGTCAGCCCTTCCAGCACGGTGGAAGTCGCTTCGCGCAGGCCTTCCGCGGTAGCGGAATCCGGCGGCGACAGTACGCTGGGGTCCTCGATGAAATCGCCCAGGTGGGAGTCTTCATCATCGCCGATGGGGGTTTCCATGGAAATCGGTTCCTTGGCGATCTTCAGCACCTTGCGGATCTTCTCTTCGGGCATTTCCATCCGTTCGGACAGTTCTTCCGGAGTTGCCTCGCGCCCCATTTCCTGCAGCATCTGGCGCGAAATGCGGTTGAGCTTGTTGATGGTCTCGATCATATGCACCGGGATGCGGATGGTACGGGCCTGATCGGCAATGGAGCGGGTGATTGCCTGACGAATCCACCAGGTGGCATAGGTCGAAAACTTATAGCCCCGGCGGTATTCGAATTTGTCCACCGCCTTCATGAGGCCGATATTACCTTCCTGGATCAGGTCCAGAAATTGCAAGCCGCGGTTGGTATATTTTTTGGCAATAGAGATCACCAGCCGCAGATTGGCCTCCACCATTTCCTTCTTGGCGCGGCGAGACTTGGCATCACCGATGGACATCTTGCGATTGATATCCTTGATTTCATTGATGCACAGACCCGCCTCATTCTGAATAGCGATCAGCTTTCTCTGCGCCCGCAGGATTTCATCCTGGTGCTCTTTCAGCACAGCGGAATATTCCGCATTGCTGGCGATACGCTCCGATAACCAGTTAAGGTCCGTTTCACTGTCCGGAAAGGTAGTAATGAATTCCTTGCGCGGCATATGTGCCTTGTTGACGCACAGCGACATGATCACCTTTTCCTGGGCGCGGATGCCGTCCACCGTCCCGCGCAGATTCTTCACCAGCTGATCCATGATGCGGGCGGTCAGCTTAAACTCCAGAAAACATTCCGCCAACACACGCCGCGCCTTGATGGTGGCTTCATGGGCCTGGCCATGCTTCGCGGCACACATCTCGTACCTGTCGGCCAACTTCTTAAGCTGGCCAAAACGCTCCCGTGCCTCCTCGGGATCCGGGCCGGTATCCACCACTTCGGCGTCATCATCATCTGCGTCTGCGGCATCGGCCTTGGACGCTGCGCCATTGGTTACCTTGGCAGGGACTACCGGCGCATCGGCAGGCGCATCTCCATCGGTATAACCAGTCATCAGATCTGCCAGGCGCATTTGCTCATTGGCCACCCGCTCATAGGCCCGCAGCACGATATTAATCGTTTCAGGGTAATCCGCCAGGGCCTGCAACATCTGATGCTGGCCGGCTTCGATACGCTTGGCGATCTTGATCTCACCTTCCCGGGACAACAGACCCACGGTGCCCATTTCGCGCATGTACATCCTCACCGGGTCGGTGGTACGCCCAAACTCACTGTCAACGCTGACCAGGGCAGCCGCGGCCTCTTCCGCCACCTCCTCATCCGCCACAACGACAGCCGCATCAGTAACCAGAATATTCTCACCGCTGGGAGCGATTTCCGAAACCGGAATCCCCATTTCATTGATCATGGCGATGATTTCCTCGATCTGATCAGGATCGACGATATCACTAGGCAGAAAGTCATTGACTTCCCGAAACGTGAGAAAACCCTGTTCCTTGCCCTTGGCAATCAGTAACTTCAGCTGTGACTGGCGCTCTTGCTTCATTTAACTTCCTACCCCTCTCGGCAAAACATAAGTCGAAAAAATAACTGACCATTCTATAACGAATCCGGCAGGCTTGGAAAGCCTTTGATCCGTCATTAAGTTGACGTCTTGTGACTGAGCAGCTGCTGCAGCTGCGCTTTTTCCTCATCGCTCCAGGCCGTACGCGGCTTGCTGTTCAGGCGGGCGATTTGCTGCTCAACGCGCTGCAGGTGCAGGCGCTGCAAGACATCCAGAAACTCCTGCTCCATTTCCTCCGCTGAAATCAACAATTCCTGCTGCGCCAGCCGGGCAAGAAAGGGCCCTTTGCTATCCTGCCGCCAATGCTCCAGCAGGGTACCCGTATTGAAATGAGGATTTTGCTGTAATAATTCAAGCATTTCCATCAACAATGTCACCCCGCGCAAATCCAGCCCGGCAAAGCGCTGTGGATCACCTGCCTGCTGTGCCAAACCGGGGCTGTGCAGCAACAGGAAAACGGCCTTGCGCACCAGCGACATCCGCGGGCTTTCCTGCTGTCCGCCACGGCGCGGCGGCTGCGCCCGCGGCTGGCTACCACCCAACAGGCCATCCAGGGCCGCGCCTTCCATGCTGGCCAGTTCCGCCAGGCGCTTCATCATCAAATGCCTGAAAACACCTGGTGATAATTTAGACAAATAGGGCCGGGCAAGTTCCACCAGACGTGCACGGCCATCGATAGTCTGGGTATCGACCTGGCCCTGCAAATGCTCATAAAAGAATGTTGAAAGTGTGACGGCCGCCGCAATTCTCTGTTCAAAACGCTCTTGATTTTCCTTGCGAATGAGGCTATCCGGGTCCTCACCATCAGGCAGGAACAGGAAGCGTACCTGCGCCCCCTCGCGCATCACCGGCAGGGTGTTTTCCAGTGCCCGCCAGGCCGCCTCCCGGCCGGCGCGATCACCATCAAAACAAAACACCACCTCCGGGACCAGGCGCAACAGGCGCTCCACATGCCGCGAGGAGGTCGCTGTGCCCAGCGTGGCCACCGCATAGCGGATGCCATGTTGGGCCAGCATGATGACATCCATATAGCCTTCCACCACCAGCAGCCGCTCCAGATGACGTACCGCCTGACGCGCTTCATAGAGACCGTAGAGCTCCCGCCCCTTGTGAAAAACCGGGGTCTCCGGCGAATTGAGATATTTGGGTGTCTCATCCCCCAGCACCCGGCCACCAAAGGCGATGACCCGCCCGCGCTGATCCCGAATGGGAAACATGATGCGTTCACGGAAACGGTCATAATGGCCGCCACCCTCCTTGCTGATCAGCATTCCGGCGGCCTGCAGTGAGGCCCGCGCCGCCTGACCCAGGGCAGGCACCAACTGATCCCAGCCGGGGGGCGCATAGCCCAAACCGAATTCAGCGGCGATCTCACCACTCACCGCGCGCGCCTGAAGATATTCCGCCGCCTTCTTGCCGCCGGGGGTGGTGCGCAACTGCTGCCGGTACCACTGGTCTGCCTGCTGCAGGCTGTCATAGAGCCCCTGGCTCAGCGCCGGGGACTTGTCTGCAGCGGTACGGGTATCCGGCACGGTTACCCCCGCCCGGGAGGCCAGTTCATGAACAGCCTCGATAAAATCCATATGGTCGAATTCCATCAGGAAACCGATGGCGGTACCGTGGGCGCCACAGCCGAAACAGTGGTAAAACTGCTTCGCCTGGCTCACCGTAAAGGAAGGTGTTTTCTCGTCATGGAAGGGACAGCGGGCCACATATTCGCGCCCCGCCTTGCGCAGGGATACCCGCGCATCGATCACCTCCACGATATCGACGCGGGCGATCAGATCATCGATAAATTGCTGGGGAATCCTGCCGGCCATGCTGCAATTGTAACCTGAAGCCACGAATTCAGGGTGTAGGAAATCAAACCGGCAACAGCCGAAGGCCTCAGGAAGTCAGGCGTTCCTTGACCCGGGCACTGACGGCAGCCATGTCCGCACGCCCCTGGATACGGGGTTTCAGCAAGGCCATCACCTTGCCCATGTCGCGGGGGGAAGCCGCACCGCTGCTGTCAACCGCCTCATTGATCATCTGGGCGAGGGTATCCTCGTCGAGCGCCGGTGGCAGGTAGGCTTCGACGATGCCGATCTCGAAAGCCTCTTTCTCCGCCAGATCCACACGCCCGGCGGACTGAAACTGCGCCTGGGAATCGCGTCGCTGTTTCAACATCCTGCCAAGAATAGCGATCACCTGGGCATCGTCCACAGTCACGCGCTCGTCCACCTCGCGTTGTTTGATGGCAGCCAGGATCATGCGCACCACCCCCAGACGCGGGCGGTCCTTGCTGCGCATGGCAGCCTTCATATCCTCGGTGATGCGATCCTTCAGGCTGGCACTCATAATCTAGACCCGGTCACTGAAACGAAATGCCGGACGACCGCCATGGGGCCACCCGGAACAGTGCTTAGTAGTTGGGGCGCAGCGAACGGTTTCGTTCCATGGAGGTCCGCTTCTGCTGACGCTTGACCGCAGCGGCGGCCTTGCGCTTGCGCACAGAGGTCGGCTTTTCGTAGAACTCGCGGCGGCGGATTTCGGACAACACGCCGGTCTTCTCGCAAATACGCTTGAAGCGCCGCAGGGCGACCTCAAAAGGTTCGTTATCTCTCAACTGTACTAAGGGCATACACTCTCACTCTCTAATCAATTGCAGCAAAGAACGCGAGATGATATCGTTTCCCGCAGTAAATTGCAAAGTGTCTGAAGCAGCACATTAATCGGATCAAACGCCCAATCCTTTAGCCTCAAACTCATGATGTCCAAGCACCCCACACTGCTCGTCACCGGCGGCGCCGGCTTCATCGGCGGCAATTTCATCCTCGAATGCCTGCAGGAATCTTCTGCCTACCGCAATTGCACCCTCATTAATCTGGATGCGCTGACCTATGCCGGCAACCTGGACACCCTGGCGGCGGTGATGGATGACCCCCGCCATGTCTTCGTCCACGGTGATATCGGCGACCGCCCCCTGCTCAATGAGCTGCTGCAACAACACCAGCCCACCGCCCTCATCAATTTTGCCGCCGAATCCCATGTGGACCGCTCCATCGACGCCCCGGGCGACTTCATCCACACCAATGTGCTGGGCACCTTTGAGCTGCTGGAGGCGGTGCGCGCCTACTGGCTGACACTGGACCCGGCACGCCGGGCGGCATTCCGCCTGCTGCATATCTCCACCGACGAGGTCTACGGCTCCCTGGGCGACAGCGGCTACTTCAGCGAACAGACCCCCTATGCGCCCAACTCCCCCTATTCCGCCTCCAAGGCGGCCTCGGACCACCTGGTGCGCGCCTATCACCATACCTACGGCCTGCCGGTGCTGACCACCAACTGTTCCAATAACTACGGTCCCTATCAGTTTCCCGAAAAACTGATCCCCCTGATGATCCGCAACGCCCTGGACCACCAGCCCCTGCCCGTCTATGGCGACGGTTGTAACATCCGCGACTGGCTGTACGTGCGCGATCACTGCCGGGCCATCCAGTGCGTACTGCAAGGGGGGACACCGGGCGAGGTGTACAACATCGGCGGTCATAACGAAATGACCAACATTGACGTAGTGCAGACCCTCTGTGGCCTGCTCGACGAACTTGCCCCGCGCGCGGACGGACAGCCTTACGCCGAGCTCATCACCCATGTCAAGGACCGTCCCGGCCACGACCGGCGCTATGCCATCGATGCCGGCAAGATCCAGCGGACGCTGGGCTGGACACCACAAGAAACTTTCGCCAGTGGCCTGGAAAAAACCGTCCGCTGGTATCTCGCGCACGACGCCTGGTGCGCACGCGTCATGTCCGGCGCCTACCGTGGCGAGCGTCTGGGCCTGCAGCACGAAGTCCAGCCCACATGAAACCGCGCAAGGGCATCATTCTCGCCGGTGGCTCCGGCACCCGGCTCTACCCCCTCACCCGCGTCATCAGCAAACAGCTGCTGCCGGTCTATGACAAGCCGATGATCTACTACCCGCTGGCCACCCTGATGCTAACGGGCATCCGCGAGATCCTGATCATCTCCACGCCCACGGACCTGCCACGCTTCAGCGAGCTGCTGGGTGACGGCAGCCAGTGGGGCCTGGACCTGCATTATGCCGAACAGGCCGAACCCCGGGGCCTGGCCGAAGCCTTCATCATCGGCCGCGCGTTCATCGGCACGCAGGCCGTCACCCTGGTGCTGGGCGACAACATCTTCTATGGCCACGGGCTGGCCGAACGCATGCAGGATGCCGCCCGCCAGGACCAGGGCGCCACGGTATTCGGCTACTACGTCAAAGATCCCGAACGCTATGGCGTCGTGAGCTTCGCGGATGATGGCCGAGTGCTCGGCCTGGAGGAAAAACCTCAGCGGCCAAAATCCAACTATGCCATCACCGGGCTGTATTTCTATGACAATCAGGTGGTGGACATTGCCGCCGCACTCAAACCCTCGGCGCGCGGCGAGCTGGAAATCACCGATGTCAACATCGCCTACCTGCAGCAACAACAGCTCAAAGTAGAACTCATGGGGCGCGGCACCGCCTGGCTGGACACCGGCACCCACGAATCCCTGCAACAGGCCGCGAGCTTCATCGAGATCATCGAACAGCGCCAGGGGCTCAAGATTGCCTGCCCGGAGGAGATCGCCTTCCGCATGGGCTACATCGACGCCGAGCGCGTCCGCGCACTGGCCGCACCCATGAAAAATAACGGCTACGGACAATATCTGCTGGATCTGATCAAGGAGAAAGCATGAAATTCATCCCCACCGCGATTCCCGGCGTCCTCTTCATCGAACCCGATGTCTACGGCGATGAACGCGGCTTTTTCATGGAAACCTGGCGCGCGCCCCGCTATGCCGAGCAGGGCATCCCGGCGCAATTCGTCCAGGACAATCTCTCCCTCTCCCGGCGGGGCGTGCTGCGTGGCCTGCACTGCCAGCACCCGGATTCCCAGGGCAAACTGGTCAGCGTGCTGCAGGGCGAGGTCTTCGATGTGGCCGTGGACATCCGCCGCGGCTCTCCCACCTTCGGCCAGTGGGTGGGTACCACGCTGTCCGGCGAGCGCAAGAATCAAATGTACGTCCCGCCCGGCTTCGCCCACGGCTTTTGTGTCACCAGCGACACCGCCCTGTTCATGTACAAATGCACCGCCATCTACAATCCGGCGGCAGAATTCAGCATCGCCTGGAATGACCCCGATATCGGCATTCAATGGCCGATGGATTCCCCCCAACTGGCTGATAAAGACCACCAGGCCCCCCTTTTGAAGGATCTGCCGGCAACGCGTCTGCCCGGCTATCAGGCCGAATGAACACAGGCTTGCGGCGCCCGCCGCCTGAAGATTAGACTGGCGCGCAAAAGCCACACCGCTACAAACGCAATGGAGTCTGAATGAACACAGAGAGCGAACAAACCATCCTCCTCATCGGCCAGAACGGCCAGGTGGGCTGGCAATTGCGCCGCACCCTGGCCCCACTGGGCAGGATCGCCGCCTATGACCATCCGCAGATGGACCTTGCCAATCCCGACCAACTGCGTGCCATCGTTGCCGCAGTCCGACCGACACTGATCGTCAACGCCGCGGCCTATACAGCAGTGGATAAGGCGGAGGAGGAACCCGACAAGGCCATGGCCATCAACGGCATCGCCCCCGGCATTCTCGCGGAAGAAGCCAAAAAACTGGGCGCCGGCATCATTCATTACTCCACCGACTATGTGTTCGACGGCAGCAAACAAACCCCCTACACGGAAGCGGATGAACCTGCGCCGCTGAATGTCTACGGCCAGACCAAGCTGGCGGGCGACCGGGCTGTGGCCGCGGCGGGCGCGCCCTATCTTATTTTCCGCACCAGCTGGGTCTACGGTGTCCGGGGCAACAACTTCCTGAGAACCCTGCTGCGCCTGTTTTCAGAGCGCGGGGAAATCAGCATTGTCGATGATCAGATCGGGGTCCCCACCTGGAGCCGCATGATCGCCGAAGTCACCGCCCAGGTCACCTCCCTGGCCCTGTCACCCGCCAGCGAACTGCAGTTCAAGGATATCAGCGGGCTTTACAACCTTAGCGCCAGCGGTGAGACCACCTGGTACGGCTTCGCCCAGGCCATCGCCGACCATGCCAGCCGCGAACACCTGAGCCCCAAGGTCGCGGAAATCAAACCGATCCCTTCCAGCGACTACCCCACCCCGGCCGTAAGACCCCCCTACGGCGTCCTCTCCCACCGCAAACTGAAAGA
>CAZFJS010000089.1:0-8245 GCA_964519605.1 uncultured Gammaproteobacteria bacterium
TCAGTTGGGAGAGCGTCGCCCTTACAAGGCGAATGTCGGGGGTTCAAGTCCCTCAGCACCCACCAGGCGATTTTGGAGTGGTAGTTCAGCTGGTTAGAATACCGGCCTGTCACGCCGGGGGTCGCGGGTTCGAGTCCCGTCCACTCCGCCATCAAACAGGGTGCACCATGGCCAATGTCAGGTGCGCCCGTTTTTTTTACCTGGTCTATAGCTAGTCGCAATTCAGGATGACCAGCTGATAAATTTTGGATGACGGCATAATTATGTTGCATTTTATCCGTGAACGCGCCAAGGGATTTTTTGCGTGGCTGATTTTTGTCATGATCGTCGTGCCTTTTGCCTTCTGGGGTATCAACTCCTATTTCGGTAACGGCGGTGTGGTCTCCGTTGCCGAGGTGAATGGCGTGACCATTGACAGCCAGGAATTCCAGCGTCTGTTTGTGCAGGAGAGAAATTTCCGGCAGCGCTTGTTTGGCAAGCTAGGTAATCCGGCTTTGTTGAATGAGGCACTGATCAAACGGGCGGTGCTGGACAAATTGATTAATAGCGAGGCACTTGCCCAGGCTGCAGAGGATGCAGGATTCAGCATCAGTGATCGGCAGCTGAGTCGGCAGATTGTCCGTAACCAGCAGTTTTTGCGCGATGGCCGTTTTGATCTGCAGCGCTATGCCCAGGTGCTCAACAGCCTGGGACTCACCGAGGGCGCCTATGAAAAAGAACTGCGACGCGATATGTTGGTGGACCAATTGGTTTCGGGCCTCACCGATAGCGGCTTTGTCACCCGCAAGGCGCTCGACAATGCCTTGCGGCTGCAAAAACAGCAGCGCAAATTTGGTTATATGGTATTGAAAGCATCCCGCTTTATCGATGAAAAAGCAGCCCTTCCCGAATCACGCATCAAAAGCTATTACGATGAACATCAGGATCGCTATATCATTCCTGAAAAAGTCAGTATCGCTTACCTGGAACTGTCCGCCCGCGATTTGGTGAAGCAGGTTAAAGTGGACGATGATGTCTTGCGCAAGATGTACGAAGAGCAGCAGAGCCAGTTGGCCATGGGTGAAGAACGTCGGGCCAGCCACATCCTCATTCCAGTTGAGGAGGGTGCCGATGACAAGACTGACAAGGCGGCCCGCAACAAGGCCCTGGATATTCTCAGGCAATTGCGGGCGGGTGCCTCTTTCAAGGTATTAGCAAAAAAAATCTCGGGTGATCCGGAGTCGGCGGCGAAAGGGGGTGATCTTGGTTTTTTCAGTCACGGCATGATGGTTAAACCCTTTGAGGATTCTGTATATTCCATGGCAGTTGGTGATATCAGCGAACCTGTCAGAACACCTTTCGGTTATCACATTATCAAACTGACGGGCATCAGAAAGAGTGCGGCACAGTCATTTGAGAAAATGCGTGATGCCCTGGCCAAAGAATACCGTGAGCAGCAGGCGGAAGAGCAGTTCTATGATCTGGCCGACCGCATCGCCGATTTGACTTACGAAAACCCCGATAACCTGGAGATTGCCTCTCGCGAACTGGGGCTTCCCGTGAAGAAATCCACTTTGTTCGATCGTCAGAGTGGTAGTGGAATTAGTTCAGACGCCAAAATTCGTGCTGCGGCCTTTAGCAGCGATGTGCTGGATTCCGGTAACAACAGCGAACCCATCATGTTAGCGCCCAACCATCTGGTCGTATTGCGGGTGGATCAACATGAGCCCCTCAGTCATCGTCCCCTGGCTGCAGTACATGATGACATTGTCGCTATTTTACGGCTGGAGGATGCCCGCAAAAGGGCAGAGAAAAAAGGCCAGGAAATACTGGCTCAGCTGTTGAAAGGAAAGTCCCCCGCCAGTCTGGCTAAAAAAGAAGGCGTGCAGTGGCACGAGAGCGGTTTTATAGATCGTGATGACAAAAAGGTGGCCGGAGATATTATCAGTGCTGCCTTCAAATTACCACGGCCGGAGAAGCAAGCTGCAGCTACGGGTGATGCCCTGCAATTAGCTAATGGTAATTCTGCCGTTATTTTGTTACAGGCTGTACGTGACGGGAATCCCGCCAAGCTCGATCAGCAGGCACGCAATGCAGAGGAAAAGCAGATATTGCAGCGCCGCGGGCAACAGATCAGCCATGCGGTAATCGAGGCAATCAGAAAACGTGCCGAGATCGTAGTGCACCAGGAAAAGTTATAAACGACGCCCAGACAGCTGTTTAGCGCTCAGCTGGGCTTGCTGCGATTCGTGCCCAGTAGTCTGCCAATGACGGCGGCGCCGACGGCATCTCCCCACACATTGGTCATGGTCCGGAAACGGTCCAGAAACCAGTCCACTGCCAGCAGCAGGCCGATTCCCTCCAGCGGGAGTCCGACGGCGTTGAGTACCATAATCATGGTGACCAGCCCTGCTTCCGGAATGCCTGCAGCGCCGATGGCAGCCAGCGTTGCAGTGATGAAGACGATGAACTGCTGACCCAGTCCCAACTCGATATGGTAGGCCTGGGCAATGAACATCACCGCCGCCGCTTCATAGAGCGCCGTACCGTCCATATTGATGGTGCTACCCAGTGGCAGGACAAAGCGCACCGCACGTTCATCCACCTCATTTTCGCGCGCACACTCCATGGTCAAAGGCAGGGTGGCTGATGAGCTGGCGGTGCCAAAGGCTGTTAGCAGGGCGCGCAGCATACCCAGCAGGTAGGCACCGCCACGCCCGGCGAGGAAGAGCAGGATCAGCACGAGTACCAGAAAATGTACTGCCAGACCGCTCAGAACAGTGACCACATGCCAACCAACGGCGCTAATCTCCGCCAGAAAAAGCTCACCGCCGCCCGCTTTGCCGAGACGGGCGGCAACCAAAGAGAAAATGCCCAGTGGAGCGAAATACATCAGCCACACTACCAGCTTCATCATGGCTTCATTGAGACCGTCGAAAAAGGCGATGACGGGGGCACCACGTGGGCCGATGGTGGTGAGTGCTGCAGAAAACAGGATGGCAAAAACGATCAGGGGAAGCAGCTGGGTATGGGCCGCAGCATCCACCAGGTTGGGTGTCACCAGGGACAGCAGTATGTCAGTGGCGCCGGTTTCTCCCTTGCCGGCAATATTCTGTGGAAGCTCCGTGCTGGTAAAACTTAGCCCGGCACCGGGCTGGATAAGATTGACCATCACCAGGCCGATCAATACCGCGATGGCTGTGGTACTCAGGTAGTAGGCCAGGGTGGCGCCACCGATGCGGCCCAGTTTGCGCACGTCTCCCAGTGAGGCGACACCACTGATGACTGCCGCCAGGATCAGGGGAACGATCAGCATTCTCAGCGAGGTGAGAAAAAGTTCGCCCAACCAGGCGACCGACAGCATAGCCGACCCCCAGACCCAGCCTGTCAGCCCGCCGGCGAGGACGCCGAGGGCGATCAGGATCAGCAGGATCAGCGCATGTCGGTGCGGCATGGCTAAGGGCAGGCCGTTAAGCAGTCGTCCTGTTAGATCTGACCCATACCTGTGGTGTTGTAGCCGGCATCGACGTAAAGGATCTCTCCGGTGATACCGCTGGCCAGGTCAGAACAGAGGAAGGCGGCGCTATTGCCGACTTCATCGATGGTCACATTGCGTCGCAGCGGTGAATTCTTTTCGGCATAGTCGAGAAACTTGCGGAAATTGCCGATACCGGCTGCGGCCAGCGTCTTGATAGGGCCGGCGGAAATGGCATTGACACGAATGCCGTCCGGTCCCAGATTGTTCGCCATGTAACGGACATTGGCTTCCAGGCTGGCCTTGGCGGGCCCCATGACATTGTAGTTGGGGATGGTGCGTTCCGCGCCCAGATAGCTCAAGGTCAGCAGTGCACCCTGGCGGCCCTCCATCATGTTGCATCCGGCCTTGGCCAGGGCGGCAAAGCTGTAGGAGCTGATTTCGTGGGCGATGCGAAAACCTTCCCGGGTCAGGCAGTCCAGGTAGGGGCCCTCCAGTTCTTCCCGTGGGGCGAAGGCGACAGAATGGACAATGATATCCAGATGATCCCAGTAGTCATCAAGGCGTTCAAATACACCATCGATATCCTCATCCTTGGAAACATCGCAGGGAATGGCAATATCGGAATCACAGGCTGCCGCCAGCTTCTCGACCCGGCTTTGTAGCTTTTCATTCTGATAAGTAAAGGCCAGTTCAGCGCCTTCCCTGTGCATGGCCTGGGAAATACCCCAGGCAATCGAGCGGCTGCTGGCGACACCCACGATCAACGCACGTTTGCCTTTTAGAAATGCCATAGTGTTACCTTTTTCTCTTGATGTGAATTAGTTGCAGCTTGTCGTGTAATATAGCATGACCCGTGCAGGACATCAGGCTGCATTTGTGAGTATTGTAATGGTATTTGACCGAAAGAGAACAGCATTTTACCGGGACCTGTTCCGGCGCATGATTTGCAGAGCGCCCGCGACTCGCCTGATATTCATGCTGCTGTTACTAGTGATGCTGCTCCAGGCCTGTCAGGGGCGGCCCTGGAACAATCCCTATCCAGCGGAGCAGGACTATCAGAATATTCTCTATGCCTCGTTTTCTGAACGTCCCAAGCATCTCGATCCGGTGCAGGCCTACAGTGCCACGGAATATCAGTTTATCGGGCAGATCTATGAGCCACCCTTGCAGTACCATTATCTCAAACGTCCCTATACCCTGGTTCCTTTGACTGCAACGGCGGTGCCGCGTCCGCGCTATTTTGATGCTGCCGGTCATGAAATCCATGAGGCGGACAGTGAGGCCATCGCCTATAGCATTTATGATATTCATATTCGGCCGGGTATTCGCTACCAGCCCCATCCCGCCTTTGCCAGGGACAGGAAGGGGCGTCTGTTGTATCAACATCTGAATCGGCACCAACTGGATAATATTTTTAGTCTGGCTGATTTCCCCCGTACCGGCAGTCGTGAACTGGTGGCTGCGGATTACGTCTATCAGATCAAGCGGCTGGCACATCCGCGCCTGTTCTCGCCTATTTTCGGTATTATGAGCGAGTATATTGTGGGCCTGAAGGCCTATGCGGCGACCCTGGCGGCGGCCTATCGTTCCCAGGCCGCTGCAGGTGATGCTCCTGTCTATCTGGATCTCAATCGTTACCCGCTGGAAGGTGTCCGCGTCATTGACCGCTATACCTACCGCATCAAGCTCAAGGGCAAATATCCCCAGCTGTTATACTGGCTGGCCATGCCATTTTTCGCGCCCCTGCCCCCCGAAGCGGACCGCTTTTATTCCCAGCCGGGCATGCGGGAGAAGAACCTCACCCTCGACTGGTATCCGGTGGGCACGGGACCCTACCAGCTGGCGGTCAATGATCCCAACCGTCGCATGGTGTTGCAGCGCAATCCTAATTTTCATGGTGAGCGCTATCCGCTGACAGGAGAAGCGGAAGACCGTGCCCGGGGTCTGCTGGCGGATGCCGGTAAACCACTGCCCTTTATCGATCAGGTGGTCTATAGCCTGGAGAAGGAAAGTATCCCTTACTGGAACAAGTTCCTGCAGGGCTATTATGATACTTCGGGGATTAGTTCCGACAGCTTTGATCAGGCGATCAATATTGGCAGCCAGGGAAATATCGCACTTACGGCACCACTGCAGGCCCAGGGCATTCAGCTGCAGACCGCGGTTAATACCTCGATTTCCTATATGGGCTTTAATATGCTGGATCCTGTTGTGGGTGGTGATGGTGAGCGCCAGCGCAAGTTGCGCCAGGCCATTGCTATCGCTGTGGATTATGAGGAATATATCTCCATTTTTGCCAATGGACGGGGGGTCGCGGCGCAGGGGCCCATTCCCCCGGGAATCTTCGGTTATGTTCCCGGTGCCGCGGGGATCAACACCTATGTTTACCGCTGGCGGGACGGCAAGCCAGTGCGGCGCACCCTTGGTGAAGCGAGAAAACTGTTGGCCGAGGCGGGTTATGCCGACGGTGTCGATCAACGGACCGGGAAACCGCTGGTGCTGTATTTCGATGTCACTGCGGGTGGCCCGGACGACAAGGCGCGTATGGACTGGTTTCGTAAACAGTTCCAGAAACTGGCCATTCAACTGGTGATTCGTAATACTGACTATAATCGTTTTCGTGACAAAATGCGCAATGGTAATGACCAGATTTTTATGTGGGGTTGGAATGCGGATTATCCGGACCCGGAGAATTTTCTTTTTCTGCTCTATGGACCTAACGGCAAGGTCAAATTTCACGGTGAAAATGCCGCCAACTATGACAGCGCGCAATTCAATCGCCTGTTTGAGCAAATGAAGAACATGGAAAGCAGCCCGGTCCGCCAGCGGCTCATCGATGAGATGGTGGCGATTGCCCGTCGGGACAGCCCCTGGATCTGGGGTTTTCATCCCAAGGGGTTTTCCCTCTATCACCGTTGGTACCACAATGCGAAACCGAATCTGATGGCCAATAATACGCTTAAGTACCGCCGTATCGATCCTGCCTTGCGCGCTCGCCTGCGCGCCCGCTGGAACCACCCCGTGTTATGGCCGCTGTTGTTGCTGGCGGCAGTGCTGCTGGTGGCGATCATCCCGGCAGTCAGGCTCTATCTGCGTCGGGAGCACCGGACGTCATTGCGCGGCGCGCAGGACTGAGCCGGGTTCGGGAACGACGATGTTTGCCTATCTCATCCGCCGCCTGTTGTATGCTGTACCGATTTTACTCGGTGTCAACCTGATCACCTTCATGCTGTTTTTCGTGGTCAACACACCGGATGATATGGCACGTATGCATCTGGGCATGAAATATGTCACGCCCCAGGCGATTAGCAAGTGGAAAACCGAGCATGGTTATGACAAGCCGCTACTCTTCAACCCCGCCCGGCAGGGGGGCGGGCGATTCACAGACACCATATTCTTCGAAAAATCCCTGGCGTTGTTCGCCTTCCGTTTTGGGCGCTCGGATGACGGTCGTGATATCGGTCATGATATCTACCAGCGCATGTGGCCCAGTCTCGCCATCGCGGTACCTGTCCTGGTGTTCGGGCTCCTGGCCAATATCACCGTTGCCCTGCTGCTGACTTTTTTCCGCGCGACCTACATTGATATGATCGGCGTGATTCTGCTGGTGGCGATGATGTCGGTCTCCTCGCTGTTCTATATCATAGGCGGGCAGTTCGTGATCGGTAAATTGCTGCACCTGGTTCCCATTTCAGGCTACGATACAGGGATTAACGCTTTCAAGTTCATTGTTCTTCCGGTATTGATCGCCATTCTCTATGGTATTGGTTCCGGTGGGCGCTGGTACCGCACCATCTTTCTGGAGGAGATCGGCCGGGATTATGTGAGGACTGCACGAGCCAAAGGACTGGCGGAGCAAAAGGTATTGTTCAGGCACGTGCTGAAGAATGCGCTAATACCCATTCTTACCGGTGTGGTCGTGGTGTTGCCGCTGCTGTTCATGGGCAGCCTGATACTGGAATCATTTTTTGGTGTTCCCGGGCTGGGCAGTTACACGATTGATGCCATACGTTCCCAGGACTTTGCGATCGTTCGCTCCATGGTCTTTCTTGGTTCCGTGTTGTACATCATCGGTCTGATCCTGACCGATATTTCCTATACTCTGGTTGATCCCCGGATTCGGCTCGCCTGAACCATGTGGAACGATCAGTTGAGTTATCTCGTGAATCTCCAGCCGGTGCTGTTGCGGACGGATGCCCTGATGTTCCTGCTGCTACTGGTCGTGATCGGGTTCATCGCTTATGCCCGTCGCCGGGAGCATCTAAGGGCGCCCTGGCGCAAGGTATTTGTCAGCCGCACGGGCATGGCTTCGCTGGTGGTGATGCTCGCCTATCTGGCCATCGGCCTGCTTGACTCGATGCATTTCAGGGAACCCCTTCCGCAACAGGATCTGCAGGGCAGGGGGCATTATTCCATCGAGGTGTTGAGTCTGCTGGATCTTCTGGTCAGGCCGTTGAAAGAACATGCGGAGAAAACCTACTCGGCACCTTTCGCCACACATCTGTTTGTCAAGGAAACCCTGGAACTGCCCGAGGGTTCAAGTGTGCGGCGCTACCCGCGCCTGCGCTATGGGGGCGCTCATCTCCGTGATCCGGAGCACGACCGGCTGGCGGATATTTTGCACCGCAGTGCGGTAGGCTTGCTGTTTGCCCTCTTGCTATGGTCTGCCTCGGCGCTGCTTCTGGTGGCTTGCTTGTCCAGATACCGGCGCCAGCCGTTCCACACGGTGCTGGGTGCTGTCGCTCGTGGTCGGACAAGCATCCCGTGGCGGGTGATACTGCTGACAGT
>CAZFJS010000090.1:0-8231 GCA_964519605.1 uncultured Gammaproteobacteria bacterium
CAGATAGCGGCGGGTTTTTTCCGCTTCGGCAATGAGTATCCTGCCGAAGGCATCAGGGCGGTTATCGGACAAAGGCGCCAGACGGCTGAAATGGAGCCGGCCGTTTTTGATAAAAGATTCCCGCAGGCTGTGGTCTCCCTGTTGGGTGATCAGCAGGCTTTTATTACCGGCGCCCAGTGGTTTCAGCAGGCGCCGGCTGAGAATGGGCAGGGAGACGATGCCTTGCAAGGGCATGTTATGCCTGTCAAGGATATCGACCCAGATCTGCAGTAGCTCCGGGTTAGTCAGGGCGCTGAACAGCACACGGTCGTCACGCCGACCGCTGCGCTGCCGGCCGATGTAACAACTCGATCGAAAAGCTGTGGTGCGGAACAGGCGTGCCCGGTGGCGCTCATGCAATGCCCGACGGTCACGGCCGCGGGCATGGGGCAGGCTGACTTCCCGGAATTCCTCCTCGATCAAATCGGTCAACAGCTGGCAGGGTAGTGGCGGCATCTTCTGCAGAAATGCCGAGAATCCCGCCTGTCCGGTGCTATTAGTGCGGAATCCATCCAGTTTCTCCAGACCCTCTTTGGATGCCCGGTAGACGTTGAGCCAGTCAGTGTTGAGATAAAGTATCAGGCGCATCTTCAGTTACCTGGTGATTTTTCCCAGCATGTCATAGACCGGGCCCAGTACCGACATCATGACCCAACCCAGGAGAATGCCGAGAATGACTGTCAGCATGGGCTCAACCAGGGTCTGGACACGCGCGATGGATTCACGGACATTGCGGTTATAGAAATAACTGACATTTTCCAGTGCCGCATCGAGGGCACCGCTATTTTCTCCGACGCGCAGCATGCGCAGCACCAGGGGGGGGAACAGGCCGGTGTTCTCGAAACTGGCATTCAGCCCCTCACCCTCGCCGATCTGCCGGCGCACCCGTACCAGGGCCTCTTCGATGACCCGGTTGGCGACCAGTTTTTCGCCGATGCTGATGCAGTCCAGTACGGTGACGCCGGCCTGGTAGAGCAGGGCGAAGTTACTGGTAAAGCGTGCCAGCAGAATCTTTTTGTAGATCTCGCCAATAGGCCAGAGCTGTAGTTTCCAGTTGTCCACACGGTAGCGCATGCGGTCACTGTGGTGTGCCCAGTAGCGCAGCCCGGCAAGGGTGGCCGGCGGTACGATCAGCAGCAGATACCAGTAGTGTGAAACAAAACTGGAAACCATGATCAGCAGTCGGGTGTGCAGCGGGAGTTCGCCGCCCATGTTCTGGATGAAACCAACCAGTTGTGGCACCAGATAGATCATCATGAACATCACGACACCGAAGACGACGGTAGCCACAAAGGCGGGGTACATAATGATCTTCCGGGTGTGGGCAGCCAGTTCATCCTGCCATTTGAGTGACTCGGTGAGACGCAGGAGAATGTCGGCCAGCATACCGCCCTGTTCGCCGGCCCACACCAGGTTGACGAATACCTGATCAAATATCGTGGGAAAGCCTTTGAGTGCTTCGGACAAGGTTTTTCCACCCTCGATGTCTTCGATGATCGAAGCGATGACATCGCGAAAACGCGGGTTGCTGACGCTGTCGCGCAAGTCCCCCAGGGATTCCAGAATGGGTACTCCGGCCCGCGTGAGTTGTTCCAGATGGAAACAAAAGGTGATCAGTTCCGGGCGTTTCACCCTGTTGAGGCTGAGTTGCCAGCCGCCCGCCCGGGTGGTGCGAAAATTGACCAGGTCCAGACCCATACGGCTGAGGCGCATCTCCAGGTCAGCATCATTGCTGGCATTGAGACGGCCCAGGATGACTTTGCCGTAATTGTCGACCGCTTTGTAGTCGAAGGTGGACATGGTCTTTATCCTGCGGTTTTGGTGGCAGTATCGGTCTGCTCAAGTCGCGCGGTCAGATCCACTACGCGGGAAACTTCCTCCAGGGTGGTGGCGCCATCGAGAACGCGCCGTAGCGCATCGCAGGATAAAGGTTTGAAACCTTGTTTGATCGCCATGTTCAGAATTTTCCGGTGGGTGGCGCGTTGGGCGATCAGCTCATCGATTTCCGGATCGATCTTGAGTAATTCGGTGATGGCCATACGCCCCCGGTAGCCATAGTGGTGGCATTGGTCGCAACCTTTGGCACGGTAGAGGCTAATATTTTCCCCGCGATCCAGGCCGAGCAGGCGGCGTTCGAGATCGTTGGGCTGGTCCGGGTACTTACAGTGGGGGCAGAGCCGGCGGACCAGGCGTTGGGCAATGATGCCGATAATATTGCCGGAAAGAATATCGGGTACGATGCCGAGATCCAGCAGGCGCGGGATAGCACCCACGGCGGAATTGGTATGCAGGGTGGAATAGACCTGATGGCCGGTCATGGCGGCGCGTAGCGCCATATCCGCTGTCGCCTCGTCGCGTACCTCGCCGACCAGGATGATGTCCGGGTCCTGGCGCAGCATGGAACGGATGCCCGAGGAGAAATCCAGTTTCGCGGACAGATTGATGGAGGTCTGGCGGATCATCGCCATGGGATATTCCACCGGATCTTCCAGGGTCATGATGTTGACAGTTTCATTGTTGATATAGTTCAGCATCGAGTACAGCGTGGTGGTTTTGCCGCTGCCCGTTGGACCTGACACCAGAATAATGCCTTCGGGACGGGCCATCATCAGGCGCAGGGAAGATAAGGCCTCGTCTGAAAGGCCCAGGTCATCCAGTGGGACGATCCCCTTGTTGCGATCGAGAATTCTCAGGACGATATTCTCGCCGTGCATGGTGGGCTGGGACGAAACGCGAAAATCGATGGGTCGCCCGAACAGTGTCAGCGAAATATGGCCATCCTGAGGTGAGCGCGTGTCGGCGATGTTCATCCCGGAAATGACCTTGAGCCGCACCGCAATGGCGGCCCAGTAATTCTGGTGCAGACTGCGGACCTGGCGCAGCACGCCATCGATACGGTAACGGATACGCAGAAAGCCGCGTTCGGGTTCAAAATGAATATCGGAAGCATCTTTTTTCACCGCATCGGACAACAGGGCATCCACCAGCCTGACCAGTGGTTGGCTGTATTCATCGGACTCTCCCCGCAGGGTGCTGTAATCGACTTTTCCGGTTTCAATCTCGTTGAGGATGCCATCTACGGATAAGTCGAAGCCATAAAACTGGTCAATGGCGCTTTCTATTTCCGATTCGCCGGCCAGTACCGGGATAATTTCATAGTCACCGCCCAGCAGTGCGCGCAGCTGATCAACGGCCACGACATTGAAGGTGTCGGCCATGGCCAGTGTCAGCAGCTTTTGTTTGTTATCGATGGACAGCGGCAGCACGCGGTAGCGGCGGGCGATTTCCTTGTCAATCAACTGGAGGACATCAACATCGACAACCACCTTGCCGAGGTCGACGGATTCCTGGCCGAGTGCTTCCCCCAGGGTGTCGCGCACTACGGATTCGGTGACGAAGCCCAGGGCAACGATGATCTTGCCCAGCTGTTCGCTACTACGTTTCTGTTCGGTGAGGGCGATGTTGAGCTGGTCCTGGGTGAGCACACCCTTGGCGATCAACAGGTCCCCTATCCGTCTTGGTTTAGCCACAGCGGTCATGGTGAGGTCCGTGATTCGTTTTCCAGTGAAGCGATGCGCTTGCCGGCCTGGGTGCGGTCAAAAGCACTGGGTCTGTTGCTGGCATTACTCAGTGCCTGGTGATAGTAGTTGAGGGCCAGTTGTTTTTTGTTAAGGCGGTCGAGGCTGACACCCAGATTGAAGGCAAAATCGGCATTGCCAGGGTCCAGCTGATAGGCACGGAAATAGGCATCTTGTGCTTGCTGCCAGCGGGCCTTGCCGGCATAGCGGTTGCCGAGGGTGAAATACAGCAGGGCATTATCGGGATCTGTTTGTATCCATTCCCTGAGTTTGCTGATAGCATCCGGCGAATCCGTGCCAGCGGTCAGCTCGATCAATGCCGGTCTGGCGATGGGGTCCTGGGGATTCAGCTGTGCCAGCTTGCGGTAGTAGCGCACGGCGCGTGCCTTGTCGTTCTGACGCAGCGAAATAGCAGCCAGTCCCAGCAGTGCATCACGATTGCGCGGCAAGTGTTGTAACACCTGGCCATAAAGTCGATCAGCTTGCATTAAACGATTGTTGCGGTAGGCCTCATAGGCCGCCTTCAGCGCATTGCCTGTTTGATCGATCTGAGGTCTTTTGCGCAGGTGGATGCTGTTAATCTGGCGTGATCGCGCAGCCGGTTTGCTTGCCTGGCGACTGGGCGGGGTATGACGGGACAGGGGCTTCGCAAGCGGTGGTCTGGGTTGGACGGCAGTCGGTGTGGTCCGGGTAGTCTGTGCAGGCACAGGCTGGTGTGTTGTCAGACTGTCATTGGACGGTGGCAGTGCCTGTTTGTCAGGATTGGTGGCCGGTATGTTGATGACGGCGAGCATGTCGGTCGGGGCGCGTGACAGCTGCCAGAAATAGTAAGCCCCGACAATGAACATAATCAATATTATTCCGCTGCCGTAGAGCAGCCACGGCCTCACGCGACGGCTTTGGCGGCCTGCCGCAGTCAGTTGCCGGGCATAGGCCCTGTCCGGGACACCACTGTCATCGCTTTTATTTTCGGATGTGCCCGGCTCCGCTCCCGGAGCTACCTCTGTTTCCACCTCCGTTTCATCGATGAGCGTTAGCTCCAGCGTCTCGTCTACAGTGGGTGCGGCTGCCACCTTGTGGTCGCCGGGTGCGCGTGTTTTATCCTGTTCGGCCCGTTGCAAGGCATCCATCAGCAGGCTCATTGCCATACCTCCCGGGAATTGGCATGGGCCGGCGCCAACGGCTGGCCGGGTTTCGGTAGATATTCGGCATAGACGTCCAGCGGCGCATGCAGGTTAGTGATCACGCGCGGGCGCAGAAAAATGACCAGCTCTGTTTTCTTGATCTTGTTGTTGCGGTAGTTGAAGGCATTACCGATGCCCTTGATACGGCTCAGGCCGGGCAGGCCGCTGTCTGAGAGATCGATGCTGTCCTGAATCAGGCCGCCCAGCACGGCGACCTGCCCGCTGTGGATGCGCAGCACGGATTCCATCTCTCTGACCTGAATCTGTGGCACCCTGCTATCGATATTGTTCTGGGCCAGTGCCGGGTTGGGGTCGTTAACGAAACCGATGACCCGGGAAATGGTCGGGCGGACATTCATCGTGACGTTCTGGTCCTTGCCAATCTGGGGTGTCACCGACATGACAAAGCCGACCGGCACACTGTGTGGTGTGGTGGTGAAGGTGGTCTGGGAAATAGTCTGGGAAAGCGTGGTATCCGCCTCAATGGTGAAATAGACCAGGTTGTCTACCACTTTCAGCAGCGCCGTCTGATTATTAATCGCCATAATCTTGGGGCTGGACAGCACCTTGACGTTGCCGAATTCCTGCAGCAGTTTGACAGTAGCCGAGATGTTGCCTGCGGTATCGCTCTTTTTGGCAAAATTCAGGACGAAATTCGGCGGGTTGGCCAGGTTGGTGCCCAGCAGAGACTGGGTCAGGCTGAGGCCGGTGGCCCTGTCGGCCAGTCGTGACCAGTCGACACCGAGCTGGTAGTCGTTTTTCAGTTGCACCTCCACCACGGTCGCCTCGATCAGTACCTGTCGCTGGGCGTTGTCCATCAGCATGCCGATGTAGCTGCGCACCCGTTGCTGCTGGCGCTGGGTTGCCCGTACGGTCAGCATGCCGGAGGCGCGATTGATGATGACCGCACTTTCCCCGGCTGTCTTGTCGGCATTCAGCCCGAGCAGGGCGGTGATATTGCTACGCAAGGTTTCCCAGAAAGGATTCTCTGAGTGACTGCTCACCTCTGTGACCGAGTTGTTTCCCGAGCTGGAGCCGGAACCGGAACTGGCACTGCTGCTACCACTGCCACCTGCCACTGCCGATTGGCCCGTCGACGCGATTTGGGTGGCGATGCTGTTGCTGCTTTTGCTGGAACGGGTCAGGTTGACGTAATCGATACGGTAAGTCTGTAGATAGGGTTTGTCAGGTTCGACGATCAGTAGCTTATCGTCGAAGCGGTAGCGTATGGGGACCTGCGCGGCAATACGCTCGAGAATTTGTGCTACGGTTTGATCCAGGGCATTGAGGGTGACCTGGCCTTTGAGGTCGGGGTGGATGTCGATATTGATATGGGCGTCCCGCGCCATGGAAAACAGCAGTTCCTTTACCGGCACATCGGTTACCACCAGGCTATAAGTAGCTGCCTTGTGCGCCGGTTGCGGTGGGGGTACCACGGGTAGCCCGATCACGGTGCCGGGTATGCCACTGACGGTCGGCGCCGGTTTCAGGTGTCCTGCCGCCGGCCGCGAAGGCACGGGCGCACACCCCGGACCGCTTGCCAGGCTTAAAATGATTAAGGAGGCCGCCAGTTTTCTGATTGCCGCTTTCATCCGCGTTTTTCCGCTTTCATCATCATGGCTGTTGTGAATGATTCTCTCATCCTGCGCAGTGAGCGCAGGAAGGGTCGCTGGGCCTGCAGTCCGGCAGGTAAGCGCATGAGTGCCTGCTGCGCTAGCTTTTTATCGGCAAATTCACCAAAAAGTACATTCCAGCGTTGGCGGCCGCCAATGGTGGTCTTTTGCAGGTATAAATGATTGGCCAGTGGCCGGATTTCCTTGCTTTGTAAAAGTTTTTCCAGTGTTTCCAGTTTGTCATCATCGGTGAGCATGACCTGGATCGTCAGCTGTCCGGATTTTCCTGGCAGGGATAACCAACGCTGTGAGGCCTTCAGACGCCATGCAGAGAGGGAAGTGCGGGGAGTGAGCTTAGCGATTGGTGGCTGCTCAGGGGGCGACTGGACAGCGCTGCGGTCAACCAGCGCAGGCGCCTGAATTGCGATTGTCGCCGCTTTGGTGGTGCGGTTATTGGCCCAGGATTGCCAGCCGATCATGGTGCTGGCGAGCAGTACTGCGGTCAGTCCCGCAGAGAACCAGGGTTTGAGTGCCAGCAGGGCATGGCTATGGAATTCGCTGTCGCGGATTGCCTGGCGCATATGCCGCCAGTTCACGGTGTCCGTGTTATTGGCATAGGCCGCCAGCAAGGCCTTATCGGCGAGGATATGAATGCGGCGGATCAGACCACTGGATGCATGGCTGAGTAGTAGATAGGCGCCCCGGGTGAATGGATCGCCGCCACGCTGACCGGCGCAGTGCAAACGGAAACGTACATAGTGACGCACATCCCGGGCCTGCAGCGGCTGCAACTCCAGAGACAGGCTGATGCGGTCGCGTAGTTGGCGTAATTCTATTTTCTGCAGCAGTTGATTCAATTCCGGCTGGGCAAACATCACCAGCTGCAGGAGTTTGTCCTGACGGGTTTCCAGATTGGACAGCAGGCGGATTTCTTCCAGTGTCTCAAGAGGCATGCACTGGGCTTCTTCAATAAAGATGATGACGCGGCGGCCGGCGCGGTATTCAGATAGCAGGTGTGCCGTCAGTGCCTGCTGAAGTTCGAAATGGCGGCTTGCTGCCATACCATCCAGTCCCAGTTCCAGGGCGATGGCATGCAGGATTTCATCCCGTGACAGACTCGGGTTGGCCAGGTAGACCACGGTTACCTCAGCCGGCATTTGCTCCTGCAACATGCGGCAGAGCATGGTTTTGCCGGTGCCGACCTCTCCGGTGACCTTGATCATGCCATCTCCGGAAAGAATGGCGTATTTCAATGTTTCGAGGACAGCTGCCCGCTGACCCCCGCCAAAAAATCGCCGGGTATCCGGTGTGATGCGGAATGGCGGGCTCTGGAGACCGAAATACGGGTTGTACATGTCAAATATTCATCCATTTCCTCATGATTGGATGAATATTATGCAAAGAGCACGCCAGATATTGTGTGCTTCGTTTCCCCGAAGTGTGGTGGATTCCTGGGGGCGCTGTCAGCGCAGGCCCAGAGGATCCTGTGGGTTGATCCCGTCCATGAAGGGGATTTTGCGATCCTGGTGGGTGATCTGGTAGACCTTGCCGATCCAGTTGTTGATGACGGCCTCGGCGGTATCGTGCCAGGTATTGTGAAGTGCAGGGGTGACCAGCTGTTCCGGAAAGGCCGGCATGGGTTTTCTGCTGCCGCGGGCGGCCATCACCTGGTCCCTGTGCTCATCGAGTATGGCCTGAATTTGCAGGTTAAAGTAGTTATCCGGCAGCGGCGGGTAGTCGTCGCGCTCCCACCGGGCATAGCGGCTTACTTCCCGTTTGTATTCCTTCAGCAGGCTGATGGTATCGTATTCCGGGTG
>CAZFJS010000091.1:0-6882 GCA_964519605.1 uncultured Gammaproteobacteria bacterium
TGCGATCAGCTCAGGCAAGGGTAGCTGGCTGCGGCTGTGGCTGTCAAAGTTCAGCTGCGAGGATCTGCTGATCCAGTAACAGACTGAGGCTGAAGCGCACACCGAAGCCGGTGATGTCGGTGGGAATGTGAGCCAGCCCCCCCTTGTGGTTGCCGGCCGACAGGTCGATATGGATCCAGGGTGTGTCCTTGACGAAGCGTTTGAGAAAGCGGGCGGCGAGGATGTGGTCGGCTTCACCTTCCAGGCTGCACTGTTTGATATCCGCCACCTGGCTTTCCAGCGCTTGCTCAAAATCCTCATCCATCGGGAACGGCCAGACCCGCTCGCCGCTGTCCCGTCCGGCCGTCATGATGGCGGGAACCAATGCTTCACGGTTGCTGCAGGCGCCACTGTAACGGGTGCTCAGCGCATAGACGCAGGCGCCGGTCAGGGTGGCGTAATCGATGATCAGGCCGGGTTTTTCTGTCGCCGCCAGGGCCAGGGTATCGGCCAACACCATGCGCCCTTCGGCGTCAGTGTGCATCACCTCGATCGTTGTGCCGTTGCTGGCGGTAATCACATCGTTTTGTTTGTAGGCCCGGGGGCCGATGTGATTCTGCGCCAGGGCCAGCCAGCAGTGAACTGGGAAAGGGGCCTTCAGGCGACTGAGTGCGAGCAGTGTGCCCAGGGCGACAGCGCTGCCCTGCATGTCTTCGTGCATGCCGTGCATGTGCCTGGCCGGTTTCAGATTCATGCCGCCGGTATCAAAACAGATGCCCTTGCCCACCAGGGCCAGCGCCTTGTTTTTTTTGCCTCGGCCGGGGCTATAGCTTAGCTGGACAATGCCGGCATCGGCATCGGGACTGCCCTGGGCGACGGCCAGGAAGGCTCCGGCGCCTTTCTGCTGCAGGTTTTTCTGGTTCAGAAAACGCATTTTCCAACCTTCAACGCGCGCCACTTTGGCCAGGCGGCGGCGGTAAATCGCCGGGGTCAGCTCGTTGGGCGGTGTGGCCGTCAGCTCCCGGGCCAGGGCATTGCCGGCGGATTCCGCGACCGTACGTCGCAGATCGATCTGCCCTTGCAGACCGCAGAGGACGATTTTTCTCAGGGTTTTGCGGGGCGGGTGCTGACTCTTGTAGCAGGGCAGGGGCGCATTGCCTGCCAGCAGCGCGCTGATCAGGGCATCAGCCAGACGCTGGCGATCGGCATGTTTGCGGATGCCAGGCAGCATGATCATCACTGTATGTGGCTGCTGCTCCAGGTGAATGGTGGCATGTTTGCGCGCGAGTTCCAGCAGTGCGAAGGGACTGATCTGGTCATCATAGCTACTCAGAGAGACCCTGGTCGCCCTGTCGTTAGGCAGATCCATGAATGTAGGTTTTTCTGAATTTATTTTATAATCAGTAAATTGAAGTCTATTTTTTAGCTTGTCTCTATATGGAAAGGCGGGCCAGCGGCCAGTCTCTGTCTGTTTGGGCAGCAGGATGATCAGGTTGCTGAGGTCATTGATATCTTTCTGCTCAGGGAGCGTGGGCTGTTGTATTATTCTGATTTTCACGGCCTAATACCTTGTATATTGTATGGTTATTTCTTGACCTGATGTCTGAAAAAGCTGATCATATCGGGCCAGAGTTGACGGGTTTCTGCAATTTTGCCCGACTAAAAACCAGGGCGCATGCAAACCTGGACATATTGAGTAAGCAGTATAAAACAATTTTTCATATAAACCAGAATAAGGACGGTTAGCCTATGAATGTGATGCCAGGCTATGTGCAACAGGGCTCGGGGGAGGCAAGCGTTTCTACCCTCGAAGTGGCGGATAAAAAACGTATATTGCGCGAGATGCTGTATGCCCGCCGTTTTGAGGAACGGTGTTACGAGGCCTATGTGGAGCGTAAGATTGGTGGTTTTCTGCATCTCTACTCGGGAGAAGAGGCCTGCGCCTTTGGCGTGCTGGAAGCTGCGCGACCGGGGTCTGACTATGTGATAACCGGTTACCGGGATCATATTCATGCCATCAAGTGCGGCGCGGATCCCCGGGAAGTGATGGCGGAACTGTATGCCAAGGAGACGGGTTCCAGTAAGGGACGCGGCGGCTCCATGCATATCTTCGATGTGAAACACCATTTCATGGGCGGCTATGCCCTGGTGGGGGGGCCTTTTCCCCTGGCTGCCGGTATCGCCAAGGGGATCAAGATGAAAGGCAGTGATGAAATCGCCATCTGTTTTCTGGGGGATGCTGCCAACAATCAGGGTACCTTCCATGAATCTCTCAATATCGCCAAGGTGTGGAATTTGCCGGTGTTGTATGTCTGTGAAAACAACCTGTACGGGATCGGTACCCGCATCGATCGTTCCACCGCCGTTCTGGACCAGTATAAGCGTGCTGCCGCTTACGATATTCCCGCCCGCCAGGTAGACGGTCAGGATGTAGAGGTGGTTTATGAGGCGGCCAGAGAGGCCGTGGATCATGTCCGCTCCGGCAAGGGCCCCTATTTTCTGGAGTTGATGACTTATCGTTATCGTGGCCACTCCATGTCCGACTCCAATGCCTATCGTACCAAGGCGGAGGAGGGCCAGTGGCTCAAGCGCGACCCGATCGGCATCCTGCGCAGTCGCCTGATCGATGCCCGTGACCTGAGCCTGGAGGAGTTCAAGGCCATGGACCGGGAAATCATCGATCATATCGAAAATGAAGTAGTTCGTTTTGCCGAAGAATCCCCCGAGCCATCCGTTGCGGCGCTGGAGAAGTATGTACTGGCTGAAAATGATCCTTATGTTCACGGCGGGAGGCTTTAATGGCTCAGATAATGTATTGGGAGGCGCTGCGCCGCGCCCATGATGAGGAACTGTCCAACGATCCTCTGGTGATCGTGATGGGGGAGGATATCGGTGTTGCCGGGGGGACCTACAAGGCGACCCAGGGGCTCTATGAAAAGTATGGTGCCGAACGTGTCATCGATACACCTATCAGCGAAAATGGATATACCGGGGTGGGCATCGGTGCTTCCTTCGTAGGGATTAAGCCGATTATCGAAATTATGTCCGTTAATTTCGCCTGGCTGGCTACTGACCAGATTGTGAATACTGCGGCCAAGGTGCGTTATATGTCCGGTGGGCAGTTAACTGCGCCAATTGTTATCCGCTCTCCCGGTGGGACGGCCCATCAGCTGGGGGCCCAGCATTCCGCCCGTATGGAAAAGGTGTTCATGGGTATTGCCGGTTTGCGGGTGGTGACACCCTCCACGCCCAAGCAGGCTTATGGTCTGCTGAAATCCGCAGTGCGCTGTGCCGATCCGGTTTTTATCAACGAACATGAATTGATGTATAACCTCAAGGGTGAAGTGCCGGACGAAGAGTATTTCCATCCTCTGGAAGGTTCCGAAGTGGTGCGCCCCGGGCGCGACATCACCCTGTTCGGCTATAACATTTCGGTTCACTGGTGTCTGCAGGCCGCCGAGCTGTTGTCGCGCCAGCACGGTATCGAGGCCGAAGTCGTGGATCTCTATGCCCTGAGCCCCCTGGATCGTGCCGGTATCCGGGCTTCGGTGAGCCATACCCACAAGGCGGTGATCGTTGAAGAAGCCGAGGCGCCGGTGGGCGTGGGTTCAGAAGTGATGGCTATCCTCAATGAAGAATGCTTTTTCGAACTGGATGCGCCGCCATGCCGGGTGACCGCGGCCAATGTGCCTATCCCCTATAACCACAGCCTTGAAAAGGCCGCCATACCCAATGTCCACGATGTCGTGGAAAGGGTACTGAGTATCCTGCCGGAAAAACAAAACCACTGAATGTAGAACGATAGCGGCTCATGTCCATCCGTCGGTATACAGGGCGGATGGACATTCACGGGCGCTACCCTGATTTGGATTGTTTTTTATCCAGATCACGGTATCCTCTCCGTTATCAACAGCCTTGAGGAAGATTCATGGGAGACCGATACACGATAAAGATGCCACAGCTTTCCGATACCATGACGGAGGGGGTGCTGGTTAGCTGGGAAAAGAACATCGGCGACAAGGTTGAGCGCGGTGATGTTGTTGCCACGGTGGAGACCGACAAGGCCATTATGGATGTGGAAGTCTTCCGTGAAGGTTATCTGTCCGGGCCCCTGGCTCAGGTCGATGCTACGGTGCCGGTGGGGGAGCCCATTGCCCGTCTGGTACCCACCCCGGAAGAGGTGGGGGACGAGGCTGCACCGGCAACAGCAACAGCAGGTGGAGATAGCCGTTCGCCTGCTGCAAGCTCGGTGGCGGAAGCGACTGCCTCGCCTGTTGCTGCCTCGGCTGTGGCGGAGGAAGCATCCGTTTCTGAGCCTCAGGGAGTGGTACATAGCATCAAGATGCCACAGCTTTCCGACACCATGACGGAAGGGGTGCTGGTCAGCTGGGAAAAGAACATCGGTGACAAGATCGAGCGTGGCGATGTGGTCGCCACGGTAGAGACCGATAAGGCGATCATGGATGTGGAAGTCTTCCGCGAAGGTTATTTATCCGGTCCCATGGTTGTGGTGGACAGTGTCGTGTCGGTAGGCGGCGTGATGGCCTATCTGGTGGAAAACAGTGAGCAGGTCGTCAGCGAAACATCCACTGCCACGTTAGCCAGCACAGCCGGATCGGCTAGTGGCGAGCCGGCGCCCGCACAGGCGGCGTCCCGGCCTGCTGAAACATCGTCCCCAGCGGCGCCTGCGACGGGAGTCACCCCGGCGCCGCGGCCGGCAGGTGGACGCCAGGCCTCACCCTACGCCCGGCGGCTGGCGGCGGAATATGGGGTTGATCTCAATACGCTAAGCGGCAGCGGGGTCGATCAAGCCATTAGTGCCACGGATGTTCAGCAGGCCGCCCGCCAGGGCGGTGGGGCGGCGCCCGTAGGCGCCCCTGCGGCGCCGGTGATCGAGGTGCCGGGTGAAGGTCGCAAGATGAGCTCGCTGGAGCGCGCCATCAGCCAGAACATGAGCGGTGCCCTGAGCATGCCCACCTTCCATGTAACCGTTAATGCCCATCCCGATGCCCTGATCCGGGCAGCCAGGAAAAATGGCGTCTCAGTGACCGTGGCCATTGCCAAGGCCTGTGCCGTGGCCATGCAGGATTATCCCCGTATGAACTGGACCTATCAGCCCGTGGACAAACTGGTGGAGCGGAGCCAGGTGGATATCGGTATGGCAGTGGCCGCCGATGACGGTGGTCTGGTGGTGCCGGTGTTGCGTGCCTGTGAGGCGCGCAGTCTGGAGGAACTGAATGCTGACTGGAAAGAACTGCTGGGCAAGGCCCGCATCCGCCGCCTCAAGCCGGAGGAATTTACCAATCCCACCTTTATGGTCTCCAACATGGGGATGTTGGGCGTCAGTTATTTTGATGCCATTCCCACGCCGGGTACCGCAGCCATTCTGGCCATTGCCGCTGTGGGGGAACAGGGCATGCCGCTGACCATCACGGCGGATCACCGGGTGGTCAATGGGGCCCAGGTGGCCCAGTACCTCAATGCCCTGAAGCAGGCTATTGAGCAGCCGGAGCGTTGGATGGGATCACCGGGGCCGGCAATTCCCGAAGGTGACTGGGATTACGATGTCGTGGTGATTGGTGGTGGTCCCGGCGGCGAGGACTGCGCCCGTGATCTTGCCGGCCAGGGTATCCGGGTGGCCATGATCAATGATGCGCCTTTCCCCGGTGGGGAATGCCTGTGGCGCGGTTGCATCCCTTCCAAGGCATGGCGCGCCGCGGCAGATCGCATCCGTGATCGTGCGCATGATATCCATCTGGGGATCGCAGGGACGGACCGGGCCAGTCTCGATTGGTCGCTGCTGGAAAAGACTCGTCGGGAGGTGCTGCAGACCCGTGGTGAGATGGCGCTGAAGACCGATACCGGTGTGAGGATCAAGGTGATCCAGGGTTTTGCCTCCTTCATCTCGGATCACCAGATAGCGGTGGATAGCTCCGCCAATATTGATGATCCGTTCCAGCGGCCTGCGCCGGGGGATGGCAGTCAGACACAGCAGATCAGTTTTGGCTGTGCCGTGATTGCCACGGGTGCACCGCCTTTTGTACCACCGATTCCAGGTGCCGATCAGGGGCTGGTCAATGGCGGCGTACTCACCTCCGATACCGTTTGGGCCTTGACGGCAGCACCGCAGCGCCTGGTAGTCATCGGTGGCGGCGCCATCGGTCTGGAAATGGCGCAGATTTTTCAGGATTTCGGCACCCAGGTGACGCTGCTGGAAGCGCAGGAGCGCATTTTGGCTGAGGTGGAGGATGAAATCGCCACACAGCTGACCGCTATACTGAAGGAAGAGCCGCGGCTTGAGCTGCACACCGCAGTGCAGATTGACAGCATTCAGGGCGAGCCTGGCGCCATGCAGGTCGGCTATCGGGAAGCCGGTAGCGAGACCTGTCAGCTCGAGTGCGACTATGTGCTCATCGCGACCGGCAAGCGACCGGTACTGGCACCTTTGCAGTTAGATGATGCCGGAGTTGCCGTGGCGCACGGCGTGATCCAGGCAGACGCCAGCTGCCGCACCAGCAAGGCTCATATCTTTGCCGTGGGCGATGTCATCGGTGGCTTGATGCTCGCCCACACGGCTGGTCAGCAGGGTCGGGTGGCCGCCGCCACGATTGCGGGTGAAACAGCGAAATATGATCAGGACAGGGACTGCGGGGTGATTTTCACCCGTCCCCAGGCGGCCTTCGTAGGGCTCTCCGTGGCCCAGGCCAAGGCAAAGGGCATCGATGCTGTAGAGGTCAAGATGCCTTTCAGCATTGATGCCAAGGCGATGATGACCGGCGAGACCCTGGGTATGATCAAGATCGTGGCCGACAAGGCCAACCGGCGAATCATCGGCGTGCATTTTCTCGCCGATCACGCCGACACTTTGATCGGCGAAGCGGTAATGATGGTGGCCGGCAATCT
>CAZFJS010000091.1:6982-8109 GCA_964519605.1 uncultured Gammaproteobacteria bacterium
CCTGCCCGCGCCAAGGCCGAGGCCCTGGGCGTGCGGGAGATCTACATCGAGGATTTGTGCGAGGAATTTGCACGCGATTATGTTTTCCCCATGTTCCGTGCCAATACAATTTATGAGGGCGAATATCTGCTGGGCACCTCCATCGCCCGGCCGCTGATCGCCAAACGGCTGGTGGAGATCGCCCGGGAAACCGGCGCCGATGCCATTTCCCATGGCGCCACGGGCAAGGGCAATGATCAGGTTCGTTTTGAGTTGGGCGCTTATGCCCTTGAGCCGGATATTGCGATTATCGCCCCGTGGCGTGAGTGGAACCTGAACTCCCGGGAGAAACTGCTGGCTTATGCCGAACAGCATGGTATTCCGGTGGAACAGAAACGCGGCCGTCAATCGCCTTATTCCATGGATGCCAATTTGCTGCACATTTCCTATGAGGGCGGTCCCCTGGAAGATCCCTGGTGCGAACCTGAACAGGACATGTGGCGCTGGTCGGTGGCGCCCGAAGAGGCGCCGGATCAGCCGATCTATGTGGAGCTTGAATTCAGCCGCGGTGATATCGTGGCCATCAATGGTGAAGGCATGACCCCGGCCCAGGTGCTGCTGCGACTGAATCAACTGGGCAGCTGCAATGGCATCGGTCGTCTCGATATCGTGGAGAATCGCTATGTGGGTATGAAGTCGCGTGGCTGTTACGAAACCCCCGGTGGCACCATCATGCTCAAGGCCCATCGTGCCATCGAATCCATTACCCTGGATCGCGAGGTGGCCCACCTCAAGGACGAACTGATGCCCCGTTACGCCAGTCTGATCTACAATGGTTATTGGTGGAGCCCGGAACGGGCGCTGTTGCAGCAGATGATTGATCAATCACAACGGACAGTCAATGGCGAAGTGCGCCTGAAGCTTTACAAGGGACAGGTGCAGGTAGTCGGCCGCAAATCCACAAGCGACAGCCTGTTCGATGCGGAGATCGCGACCTTTGAGGACGATGCCGGTAAATATAACCAGCAGGATGCCGCGGGGTTTATTAAGTTGAATGCCCTGCGCTTGCGAATCGCCGCCAGCCAGAAACAGCAAGACTGAACAAAATACCGGAGGCACCAGGATGCGCATACTTCATACCATGATCC
>CAZFJS010000092.1:0-7999 GCA_964519605.1 uncultured Gammaproteobacteria bacterium
GTGAAATCAGCACCTATATTATTTTATACGTTCTGGAAAGGCAACTGGGCGGCTATTGGCAGGCGCGGCCTGGGTACAGGCTGCCTTCTTCACCGTCACTCCGGAGAATTTCTCCGCCAGCTCCGCCAGCAAAGAACCCAGCCGCACCGCTGCTGGACCACGTCCGACAAAACGAAACCAATAACGGGAAACCATCCGATAACGCTTTTTCACGACAGGCGAGAAACCCAGCGCAGCAAGCCTCTGCTGACGCTGCGCGAGGGTGGCGCGCTGCCTGAAAACCCCCAGTGAAATGGTGTACTGGTGATTGCCCAGAGGCGTGATGGCAATATCGTGTACGCCTTTGGCCTGCAAGCGTCTCAACACACCGCGGGCGTCGTCGATGCTCAAGGCAGCAGCCCACTTGAGCCAATAATTATCCAGCCGTTCCTCATGCGCCTCCCTGAGTTCGTGAGCAAAATCCCGCAAGGCTGTCGCACGACTAAAGGTCGTGGCATGCGCAGCCGTGTCAAAGGGTCCGACCCGATAACAGGTGGTGGATACAACGGCGGTCTTAACAGGAAGCGGCGTGGAATGGTGCGGGGGCCGGGACTCAGGCTTACGCTCGCGTAGCAGCAGCAGCTGCTGTCCAGCCTCCGGGGACACCTCCGGAGTGGGAAAAATGGCGCCTGTGGATTGCTGCATACGATACTGCCAGGCGAAAAAAGCAACATTCAGCAGCAGCAGCAAAAGAAATAATATTCTCACTTGTTTGCTGCAGCAATCAGCGCCAGACCTTGCAATACAAGGTTGGGTTGGTGTTCAAAATCATCGCCCAACAACGGCAACAGCCTGGCGGTATCGCCACCGGTGATAATGACGTTCAGCGGCTCCGCGGTTTGCGTCCGTGCATCCGCGACAATACGCGAAATCGCCGCCACCAATGCATATAAAGTCCCCTTCATAACAGCGTTGCTCGTATTCCTGGCATACAGGGAAAGCGCGGGTTCTTCATCATGATCAGGTCCGATATCAATCGCCCGGGCGTCTTCGCTAAGTGCTTTTCTCATCATTTCCAGTCCCGGCAGGATCAAGCCCCCCTGGTGTCGACCCTCTGCCGTCAGAAAATCAATGGTCAGCGCAGTCCCGCAATCACAGATGCAGCTAGCGCCGGGCCAGCGCGCATGAACCGCAACCATACTCACCCAGCGATCCACGCCCAGGCGGTTAATATCCTGATAGCAATGAAGGATATCAAAACCACGCTCCGCTGCCGAAACATACTCAATCTCGCTGCCCCAGCAGTCAGCTACCCACGCGGACAAGCCGGCAGCAAAAGAGGCCCCCAGCACATTGGAGACGACAATGCGTTCAGGCCTGGGCATCTGGCACCATGAGGGATGATCAAGCAGGGCCTTGATATCACCGCCATGCCGGACCGCATAGACTACATTGAGGACCTGGCCGTGCACCATGCTCCATTTGATGCGGGTATTGCCCATATCAACCACCAGCATCACCGCCGGATCCCCCCCGCGGGACGCTGCCACCCAATCACTCAGGAGGCCGCCCTGAGGCTGACATCCCCTGACATGAAACGGTATAGCTTGTCCCGATGGCGTAACAGACAGGCACCATTATCATCAATCCCCGCGGCAATGCCTGAAAATCTCTGCTCCGGCAAAACGATAGTGACTGCTTTGCCATAAGTGGCATCATGCTGGCGCCATTCCTCTATGAAGGAGGCGAAACCCCACTGTTGAAAGTGACATAATACCTCCAGCAGATGATGCAATACCATGGCGCAGACCTGATTGCGGGAGACCCCCTTTCCCAGGGCCTGTTCCAGATCACTCCAGGGCTGACCGATCCCCCCCGCAAGGTGAGCGGGCATCCTGATATTCAGCCCGACACCGATCACCACGTTATAGGGCCCCCCTGATTCGCCGCTCAATTCCAGCAGAATCCCGGCCAGCTTGCCTGCCCCCCAGAGCACATCATTAGGCCATTTGAGCCGGACCTCCCGCAAACCCATCGCGTTCAGTGCACGCGTCAGGGCCACGGCAACCACCAGGCCCAGCGCCGTGAAGGCCACAGGCATCTCCGAAAACCGCCAGCTCAAAGAAAGATAGAGGTTGCAGGCATAGGGTGAGACCCAACTTTTTCCTCGCCGCCCCCGGCCGTCCCACTGGGACTCCGCCAGACAGACATATGCGGAAGGACCACCCCGGACCAGGCTGTCCAGCAAATAACGATTGGTAGAAGCGATTGTCTGATGAATCTCAATCCCTGAGATGAGCCGCCTGCTCGTCATTGGCAGCAAGGCGCGAATCTTCTCCCGGGACAAAAACTCCAGCGGTTTGGCAAGCCGGTAGCCCTTAGCCCGTACGGTATGGATTTCAATACCCCTATGCTCCAGAGCATGAAGATGTTTCCAGACAGCGCTACGGCTGATACCCAGCGTATCACCCAGTTGCCTACCGGAATGAAACCGACCATCGGATAATAAATCAAGCAGCGCCCGTTTGTGCTCCATAGCAGTCATTCTACGTTCTGACAGAACAGCTAACAACCAGGCTGTGTACGACGCGCGACACAAGCGGAAGCAAGCCACACCCACCAGAGGGTATGGCTTGCTTCCAGCAGATTTACAAACGCTATGCTTTAACTTTAAAAATTAGAGAATTAAAAAGATACGGCAACCAGATAAAGCAAGGCCGTTATAATCGCCAGCGCAATACATACAAAACCATCATCACTCGCTGCGTCTCTGTTTCCAGCCATGAGCTCACCTCCTTCCAATTTATAACGGATTGAAATGGAATACCCATACCTAATATAGTCATACTATTAGTATGGTAAATGACTAATTACCAGAAGGGTAGCGACAAGTCAAGGGCTAAGGACGCATGATGAGCCTCAGGTGCCCACAAAAAGCGAGCCCCTGATTCTATATAATGGAATTTTAAGGAGTGGCCCCTGAAGACCCGCATGATGCGGCGATGTGCCTCCAGGGGCGCAGCTACTGAATCAGAAAATCAGTGGGCTAAAACTCGTGTAGCCACAAAATATAGCACAGTAACGATCACCGCCAGGGTAATCACCAGAAAAGCATCGTGTTGGCTGGCGCTTTTTTCAGACATTACTCCCTCCTCAATTTATTATTTGGTCTATTTGTGATTAATGACTTAATGATGCAGCCCACGCCCGGCTGTTCACGGGCATAATTAAGGCACGTATAACCTTATCAAAATGCTGGGTTATAGCGCAAGAACTTTTTAGAGAAGCGGATTAGTCTACTGTAGATTTTCTTTTTTCCTGGAAGCGGACTATATCAGGCCCCCGCTCCATGTGAATCTCTCCTTCATGGATGGCGCCGCTGGCAATCGCGATGGCGGCGCTGGAGATCGCACCATACACCCGGGCGCTTGATGTCAGCTCCAGTTTTTCCCTGGTCGCAATATTACCGTTCACCTCGCCGGAAATCACCGCATTGGCAGCTACGATATTACCACGCCAGCGCGCCTGTTCGCCCAGAACCAGCATCCCTGTCAGTTCGCAGTCACCCTCCACCACCCCATTGACAATACAATTGTCAGTACCTTCAAAATGACCGCGCAGGCGGACGTGACCACCCACCAGGGTCGCAAATCCCGCTACCTCATCCAGTACACGGCGGCCTTTGTTACGCCGCCGAAACAGGCTTTCAATCATTGAAACACCTTTCTTCCCCTGTGTTTTTTTCATTTTTTTGCCCTCCACCGGCACCTTGAAGCCCGGCAGCCGGTTCACAACTCACACCCTATTCTTTAAAGGAAGCATACGCTTAAGCCGATAACTAACCGTACCCGACACGCACATAACTGAAACAGACAACGCTTGAAAAACATTCACCTCTACCGCTGCACTACACTGCTGATCAGTCTGTTCCTGATGGGCACCACCTATGGCGCCGGCAACAAGGATATCAGAATTCTGATCGATGTCTCCGGCAGCATGAAACAGAATGACCCGCAGAATTTACGGATTCCCGCGCTGAGGCTGCTCACCGAACTGCTCCCCGATGGCACCCGGGCGGGCATCTGGACCTTCGGCCGTTATGTCAATATGCTGGTTCCCCTCGGCCAGGTGGACCATACCTGGCGCAAGAAGGCCTTGCTGGCGGCGGACAAAATCAGCGCCCACGGCCTGGATACCAATATAGAAGGCAGCTTTAAAGAGGCCACCTGGGACTGGAAGCATCCGGACGACAAAACCCAACGCAGCATCATTCTCCTGACCGATGGCTACGTGGATATCGCCGGAGATGGCGAGCAAAGCGCGGCCTCCCGGCGCCGCATTCTGAATAAAATTCTGCCCAGATTCCAGCAGGCCGGTGTCACCGTCAACACCATCGCGCTCTCCACTAATGCCGATAAAAAGCTGCTGCAGCAGCTTGCCACCAGCACCCATGGTTTCTATCAACTGGCAGCCAATGCCGAAAAACTGGAACGTGTTTTTTTCCACATGTTTGAAAAGGCAACCCGGCCGGATACCCTGCCACTTCAGGACAATAGCATTCTGGTGGATGAATCGGTGCAGGAAATGACCCTGCTGGTATTCCGACATGAGCACGCCCCTCCCACTCGCCTGACCTCACCGGCAGGACTCACCATCGATTACCGCCATCTGCCTCCCAAGCTCCGCTGGCACCAGGAAGACCATTATGATCTGATCACTGTCAAAGATCCCACCCCGGGAACATGGCATCTTGCGGCCGAACCCGACCCGGACAATCGCGCCATGATTGTCACCCGGTTGCAGGCCATTACCACCCAACTCCCTGACAATATCAGCCTGGGAGATCGCTTCACCTTCCTCGTCAGTTTGACCGATAACGGCCGCATCATCACAAAAAAGGAGTTTCTACATTTCATCAAGGTCACAGTCAGCCAGGAAAGCGCAGCGGATAGACACCGGGACTGGTTACTGCTGGACAATGGCAGGGGGGATGATAGAAAGGCAGGAGACGGCATCTACACCCTGTCTTTAAATCGCAGCCTGGTCCTCGGCCGGCATGATCTCCGGGTCGATATCGACGGCACGACCTTCAGACGCAGTCAACACCAGAGCTTCCATGTCTACGACAACCCGCTGGCAGTCTCCATCGAGCCGGATGGGGATCCTTCTGATGGCGCCTATCTGCTGGATATTCTGCCACGCGCCGGCATGATTGACCCGGACTCCATCCGCCTGACCGCCACCATAACGGCCGATGGAGAGAACCTGGAGACCCTGGCTGTCCCGCGCGTCCATCATAACGAATGGCAACTGAGGCTCAACGATTACCCCCCCGACCAGCGCTACCAGCTACGCCTTGATCTACAGGGACGCCGGCCTGACGGCAAACCACTCAACCGCAGCCTCTCCCCACTGGATTTCGGCACGCCGGCAGACCAGGAAGAAATCACACCAGACAACGACGCCAGTGCGGAAACCACAGAGGAGGTGGAAGGTACGCCTGTAGGAACAGCAGAGACAGCCCCCCCCGCCCTCGACAACGCGGCCACCCAGGTCAACTGGTGGCTGGTAATCCTGGAGGTACTGCTGTGGAATTTACTGATCATTGGCGGTTTGATCTACTGCTACAAGAAGTGGTTTTTATTGGCACCGGAGCTACCCCCTGCTGACTGGCAGGAAAACCCGCAGTAGTCATTCCGGACCACCTGGCAGTGGCGTATTCTGCTGCGGCTGAAACTCGCGTATCATAGGCGATCGAACAGCCGAGCGTGCACCATGCCCCCGAGCCCTAGCAACGATGATCTGATCCGGCGGGACCACCAGGTTCTGTGGCACCCCTGCACCCAAATGAAAGATCATGAAGACACCCCACCCATCCCTATCAAATGCGGCCATGGGGTGTGGCTGGAAGACTATGATGGCAGGCGCTACCTGGATGCCATCAGCTCCTGGTGGGTGAATCTCTTCGGGCACGACAATCCCCGCATCAAAACGGCGATCAAGGAACAACTTGATACGCTGGAGCATGTCTTGCTGGCAGGCTTCGCCCACCTGCCCGCTATCGAGCTGGCGGAACGCCTGATCGCGATCACCCCGCCCGCGCTACAACGTTGTTTTTATGCCGACAACGGCTCCGCCGCGGTGGAAGTGGCCCTGAAAATGAGTTACCACTACTGGCGTAACCAGGGCCGCCCGGCCAAAACAAAATTCATTACCCTGGAAAACAGCTATCACGGTGAAACCCTGGGTGCCCTGGCCGCCGGCAACGTGCCCCTGTATCGGGAGACCTACGCCCCTTTATTGATGGAGACGATCAGCGTGCCCTCGCCGGATTGTTTTTTCCGGGCGCAGGGAGAATCCTGGGCGGACTGTTCCCGACGCCGCTTTACGGCCATGCGGGCGGCCCTGGAAAAGCACAGCGAGGAAGTCTGCGCCGTCATCATCGAACCCCTGGTGCAATGCGCCGGTGCCATGCGCATGTATGACCCTGTCTATCTGCACCTGCTGCGCCAGGCCTGTGATGAATATCAGGTGCACCTCATTGCCGATGAAATCGCGGTAGGCTTCGGCCGCACGGGCACCCTGTTCGCCTGCGAACAGGCGGGCATCAGCCCGGATCTGATGTGCCTGTCCAAAGGCCTGACCGGCGGTTATCTACCCCTCTCGGCAACCTTGACAACCGAGGACATCTACCAGGCATTTTACGATGACTATGAGAAACTGACGGCCTTCCTGCATTCCCACAGCTATACCGGCAACCCCCTGGGCTGCCGTGCCGCCCTGGCCACCCTGGATATCTTCCGGGAAGACCCCGTACTGGAACGTAATCAGGCGCTCGCCCGCACCATGCGCGAAGCGACCGCCCATTTCGCAGCTCACCCCCATGTGGCCGAAGTCCGCCAGCACGGGATGATTCTCGCCATCGAAATGGTCCGCTGCAAACAAACCCGCGAAGCCTTTCCCTGGCAGGAGCGCCGCGGTCGCCAGGTTTATCTTCACGCCCTGCAAAAAGGCGTGCTGCTGCGGCCACTGGGCGACGTTATTTATTTCATGCCACCCTACACCATCACCGAGGATCAGCTGCACCACCTTGCCACAGTGGCCTGGGAAGGCATTCAGCTGGCCACGATATCCTGATGCGCTTCCCCAGAATCTATCATCCCCGGCCGATGCGCTGCAGCGAGTGCCTGCTACTGGATGCCGCGGCCAGCCGCCACATCCTCCGCGTTCTACGCCTGCAGCCCGGCGACCGTCTGGCCTTGTTTGATGGTGAAGGCAATACCTTCCAGGCCACCCTGACGGCACAGGAAGGAGATAGCGCACAGGTTTACATCGATGCCGTACTGTCACAGGATACGGAATCCCCCCTGCCGGTTACCCTGATACAAGGGATCTCCCGTGGGGAACGGATGGATTACACCCTGCAGAAATCCGTGGAGCTGGGCGTCACCCGCGTGGTCCCCCTGATCACCCGGCGCTGCGGTGTCAAACTCAGTGGTCAGCGGCTGGAAAAACGCCTGCACCACTGGCGGGCCGTTGTCACCCATGCCTGTGAACAATGTGGCCGCAGCCGCCTGCCGGCGGTCACTGCACCTGTCACTCTGCAGGCAGTCTGTGATGATCCCGCCACCCATGACCCATTGCCGGCATCAGAACCTGAAGACGCAATCCGTAGAATTGTGCTGGACCCGGACAGCCGCCAGAAACTGGCGGGGCTGGCGCCCGCGCCCGCCGCAGTGGTCCTGCTCATTGGCCCCGAAGGTGGCCTCGACACATCCGAAATCAGCCTGCTGACACATCGCGCAGCCTTCCAGCGCATCCGTCTGGGCCCACGGACACTGCGCACGGAAACGGCCGGTGTCGCTGCCCTGGCTGCCCTCCAGGCGCTCTGGGGGGACTTTTGAAGACACGGCCGGCAGCTTGCGCTACCATAATACCCCGCATGCCCATTGATAAAGGTTGATCATGAGTATCGAGCACTTGCATCCGGTCCCCCATCTGGTGACTGCACTCAACGGCC
>CAZFJS010000093.1:0-7963 GCA_964519605.1 uncultured Gammaproteobacteria bacterium
GGGCCTCGCCGCTGCCGAGATCGTTATAGCCATTGCCGAAAATTGCCGCCCATTTGTTGTTCTCCATCAGGGCAATCGTGGGCTTGCTGAAGGTGTGCCCCAGATCGCTGTCATTGTTGCTGGTGAATTCCCACTGGAAGATACTGTTGGCATTGGCCTCGCTAAATGTTGCCGGGTTGGTGACATCCAGGGCAAACAGGCCGCGGCCACCGGCGCGGAAACCGCCGATCAGTATGGTTTTCCATGCCCCGCCAAGATAGACATCCGCGATGGTAGGGCTCAGATCTGCATAATAGCGATGTGCACCGGCAAAGGCAGGGTCAGTCAGATAATGCAGGCCGGTACCGCTCTGATTGCTGAACAGTATATTGGGAATATAGGCCAGCACCTCGTGGCCATCTGTTTCGCTGAAGCCATGCAGCATACCGTCATTGGCGCCTACATAGATAACCCCGGGGCGGGAGGCCATGCTGGTTTTAAAGTTGGAATAGAGGCCATCTCCAATGGAGGGGTCGTCTTTGTAGCCAGATTGGGCATTGCCTACATAGACCGGGTTGGCATGCACAATATCGCCTTGTGCGCTGCTGCGGACCCGAAAATTATTGCCAGCGCCTTCATCGCTGCGGTCACCGCGCAGATAGTTGATTCGCGCCTGTCCCAGTGCATCCGCGCCTGAGGGACCCATGTTGAGATCATTTTTCTGTTTGGCTGACAGGTTGGCCAGCGTCTTGAAGGCAACCCCCGAGCTGGTATCATCGTTATAGGTGATGATCAATCGGCTGGATGGTAGTTGGGCGTCCAGTGCATCGGCGCTGTTCCAGGCAGTCGTGGTCAGGGTGCCATCCAGGGCCAGGTTGGTTGCGACCAGTTCGCCCTTCCAGTTATCAGAAGGATTGAATTTGGCCTGGAACACAATACTGCCGGTATCCAGTGTCGTGGTATTAAAGGCGACCGATGAAGCCGAGCTCAGGCCGCGCGAAGCGCTGGCAAAGGCGGCTTGCAGGCCGCTGATCAGACCGGTGGTATCCTGGGCGCTGTAGAATTCACCCCGGCCGTTATAGGCGGCGTGCCACAGATCGTCGATTTTTTGGGCATTGCCTCCAGTGGGGTCGGGCCAGTTGAATCCCCCGTTGGTCGGGTCAGTGTCCACCGGGTTGCCCGGGGTTTTGCTGTCATCGGGGTCCAGGGTGCCGGTCACACCGAAGGCCACGGTATAGGTCACCATATGCTGATGGGGGGCCTGGTCCTTGTCGGTGGGCGCAAAGGGCACCTCATCGGGCAGGCTGTTGTTCAGGTCACGCTCGTAGAAGTGCATGGCCACATCCGCTAGGGTGTTTGAGCTACCATCACCGTAGGGTGGGCCATCGAACGCGGTATTGTTGTCGCCATCGGTGTTGCTGGGTGACAATGAAGGGGACCAGCCATTATAGAAGCCATCGGTCATCAGGATAGTCACGTTCTTTTGACACATGCCGGCCTGGGCGGCGGGCAGTATCGGGCAGCTGGCACCACTGGCGCCGAACAGGTTGCCGGATTGGCACTCAAAATAGAGTCCGACTTCTTTCAGTTTCTGACGCAGCGGCGTGCCGCCACTGGGGCGGGTCAGGAACACCTTATTGAACAGGGCCCTTTTGTTGCCGACAGTCGGGTCCGGATTCATGGAGGCAACCTTGATCAGGACGTTATTGTTGTTATTGATGGTGCCATAGCCGATGCGGACACCGGTGAGATCCGCCGAGGCGTTGGCAATGGCGTTCTTGGTGGCCAGTTCACGGCTCCGGTAATAACTGAACCAGTTGGCAAAATTCTGGATTTCTTCCGTATAGCTGCAGATGGGGGCGCCAATACAGTCACTGCGCTGGGCGCTGCCCTGGTAACTGACCGGTGGGGTGGCAGTCATGTTGGTGGGCAAGTTGGTGATTTCCACCAGCTGATGAGCATCACCCGGATCCACCCTGCCGTCACCGTTACTGTCAGTCCAGATGTAATAACGGGCCGGGTAGTAGTTGTTGATAGTAAAAGAACCATGACCCGGATAGTCGGTGCTATAAGATGTGGGGGCGGTCAGATCAACACTGCCGGCAGCGGGATCATAAGGATCGACCAGCGCCGCTGTAGGAATGGCATTGCTATAGGCCACACCGGCATTACTGACCCCTTTCCACGGGGTGTAGGTAAAATTGGGGTTGTAATAGACCTTGTTGTAATTGTAGTTTCTGGCACGCCAGACGCCCAGGGCGGGTGCGGGTTCGCCCAGGTTGTTGAGGGCATACTCTTCGCTGGCAACCACCCAGAAATAGTCATTACCTGGTGCCGGCATGCTGTAGAAATAAGGAAGGCCGTTTAATCTGACGACCCCATCGGATTCCGGTGTCATCAGGGACCAATCCATGCTGCCCGAATCATCCGCCAGGAAGACCACGTTGGGTTCGACGGCCGGGCCCACATACAGTGGCGTCTGGGCCAGAGAGCCGGGGGCCGCCTGCGTGGCGCTGGGGGGTGCCACCAGGGAACCGGCCAACAGGATGATGGAGAGAATATCTCCTAAAGATGCGGGAAACGGTCTGTTCATAGTCTTTCTCCTGGAATCGGTAACCGCTGTAGGCCTGGTCGAGTCGGATGCGATCAGTCGGCAAAATTTGTCTGCAGATAGACCACGGCATTGTCGCTGCCTCCTGTCCCCCGGGCGGTAATCCTGACAGCGGTCAAGATGGCCTGTCCGGAGGCATCTCCATAATTGAGGATTAAGGGTGAAGTGGCGCCACCATTATTGAGCGCGCCCAACAATTCAATGATGTAGCGCGGCTGGGTGGCGACGCCATTGATGGTGCCGGAATAGCCGCGGCTGTTGCCCCAGGTGAGCGGATTGAGGGGGTCCGGGTTCGTGCCGGCGGGGATAAGTCCCGGGTTGGTGCCATCGAAGGCGACCCCCAGAACCTGGACGACATTTTTATAATAGGCTTCGCCATCCCGTAAGGCCGCTTCGGCAGCCTGAAAGGCCAGGTTTCTATCGCGGACATTACCCGCCATTTTCTCCTCCATGCTGGAGGTGCTCATGCCGGTGATGCCGATCAGGGTCATCACAATCAGAATCATCAGGCTGACGATTAGCGCTGCACCTTGTTGAGACTGCCGAAACTGTCCGTTCATAGGCTGTAAGCTCCTACGCTTGCTGATAGTTTTCATTAGCGGGTACCGAGATTGCGCAGCTTGACCGTGGTGGTGAATACGCGCCGTATCCGCAGGTCTGCGGGAACGGTGGTGGCGCCGTTATAGCTATAACTCTGTGGGGTAGTGGCAATATTATCCGTGCTGCGCACCAGGAGGCTGACGCGCACACTGGCGACATTGGCCATCGCGCCCACATTATTGGCGGTGACATAACGGTTGGCGATCCCATCGTTGTTGGTGTCTTCTCCATAAAGCACCTGCAGGTTCTCCACGTCTTCTGCCAGTTCCTGTGCGACCAGGGCGCCATTGCTGATCAGCGATTGGCGGAACAGGGCCGGCGCACCGCTGGCGCCGGTGCCGATATAATAGATATTGGTTTGCAGGCGGGCCACTTGGGCGTCCGCGCCATAACTATAGACCAGTTGCGTGCCGTTGTTGCCCGGGACAAAGCCACCGGCATTACTGTGGACGATGTTGATCTTGCCCCCGGCAAGCTGCTGGTTGGTCACTTGGAAAATCGAGGCCTGGTTACAGTCCGTGACCATCAGGATATCGCCATTGACAATATTGTTGGTAGCCGGGTCGACGAATAGCTGCGCAGAATCCGAATAGGGTGCGACCAGGCCGATGCCGTTAGACGCCAGGCCGCGGGTGACAAAGACATCGGTATTTTTCAACACCTGGCCATTAATCAGCGGATCCAGTGCCGGTGTCCAGCCCCCGCCATTCCATTCATTGCCCTGTAATGGGGTGGCAAAGTCCCAGCTGTAGACCGCAGGGGGGGTGAGTAAGGATTCAATGTTGGCGGCGGTGCCAGTATAACAGCCACGGTAGCCGGCCATGCGCAGATCATCAGTGACAAAATTGATGGCAAAGCGTCCGTTCTCCTGTACGCGTGAATTGGCTTCCAGTAAGCGGTAAGACTGTTTGCTACTTTGAAAAATCTGTAATACCCCGGCAAGCAGCACGACACTGATGCCCAGGGCGATCATGATCTCGACCAGAGTCATGCCAGACTGGCGGCCAAGGGGCGGCTGATACCGCTTTGTAGTGTTCATAGCTCGGTCTCCACGGTCAGTGTCTGCGCGGCCTGTTCGCCCCGGGTATCATCCCACTGTACGGTGATCGTCATCCGGTTGCCGTTTCTGGTGATGGCGCCATCACCACTGGGCAGGGTGTTGCTCAGTGCCTGCTTCCAGGCAGACAGGTCAGCGGCGGCAATAGCGGCGGCGCTACAATTGGCGCCTACGCCTTCACAGCTGCTTCCGGGGGGGGTGGTACCCAGTGCAATGTCGTATGCGCCGGTGAGTGCCACGCTGCGGTTGGCGCGCATCCGGTCGGAAATATCATCGCTGATGATGGTTGCCTGGGAACGCTGATAGGCGCTGTGGTTATATTTCAGGCCGGTCAGTTGCAGCCCGGCCAGGCCCAGCAGACCGATGGCCAGCACGACTACCGTGACCAGTATTTCGATGAGGGTGAAGCCCTGTTGGTGGGAGCGCCCGGTTGATGGTTGTGGTTTCAGGATGTGCATGGGTGTTGGCCTCAACAGCTCGGATAGGGGCTTAGATTATTGGGGCGGCCGGTGGCGGTGATATTGATTTGCCGGCCGGGTTTTCCTGACGTGATACAGAGCTTCATGGAGACGGCAAGGCCGCCATTCAGAAAACCACGCGAGGTATAGGTTAAAGAAGTCACTGCACTGGTGATGGTCGTGGACCCCTTGAGCGCCCCGTGAATCCGCAAGACCTGATTATTATTATCCATGATGATCCAGCCATTCTGCCAGGCAGTGGCGGTACAGCCGGTCTGGTTGTTGCTGGCGCACAGGGTGATGTTGGCGCCACGCTTGACCGCTTCTCCCCGGGTCATATTGATGGCAGCAACCAGCTCATTGCTCTGGATGCTCAGGCGGTTGTTGCGGATCGTGTCGGTGAACGCCGGGATACCGAAGGACAGCACGAGGGCTGCAATCGCCAGCGTCAACATGAGTTCGATCAGTGTGAAACCGCTGTTTATCTTGTTCATGCCTAAAGTGATAACACCCATAATTCGCCTCGTCACGCCAAACCGGACAAACTGCAGTTTTTGCCCGATAAGCGGTTGCTGTTGTGAGCTAAAGGGACCTGAGGCCCCGGACAATAAGGATTTTGCTTTCCTGTTTATCGGCCGGGAAGGCGAATGGTTTACTGTATTTTCTGCTGGAATGCTGTGCGCCAGTTAGCCCTGTTGGTCCTGTTGCGGTGGGCGCGCATTTTGGCTCAGGCGGTAAATTGCCTGATGATCTTTCTGACAGCGCTGATATGGCGCCGGCTGACTTCGGGGTGTTCCCGGGAATCGCGCAAAATGATGCGCTCGTGTCCCCGGGCATCCTTCTCCAGGCCAGCAAGAAACGGCCTTGCGATCAGGGTATTGCGGTGGACACGGAGGAAATAGTCTGCGAACTCCTGCTCCAGGGATTTGAGCGACTCTTCGATGAGGACTTCTCCATCACGGTAATGCACAGTGACGTATTTGTGGTCGGCGCGACAAAAGATAATCTCATTGACGGGAATCAGGTGCATGGTCCCACGGCTATATGCACAAATATGGCTGCGAGCTTCATATAGGCCCCCACTTTGACGAATATTCAGCCATTGCGAGGGGTCGAGGCGTTGTGCCTTGTCGAGTGCCTGCTCCAGGCGCTGTTTGCGAATGGGTTTGAGCAGGTAATCAATGGCATTGGCCTCAAAGGCTGCCAGGGCGTGGTCGCCATAGGCGGTAGTAAAGATGACAGCGGGGGCCGGGTCGTATTCGGCCAGATGGGCTGCTGTTTCCAGACCATCGATACCCGGCATGCGGATATCCAGCAGGACCAGATCGGGGTGGAGCTGGTCACTGAGTAGCAGGGCCTCTTTGCCGTTGGTGGCTTCGCCAAGGATCTCCATTTGATCGATCTCCCCGATCAGACTGCGCAGCCGCGCACGCGCCAGAGGTTCATCATCAGTGATCAGTATTTTCATTAAAGGCTCACTGTGAAGGAAAGCTCAGGCATGCCTGGAATTGTTGGTGGTCTTGCCGGATGACAAGAATGCCCTGCTTTCCATATTGCAAGCTTAGCCGTTCGCGAATATTCGCCAGTGCCATGTGATTGGATAGCCGGCGCCCATTGGCGCTGGGCTGAGAGAGTGGATTGCTGATGGTGATGCTGATCAGCTTGTTCTGCTGTTGCCCGCTGATCTGGATCAGACCGCCTTCTGGTAGGGGTTCAATGCCGTGATAGATGGCATTTTCTACCAGGGGTTGGATCAGCAAGGCCGGGAGTCTGGTTGCCTGAGAGAGATCTGCGATCTGCCAGACGACCTGCAGGCGTTCACCCAGACGTAATTGTTCAATTCCCAGGTAGCGCCGGGTCAATTCCAGTTCTTCTTTCAGGGTGCTCAGGCGGGTGGCATCGGACAGGCTGACTCTGAAGAGATCTGCCAGATCCTCGATCAAGCTTTCGGCCAGCGCCGGCTGGCTGCGTGTCAGGCTGGCGACAGTGTTCAGGCTGTTGAAGAGGAAATGCGGACGAATACGTGATTGCAGTGCCTGGATACGGGACTGTGATTCGGCCTCAACCCGTTGCCGGGTCTGGTGTTGCACATAAAAATAACGCAGAACCACGGCGCCGATAATACCGCTGACCGTGATGTTGCGCAGAATAAATACGATTGGCTGATCTGCTATCACCGCATGGTCCAGGCCATTGTTGCGGCCAAGCCAGTAGGCAGCTTCACTGAGCAGCGCTGTGACCAGCAGGATGAGTGCGAAGCTGAACAGGCCCGCAGCAAGATCGTTGATCCGCCCCAGATATTTGCGACACAGGCACAACAGCGCCGTACAGGAGAGCGCGATCCACTGCATGAACAGGGAAATCAGGCTGAGATTGCTCCAGCGGTCCAGTGTCTGGCCCTGAGGGGCCAATGCCAGAATAAAAGCAAGTAATTCCGCGATGACAATAATGATGAAGACAATACGGATATGGCAAAAATCAGGGAGAAAGTTATGACATGTATGGCTGTCTCCATGAGGCTCTGGCCGGGGTGCGGCATTGCAGCACTGCCGGGTGTCGGGGCTGCGTGTCAGGGCCATCGTACTGAGTCTCTGAATCATTAAAGTAGGCATCAGCAGGTTAATATGCCCTTTATCGAGATCAACTGTGGCATCCAGGGCAGGGTAAGTGCAGGTGCAATAAATTTGCAGGCTAAAGCGCGCTTTCCACGGCAATTGTATCGGCGGCCGCTTTAAAATCTTCAGACTGTGGCTAACAGAGTTTGCCTATAGTCCTTAGCAGATCTTTCAGGTGCTGATTCCTGTGAGGCTCGGTTTTTAGTGTGCGGAGCCGTTCCAGGTCTGCGGGGGTATCGATATCCCAGAGCGGATCCTGGGCATGCCAGCGCCATTGCAGCTGCTGGAGGCGTTGAATGCTGGTGCGGAATACTTCCGGGCCACCCCACTCTGGTTCATGGAACAGGGTGGCATCGAAGCGCCGCAGGCCAATGAGGGCATAACCCCCGTCCGTGGTGGGGGTGAGTACGGCATCCATAGGCCCCTGCAGGATTTCACAGGCTTGACGCAACCGGGTGCTGTCGAGCAGGGGGCAGTCCGTGCCGATGAGGATAGCGGCTCGGTGTGCCCGGAGTGTTGTTGCCAGGGCATGTGCCATGCGTTCGCCCAGATCTTTGCCCTGTTGCTCGTGCAGGCTCAGGGGGAATCTTTCCTGGCAGTGCCTGAAAAAGGGATGTCCGGTATCCGGTGCGCACCACAGTTC
>CAZFJS010000094.1:0-4073 GCA_964519605.1 uncultured Gammaproteobacteria bacterium
CCGATCACCATCAGTACTTTAGAACTCCAGATGTTACCATTGCCCTATCTCAGTGCCAGGGGAGTCAACGTCTGGAGCGGGCGGGATCAAGCCGGCGAACTGTACATCCGTCAAATGTCCATCACGCCTGATATTGCCCAAATGCTGTTCGCCGGCAATTTCAGCATTCGCGATATTCGGCTGGATGGCCTGGCCACCAACCAGCGGTTGCTGCAGGGACTCAGCGAACACATGCAGCGGGGCAGCAAACACCCCATAGACGCGGCCATCTCGATTGAACGCTTGAGCGCCCGGCATGTGACTGTACGTATGAACAATGGTAAGCTCATGGGACCCTACCGTTTCAGATTCATATTTAGCCCTGATTACCGTATTAATCAGCTGCGTGTACAGCGGATGGATCAAAAGCTGCTTGTCCTTCTGGAACGCAGCGGCACAAGCTACAAAACCCTGATCGAGGCGCATGACTGGACACTTCCCCTGAAGCCGGCGCTCCATTTTCAGCGACTCAAAACCAATGGCATACTCACCCCCAGTGGATTACAGCTGGCCAGACTGCAAATAGCAGCCTATGGTGGCACCCTCCAGGGCAAGGCCGCTATCAGCTGGAAGCAGCACTGGCAAATCGAGGGGCAGCTAAAGGCATCCGATGTCCGTATGGCCCCCATTATCCGGATTTTTCACGGCAGCGGCTTTGCGGGCCGCTTCAGCGGTAAACTGAAAGTATTGCTGCGAGCGGACCAGGCGAAGGCCCTGCTGCGCCAGCCGCTGATCACCGGTGATTTCACCATCAATGAGGGCATCATCAGTCACCGCGGCACCAAACAACCCCTACTGGTTTTTCAGCGACTCACCGCCAACGGCACCCTCAGGCACAATGGGCTAATCACCCGCAACACCGTCCTCCACGCCTATAACGGCATCATCCAGGGTGACACCCGCACCCGCTGGCGGCCCGACTGGTCCTTCCAGGCCGCGCTCAAGGCCCGCGAGATCAAGGTTGAAGAACTCCTGGCTGGTTTTCAACAACAGCACACCCTCGCCGGTAATTTCAGTGGCCATGCAAAGATCAGGCTCGGCGCACAAACTTTCTCCGGCCTTTTTTCCCAACCGGCGATCGACGGCCACTTTGATCTCCGCCATGGCATCCTCTATCAGGCGGATCTCGAAAAGGCCAGCCTTTCCCTGAGCAGACAGGCGGTCGTCGGTGGGCAAACCACATTCAGCCGGCTCAGCGCCGATACTCTCATCGAAGAGGGCGTGGTATCCCTACGGCATATTCAACTCAAATCCACGATGCTGCAGGCCAGGGGCCGGCTGACGATTGACCGACAGAAACAGCTCCAGGGCGCCATGGAAGTCGCCTTGCGCAATACCGCCACCCTGATCAGCGTACCACTGCGAGTTCGCGGCACCACTGCTGCACCTCGCCTACGCCCCACCACCGGCGCCCTGATCGGCGGCATTATTGGCACCACGGTCCTGGGACCGGGCGTCGGCACCGCCCTGGGTGTGATGATCACCAACAAGGTCGGCAGACTGTTTAATACCGTAGCGGGCACAGAAAAGCAGGCCAAAACTGTGAAATAGCACTGTCTGTCGGACAACAAACTTTGTACAATGAGCGCCGCATGGGCAAACGTCTTTCAAAAATCGTCACCCGCACAGGAGATGCCGGCACCACTGGGCTGGCTAATGGTACGCGCGTATCCAAAAATCATCCCCGCATTGCGGCCATGGGGGATCTGGATGAGCTGAACAGTTGTCTGGGCGTGCTGCTCACTCACGCGCTGCCGGCTGAAATTGCCGGCGCGCTCAGCGATATTCAACAGCAGCTGTTTGATATCGGTGCAGCCTTATGTCTGCCGGAAAGCGACACTTTTCCGGCAAGGTCCGTCCAGCAGATGGAAATTCTGATCGAGTCGCTGAATACCGCGCTGCCGCCGCTGCAGGAATTCATACTTCCTGGAGGCCCCCATGGCGCCGCGGCATGTCACCTGGCCCGTGCCGTGTGTCGACGCACCGAGCGCCAGCTGGTCGCCCTGACCACTGCAGAAGGGGTCAATGAGCACATCCTGGCCTATATGAATCGTCTCTCTGATCTGCTGTTCATTATCGCCCGCACCCTGACACGCCAGACGACAAACCAGGAAGCACAGTGGCAACCGGCCCGTGAGGGTGCCAAACCGGAGTAACACCAGGCAAGTTCAGCGGGACAAGGTCACACGTGCACCCGCAATAATCCCGCACAGCGCCTCTACCCCCCGCAGTATCCGGGTGGACGGCCGGGTGATCAGTGCTGCCGGAATGGTGTAAATCTGCTGATAACGCACCGCTCTCAGGCTATCCCAGCGCTGCCAGAAAGACAGCAGGTCACCCTCCCCCCCGCCTGCAGAAGTCGCCACGATCACTTGGGGATTAGCAAGCAACACGGCCTCCAGACTGACCGTAGGCGCCAGGGATGGCAGCGCAGCAAAAGGATTGCGGCCGCCGCAAAGCCGGATCGCATCGCTGATAATGTGCCGGCCATTGACCGTCATCAGGGGGCGGTTCCAGATCTCGAAGAACACCGTGAGCAGCCGGGCATCCTGATAGCGTTGCCGCAGGCGCTGTAGTTCAGCCCGATAGTCCGCCGCTACCCGACGGGCGGTGGCCTGCCTGCCGGTTAAACGTCCCAGATCCACCAGCTGGTCGGCAATCCCGCTCAATTGCGTTGCAGCCGCTACATAGACCGGGAGACCCAGGGCCTCCAACTGGGTGATATCAGCGGCGCTGTTGCCCCCCTGCCAGGCCACTACCAGATCCGGGCGCAGGGCGAGCAACCGTTCCATGTCAATCCGAAAGGCATCGCCTACCCGGGGAATCTTCCTGGCCGCCGGCGGAAAATCACTGTAGGCCAGGGTACCGACAATGCGCCCGCCGACGCCAATACTAAACAGCATCTCGGTCAGATTCGGCGCCAGACTGATGATCCGCAGCGCCCTCTGATCGTTGGCCAGGCGTACCCCGCGGCCATCGGTAACCGGAGCCGCGAACACACTCAGGCTCAACAGGCCGGCTAGCAGGCCGATCAGCAATAAGCTTACTGTTCGCATAGTTTATGACATCGAGGCCGGTAACAACAGGGCCGGGGGGCGCTCGTCATCACCACGAATGCGTATCAGCGCCGCGTTGGCGATCTGCAGGCGAAAAATATTTTCCGGCGGCATACCCAGTAACTGGGCAATAATCACGCGCATCACCCCCGCGTGGGAGATGATCAACAGCGGGCGATCGCAATGCTTCTCCAGTAAGTCATACCATGCCGCCGCCACCCGTTGTACAAAAGACGCCAGTTCCTCGGCACCCTGGGGCCGGTTGGTGGTGGGATCATGGTAAAAACGCCGCAGGCAGTCGGCATCCCGCGCGCGCAGCTGCTCAGCCGTCAGTCCTTCCCAGACCCCGAAGCCGATCTCCGTGAAACGGCCCTCTTCCTGCACCGGAATCCCGTGGCGCTCGCCCAGGGCAAAGGCAAAATCGCGACAGCGACTGAGCGGCGAGCTAATAATCCGCTGCCAGGGATGCGTTGTGCCCACTGCGGCCTCCATCTGTTGCCAGCCCTTTTCACTGAGAGGATCATCGCTCGTCCCCCGGTAACGGCGACCGCCCAGTGGCTCACCATGGCGTAATAAGTCGATGGCTATCATTGATTGCTTCCTGTCTTGAATGGCGGGCGCTTATCCCGGCTCACCAGCCCTCGTCAGCAGCGCAGACAGATGCGCCCAGTCAAAGGCCTTACCGGGATCGGTTTTCCGCTGTGGCGCGATATCACTATGGCCAACGATGCGCTCCCGGTTGAGCGCCGGATAGTGTGTCTGCAACAGGCGGATCACCTCAGCCAGGCGCTGATACTGTGCGGGTTCATAAGGCACCTCATCGCAACCTTCCAGTTCTATGCCAATAGAAAAGTCATTGCAGCGCACGCGCTGCTGAAAGCAGGATTCCCCCGCATGCCAGGCGCGCAGATGGAAAGGCACATACTGGGTCAAGCGGCCACCGCGATCGATCAGCAGATGGGCCGAAACCGTGCAACC
>CAZFJS010000094.1:4173-5836 GCA_964519605.1 uncultured Gammaproteobacteria bacterium
ACCAGACGACTGACAATGGAAATGACCACATGATCGTCCGCCCGCCGCAAAATCCTGCCTTTCAGAATGAAAGTACGCATCTGCACCGGCAGATCCAGTGACACAATCAGCGTTTTCTTTTTCTCCAGCAGGCTGAGCAGGATGGGATGGTGGTCGGTCTGGATCTTGAAAGAACATTCGGAAAAATCCACCAGCAGACAATCGTAGGGCTTGCTGTCCTCGGTGAGGTAGAGCGACAGGGGAATGCGGGTACTCAGACGATGCTGCTGCCGCTGGTCAATATGCGTCAGGGAATCAGGTAAAACCTCCAGCACAAAGACCGAATGATTGGCGTAATAACCCTCCTTCAGCAGCACCCGCTTGCGCATTTCGGCATCCACATGGGGAACCCCTTTATTGGCAAACAGAGACATCAGGGTAAAACGTTCCCCGCGCATGAACCAGCCGCCCTTGACCATGGCGACCCGGCTGGCATAATCCAGTGCCTTCTCCATGTCACCGATCTCGGGCAGGACAAAACAAAAACTGTTGATCTCGCGCACCGGCACATCCTGCCAGTCGTCATCCAGCAGAAAGGCCGGCTCACCGTCTGGCTGTTGCTGGATATGAATATCATTCTGGCTGTAAACCAGATACTGATTGATACCATAGGCGATAATAATGGATTCCAGCACCACATCCTTGCGAAATTCGGGGTAATAACGAATCTTTCCCCCGATGGGAAAATACTTCATAATCTCGACGATGCGCGCCCCGCTCAGGGCGTGGCCTGGCCTGGGCTCTTCCTGCCGGAGATTTTGTCCCTTGTGCATCTTCGCCATAAATCCGAACATCGCCTACCTCATGGATGAAAAGGTGATCAGATCGTCCACCTGCAGACATTGCCGGCAGACCCTCGGGGAATAAATCAAGCAAAATTCATACCTTCTGGAAAGAGCCTCATTCTGACAACACCCGTTGTAAGAGTCAGAATAATGGCGAAAATAAGCTTTTAACTTGACTGGAATCATATTTGGGATTATATTCCCATACATGAAGAACCCTGTTAGCCAGGCCCTCTCGGCTGCCGTCCTGACCCTGTTGCGACCCCTGGTCAGTATTCTGTTGCGCAATGGCATCGCTTATGGTGCTTTCGCCGAACTGGCGAAAAAGGTCTATGTGGATGTCGCCTTCCAGGATCACACCCTCCCCGGAAAAAAACAGACCGTTTCCCGGGTCTCGGCCCTGACCGGCCTGACGCGCAAGGAATCCAAACGCCTGCTGGAACAGACCCACCCGGGAGATCAGGGCGCCAATGAACGTTATAACCGCGCCATCCGGGTCATCAGTGGCTGGTTGCAGGACCCCCGTTTCTGCGATGCCCGCGGCAACCCGCTGGTGCTGCCCGTGGACCAGGGGAACCCCACATTCCAGCTGCTCGTCAAGGATTATAGCGGGGACATCCCCACCCGGGCCATGCTCCTGACCCTGAGCGAGGCCGGCAGTGTGGTGCAGCTGGGAGACCAGATCCGCCTCATCAACCATGCCTACATCCCCGGCAATGACCCGGTAGACAAGCTCCACATCCTCGGTACCGATGCGGGCGAACTCATGAGCACGATCGACCATAACCTGACGGCGAAGGAACCCGAGTTGCATTTCCAACGCAAGGTTTCCAGCAACC
>CAZFJS010000094.1:5936-7890 GCA_964519605.1 uncultured Gammaproteobacteria bacterium
CGGGATGGACACCGACCTCAAGCTGGGCATGGTGGTCACCGTCAAGGGCAGCATCGATAACAGCGGCACCCAAGGCACCGCTAGCAGCATTACCTTCAGCCCCGAGCTGCAAGGCCCGATAACCGGCATCGTACTTGATCCGAATAATACGCAGCGCAAAACACTCACTATCATCGGAAAACAGGTAGTGGTGGACGCTGTCAGCACCACCTTTGATGGCAATGTCACCTTTAACAGCATCATCCAGAATGATATCGTTGAGGCCACCGGATTCAGCGATGCCAATGGGAACCTTCAGGCAACACGGATCGAAAAAACCGGGACGCATCAGACAGGCACTATCCAGGTAGAACTCAAAGGCACCATTCAAAGCTTTGCCCAACCCCCTCAACAGAGCTTCATGCTCGACGGCAATACGCTACCCATTATCTTTGACAACAACACTGACATGTCCAGCCTCACCCAAGGCAGCTTCAATGTCGGTAGCCTCGTTAAGATCACGGCTACCTACAATGGCACGAATTCCACTATCACTGCCATCAAGATTGAACCAGAAGACACTGGCATTCCTCAGGAAGACGGTGCGCAGGTGGAATTGCAAGGGGTCATCACACAATTCAACGGTCCAAGCGACTTCCTGGTCAATGGGCAAAAAGTAGATGCCAGCCTGGCGGCGCTGAAGCCTGCTAACCTCAACCTGGCCAATGACATAACGGTGGAAGTGGAAGGCAGTATCAGCAACGGCAAGATCATCGCCAGCGAAGTCAAGGGACGCGAAGGCAGCATTGAAGTCCGTGCCTTTGTGTCCTCAATCGACAGCACCAATAAAATTCTCCAACTGGAAATTACCAGCGGCCATTTTGTGAGTATCACAGTAGATAGCAATCAGACCCAGATGGAAGATGAAACCAACCAGGTCGCGCCGCAGGACTTGCTGACCGATCTCAGAACGGGCGATCACCTGGAAATCGAAGCCTACCAGGACAACGGCAGTCTTATCGCCACTCATGTCAAACGGATCAGCAAAAATGAAGATACTGCCATCAAATTACAGGGTCCAGTCGCAGGTCCGCTCGACAACGCTGACAATTTCGACCCAATATCGCAGACCCTCATGATACTGGGCAATACCTTCAGAATACAGACAGCGACTGTATTTATTGCAAATGAGCAACCCACGAGTGCCGGTACATTCTTCAGCAATTTGACGAAGGGTGTGATCGTGAAGGTCACAGATAATCTGGTCCCCAGTTTTGGCGCAACAGGTGACGATATCGCTGAGAAAATGAGCATCGAATAACGCCCACCCAGCTCTCCTCCCTTGCGGCGCCCCTCCGGCGCCGTTTTTTTACCCTGCCCCGCAGACTCAGGGTAAACGCTGTTGTTCCAGATATTCTGCCCGGCAGGCGTCGCGGATCAATTCTGCCGCCACATCGCTGCCCATGCGCGGCAGGTAGGAAAACAGGCAACTACGATACTTGCGCTCACGCGACCGGCGCGTCTCGATATCCTGTCGGCTGACAGTGCCGGCGCGCTGCACACCGCGCTGTGTGTCACCCCATCCGCTGACAAGCGGTGCGCTTTCAGCCGCCATCAGCGGACTGCTGACACATAATATTGCGCCCACCAGCAAATGAAGGGTCCAGCGCTTGCCTGGAAAGGCACCCTGTTGTGGAATTATTCTAGCCACCACCCTATCCTCTTGTTTTCTTTTCACTATTATTAAGCAAGCCTCCTGTCACCAGTTGATATCTCAGCGCAATTTAGGGCATCATGAACCCGACACTAAAAGAACCCCACCACATGAGGTAGCATCCATGAGAACAAGCCTGATCGCCCTGACAGCAGCCCTGCTGTTAACCGGCAACGCCCTGGCCGCCGATAAAAATGGCCGGTTTTCTGTCAGAGGCGCCGGCCTATTGACTTGCAAGATTTATACCCAGGAACGCGCCAA
>CAZFJS010000095.1:0-3850 GCA_964519605.1 uncultured Gammaproteobacteria bacterium
TGATCATCCGTTTTGAGGCGGACACTGAAGAGGCCCTGCAACGTATCCAGAAAACTTTCAGAATGGCGCTATTGGCGGTCGATCCAGTCCTGAAGCTGCCTTTTTGACCGATCACCGGTGAGACTTTCTGGTTCAGTAGTCAAAAAAGCGGATCAGGGGGGCGAGATTTTTCATAACAGGCTGCATGTAGTGGCTATAGCGTTGCCAGCGATATTTGGCGCGAGTATAGATTTTTTCAGTGACCTGGTTGTAGCTCGGGGTATTGATATGGTTGCGTTCCCGGGCGTGATGATTATATTCCAGGACTCGCTCATCCCACTCCAGATCGAGAAATCCTAGTAGTTGGTGGATTTCATCGGTGAAGTTCTCTACTAGATTTTCATATTTTATCACATGGTAGTTGAGTGGCAGCAGGCTCGTATAATGATGCCACAGTTCCATGACCTCGGCATACAGCACAGCAGTGCGCTCAAGCGTATAGAAATTATCCATGGCTTCATTGGGAGCAAAGGCTTGCATGAAGCAACTCAGGCAGACATCGCAGGGATGGCGCAGTGCGAGTATAAATCTGGCATTGGGAAAGACTCTGGTGATTAGACCGGTATGGATAATATTGAGCGGGAGTTTGTCTATGAACAGGCCGTCAGATGTGGGTTCCAGGTATTGTGACGCCAGATGGAGATAGTGCTGCTGTAATTGTGTTGCCTGCTGCGCATCCAGAGAAGCCAGCGCCTGGGGGTAGCCTTGTGGTGACCGGGCGATAGACTGGCAGAGTTGCTCAATGATCGCCCGTTCCTCGAGGACCTGCAGTCGCGGGTGGCTGTCGAGAATCTGGTCCAGCAGGGTCGTGCCGGAACGAGGGAAACCGATCAGGAAGATGGGTGCTAATCCAGCCGTTGGTACAGGGGGTGTCCAGGTTGTCAGCCACTCTTCTGTAAAAGTATTCCGGAGATTGCGGACCCTCTCCAGATAGTGGTTCCCTTGCTGGCGTCCCCGTGCAAGCAACCGGTTTCCCTCCTGGAAATGCCTGAATGCCTGCCTGCTATCCCCGCTGCGATCATATAATCTGCCCAATTCGAAATGAATACGGAAACTTTCGGGCATGCCGCTAATGGATTCCAGTTGTGCAATGGCCTCATTAATCTTGCCCTGGCGCCGCAGCAGGGTGGCAGCCAGGCGGCGGGTCAGGGGGTTCTCGGGTTCCAGCGCCAGACTCTGGCGTAAATGATGTTCGCTCTCGATCAGTTGGTTGGTCATCTCAAAAATATCTGCCAGCTGATAGTGGGCGTTGGCATTGCCGGGGTCGAGTGTTAGTGCCTGCTGGTGGCAGACAATAGCCTGCCCATAAAGATTTTGTTGCTTTAGCAAGGTACCAAGATCGACCTGGATACAGGCATTATCGGGGGCAAGCGTGATGGCACTGCGTAATGCTTTTATCGCCGTGTCTGCCAGTTCAAGGTTTTTTGCCGCCAGGGCCAGACAAATGTATGCCTGGAGGTGATCCGGTTTTAATTCAGTCACTCTGCGAAAATGGATTATTGCCTGTGCGTCTTTGTTTTCCTGTTGAAGCAGTATGCCGGTATTGAAATGGGCCGCCGTATGGTCAGGATTGGCCTCCAGCACACGGCGGTAATTTTGCAGGGCCTCATCATTATTGCCCTGGACCTGGTGGCTTGCACCCAGGAAATAATAAGCATCAGACAGACCAGGAAGATGTCGTAGTGTATGCTGGCAGCATTCGATGATGGTCGTATAAGCTTCACGGCTGCGATAGAGCAGGCACAGCTGACTTAGGGCCCGGCTGTATAATAGCGGGCTGTTGAGCTTATCAAGCGGGGGCGCCAGTATTTTGCGGTATCCCTCTTCTGCCTGCGGCAGTTTCCCGGCCGATAGGAAGCTATCCGCCTGTTGTAACAAGGCCTGTTTGTCAACAGCCTGTTCAGTGACCGATAAGGCTTGAGCTGACGGATCGTCGTCGCGTTGCTTCATTTTGCTTGCTGTGCTTCTGTTATTGGGTTGGGCTTATATTCTCGTTTGAAAACTTGTCCAGGATGATATGTCAGCCCTGAACATAGCCGTGTGCGCAGATAAAATAACAGTATCGTGTGCGGTTGCAGCTTGCAAATCGGGGTGATGCTGTCTTAAGCTCTGCTTTTGATCCTGGTGATATACCGATGACTTTATCTCTCACTTCCGCGTCGAATTTTGCCCAGGTACTGATTGAGGCCCTGCCTTATATCCAGCGCTTTTCCGGTAAGACCATTGTTATCAAATATGGTGGCAACGCTATGGTGGATGACACCCTGAAGCTGGGTTTTGCCCGGGACATCGTGTTGATGAAGCTGGTGGGAATGAACCCTGTCGTGGTGCATGGCGGTGGCCCGCAGATCGGGCAGTTACTGGCACGGGTAGGTAAGGAGTCGCGTTTTATCGATGGTTTGCGGATCACCGACCGGGAAACCATGGATATTGTAGAGATGGTGCTGGGTGGCCTGGTTAATAAGGAAATCGTCAGCCAGATCAACCGTCAGGGTGGTTCGGCGGTGGGACTGACGGGCAAGGATGGTGGGCTGATCCGGGCAAAGAAGCTGGTATTGAGCCGCAACACGGCAGAGACCGATGTCCCGGAAATCATCGATATCGGTCATGTGGGCGAGGTGACGGCGATTGATACCGCAGTAGTGGATATGTTGGTCAGCGGCGATTTCATCCCTGTGATTGCGCCTATCGGTGTAGGGGCTGACGGCCAGTCGTATAATATCAATGCGGATACCGTGGCGGCCAAGGTTGCCGCGGTCCTGCAGGCAGAGAAAATCATGCTGCTGACCAATACGGCGGGTGTACTGGATGGCGCAGGCAAGGTGCTGACCGGTCTGACGGCGGAGGATGTTGATCGACTGATTGCTGAAGGCGTGATTCACGGCGGTATGCTGCCCAAGGTTCATTGTGCCCTGGATGCCGTCCAGTCGGGTGTCAGTACAGCCCATATCATCGATGGGCGGGTAGACCATGCCGTGCTGCTGGAGATCTTTAGCCATGAGGGTGTGGGCACCCTGATCAGTCGCTAGCCTATATGGACCACCCGGCGGCCTGGGGGGCGCAGCTGGCACTGTTTCTGATTGCCCTGTTGGCCAACCTCTTTTCTGCCTTTACCGGTGGTGGTGCCGGGCTGATTCAGCTGCCGGCGCTAATTTTTCTCGGACTGCCCTTTGGTCTGGCTCTGGCGACCCATAAAGTTGCTTCTGTCGCCCTGGGTCTCGGGGCGACCCTGCGCTATCTCAGGGTTGACATCATCGAGAGAAAGTTTGCCCTGTTCATGCTTGGCTGCGGTCTGCCGGGGGTGTTTTTGGGCGCGAGCTTCATTCTTGCTGTACCGGATCGTCTGTCCCGGCCTGCCCTGGGGATGTTAACCATAGGCCTGGGGCTGTATTCGTGGTTAAACCCCGCTTTAGGTCATCAGCAGGGGAGCCGGCACCGCGACCGTTGGGGTTATCTCATCGGTGGGGCGGTACTGTTCCTGATCGGTGTACTTAATGGTTCACTGACTTCGGGGACCGGACTGTTCGTGACCTTGTGGCTGGTCGCCTGGTTTGGCCTGGATTACAAGCGCGCAGTGGCCTATACCCTGATTTTGGTCGGTTTGTTCTGGAATGGTTGCGGTGCCTTGACCCTGGGGCTTCAGGGCGCGATACAGTGGAGTTGGTTGCCGGCCCTGCTGCTGGGTTCGCTGCTGGGCGGGTTTCTGGGCGCCCATCTGGCCATCATCAAAGGCAACCGCTTGATCAAGCGGGCCTTTGAACTGCTTACCCTGTTGGTGGGGGCCAAATTGATGCTCGGATAAACGTTCAGG
>CAZFJS010000095.1:3950-7813 GCA_964519605.1 uncultured Gammaproteobacteria bacterium
AGGATACGCCGTATTTCATCTGGTAGGTGCGGATGCTTTCCAGCTCGGCCGCCATCCCGGGTTTTTCTTCGAGATAGTGGATCAAGGTGTCCAGGCAGGCGATGCTGATGACCTTGACGCCCAGCGACTGCGCCACCTCCTGAATAGCCGACAGGGTACCTCCGCCCCGTTCCTGGCGGTCGAGGGCGATGACGATGCCCGCTACTTTCGCGTTGGCCTGTTCAATAATCCGGTTTGATTCCCGTACGGAAGTGCCTGCAGAGATGACATCATCGGTGATGAGTACCCGCCCGCTCAGTTCGGCACCCACCGTGCGGCCTCCCTCGCCATGAGATTTCACCTCTTTGCGATTGAAGACGTAGGGGACGGAGCGCTGGTGTTGGTCGTTGAGGCCGATAGCGGTGGCGACGGCCAGCGGGATACCCTTGTAGGCCGGTCCATAGAGCATATCAAATTCAATGCCGGATTCTATAATGGCAGTGGCATAATAGCGGCCCAGTTCGGCAATAGCCCGGCCGGTGTTGAACAACCCGCTGTTGAAGAAATAGGGGCTATGGCGGCCGGATTTAAGCGTGAATGCTCCGAAACGCAGGACGCCATGGTGGATGGCGAAGTCAAGGAAAGCGCGTTGATAGCCTTGCATGGTATGTCCGTTGGTGGAATCAATAAGTTGGTAATAAAGATGTCATGACAGCAAAGCCATGATAGGTGCTATCAGCTGTTAAAATAGCGAGTTTCTTCCTCTGTCAGCGTGACAGTGCCGCTGCGGAAGGGTTTGATTGCAGCGGTTTCGGCTTCATGCATTGCCGACGGGTCAAATGCCATCAGCGCCTCGGGTTCAATGAAGAGGCCGATTTCGCCGTTGACTTCCATGGCCTGCGCCACGCGACAGCTCAAGGCAGGGAATCTCCGGCATAGCTGTGCCATGCCGGGTGGCAGCGTGGGTGCCAGCGTGATCAACTGAATGTCCTCAGGGCGGAAGTTTCCATGATAATAGGCATCCCCCGTAAAGAGGGCAGGATACAGGCGAAACAGCCATGCCCGGTCCCTGTTCAGCCCATCCAGAACTGCCAGGGCATTCAGGAAGGCGCTGCCGCCATCCTGGTGGTCGCAACTTAGCAGCACCGGTTTGTCGCTACTGTCCAGCACCAGGATGTGGTGTCCTTCATAAGGGAGGTCATTGCTGATCAAGCTGTATGGGGTACCGATGACTTGTGGGAGAAATTCCTCAACCAGCTCCAGGAGGATGCGGCTGGATGAGAGCGTGACTTGCTGCAGAAACATGTTACTCATCACTGCTGCCGCTCGCTGCTGCTAATAAATCTGCCGCAATCGCTGAATTGCCGCCAATCTTCAACAAGCAGTTGCGCGACGTCCGCCATGCCGGTGAGTAGATTTTTTTCATGCGTTGCTGATGGGGTAGTCAGGTAACCGCAGCTGTAGATGTCGCTATTGAGAAAGCGCCGCGCGGCAACCGCCAGCCGGGTATAAAAATAGCGTGCCCGCTGGCCGTTGTTTTCCCTGCAATGCATGATAATGCCCACTGTCAGCCCCGGGTTCCGCAGGCGCAGTATTTTTAGATGCTGGTAGCTCTGCCTGACGCCTTCTGTTGAGGCTGCTGTCGGCAGGATCAGTCGGGCACAGTCGACGGGAAGAGGTGAATCCAGGCTTGTTAGCGGCCAAAGCAGCATCGCCGGGGATGACAGCGTCTGCTTGCCGCTGAGCAGTTGTTGCCGACTGTCCGGTTGAGTGATGTCAGCAGGTTGGGTGGGTACATAATGGGTGATAAGCCGACCGTCATCCGCTTCCAGACTGGCTACATGGATCCCGAGTCTGCACAGGGCCTGGGCGAGAGGCTGTTGCAGTGGTCCATTTTTTTTGTCCAGGGTGAGCAGGGCCAGTGTGTACGGCCGCGCAGAAGCCGTTGTCTCTTCACTCAGAAAGTGATGACTGATCTGCGCCAGGCGTTCTTTGGCGGTGCCGACAGGTGAGGCTTCTTCAGGCAGTGCTCAACTCCTCTTGTTCTTCCACCTTCAATATTGAGTTAATTTCCCCATACATATTAATGGCCTGGTTAGGATTGGTGGCATCTTCCTGCCACTGCCCGTCGATGATCAGGCGATACTGATAGGCGCCCGGGCCGAGTTTCAGGGTTTTAGTGATAATACCATGGTGCAGCCTCGTTTCAACCTGCTTGTCAGGGACCCAGTCATTGAAGTCACCGGCGATCTTGATGTCTGTGGAGGCAATGTCGCCGAAACTCAGAGTAATGTGTCTGGCCTGATTTCGGCAGTGTTGCCCGCGATCGGCGGTCGCTGAGTCGGCTGGTTTGTGGTTATCCGTGCTGTCTGAAGCGGAGGCATCCTCTTGCGGGATGACCTGGAGCGGATAATTCCGGGGTGGGTGGTCTCCCAGGATCGTGAGATCCTTAGCAAAGTGGGCGGAGCGGGTACGCTCAATAATGCTTTCTGCCAGTGCCTGAAAGTCGGCGGCGGCCAGCGAGCGGGGGGCATGATCGATAACCGGCTTGCCTTCCCAGGCGGCCTCTTTCAGCCTGATAGTGGTATGTATGTGCACCGGCAGGATCTCGTCGCGATAGCGTGTCTTCATCTCAGCCAGGGTTTCGCGGGCGAAGCGCGTGCGGTAATCCACCAGGGAGGGTAGGACCAGGAGTGGGATTTTCAGGTCGTATCGGTTGGCCAGCAGTTCGATGCTTTCCTGCAGGCGGATGACGCCATCCAGAGAAAAGCGGCTGATTTCCATGGGTACCAGCGCCATGTCTGCAGCCCGCAGGGCATTGAAAGATAGCATACCCAGGGTGGGCGGGCAGTCGATGATGACGAAATCATAATCGTCGTGGATCTGGTCCAGATGGAGGGTCAACTGACGTTCCCTTGAGGGGATATCCGTCAGCAGATGTTCGACAGCGGCCAGGGAGATCGTGGCCGGCACCAGATCGACACCGGCTGCTACCTCTCTCCGAATGACCTCTTTCAGAGTGGCATCCTGGACAAAGACCTCATACAGTCCGGCCATGTCCTCACAGCGCTGGCCCAGCCCAAGGGAGGCATGTCCCTGAGGATCCATATCGATGAGTAGCACCCGGTTGTCTCTTCTGCCCAGGCAGGCGGCCAGGTTGATGGCAGTGGTCGTTTTGCCGCAACCCCCTTTTTGATTGGCAATGGCAATGATCGTCATAGAGATTCTCTCCTCATGTTGAGGTCCGTTGACCTGCAGTCATGGTTTGCTGTCTCTGCGGAGGTGTTTCCGGTGTCAGTTGAGGCGCCTTTTTTTTCGCCCGGATGCAGTTCTGGAAATAATTCGCCCTGCCGGGAGGTAGCTCCCTGTTCCGATTGCTGGAAGCGCTCAATTTCGTACTGCAGTCGGGCGACGGGGAAAATCCACTCCTGGCCGCTGAGCGCTTCGAATACGGTACCTTCATGAAACACAAGGATAATATCACCGGTGGCGACCAGGGACAGGGAGGTCAGTGGTGTTTTGATTTCCGGTAGGGTCTCGACCAGCTTGCCGATGCCGGCGCGGATTTTCTGCAGGGAAATGCCGGCATCGATAAGTTGTCTGGCTGTTTTCAGGGCAATCAGGTCAGCAAAGCTGTAACGTGAATGGCCACCGGGGCTAAAACGAGAGGGGACAATAAGACCGATCTTGCGCCAATAGGCAAGCTGTCTCTGGCTGACGCCGGTGAATTGAATCGCCTGGCGGCTGGTGAATACCGCTGGAGTCAATGGATTACCGCCCCCTCTGGGGAGTGAAATCAAGCCTCAGTTTGCAATAAAATAGAAAAATGTCAAGAAAATTATGACAAAAAAGTGAATTTTTGTCCGATTTTCTGTTTTAATTGC
>CAZFJS010000096.1:0-3731 GCA_964519605.1 uncultured Gammaproteobacteria bacterium
CGTCATTTTCCCTTCTGGATACATCGCCGTTATCCTGAGGACGTTTGTGTACTGTCCATTGAGGTGAAAAAATTCTTTATGGATGAATGGACGGGTGAGCCCTGCCAGCAGCAGTTAAGGGCAGTGCAGGAGGCGCTGGCATCCACAACCCCAGGGATCATCGAGGAGCTAGAGAAGCTTGGCGGCCACTAAACAGAATCGGAGCCACACACTCAGCCGGGCGTTCATCACCACGATCACGGCCAGTGTAAAAGCAGGCCGCCACCTGCGCCGCAAACTCCCGATCGGCGGCAGAATCCACATTGATCGTCATCTGCCTTTTTTGTGTGTCTACCGCCAACCGGCACATGATGACCCGGGTACTGAACGACTGCTGTATGGTGAGGCGGCCTATCTGCTGGCGCCAGGCAGCAGACGGCTACATGATGCGCTTAACCGTCTGGTAACCGCCCTGGCGGCCGCGCAGATCGAAACCTGCGGCAGTTTGTTACTGGTGGAGTTGTGGGCGCGGGGCACACGCCGCAGTGCCCCTACCGGTGACCACCTATCCGACCCGGCCTTCCGCATTATCGCCCCGACCAGCAATGCCCCCGTGACAACGCTGGAAGTCCTTCAGCAGGCCCTGCTGGTGGTGAAATTGCCGGGAGTGACCACTTGTGTCAATCTCGACTATGGCGGTAAATGCGCACCACCGGGGATGAAGCCGCTACTCTCCGCCGCACAATCAAGACAGCTGGGTTGCGTGCTCATCGGCCTGGAGGTGACACCTGTCTACCGCGATGCAAAAAGCGGTAAACCCTATCCCTTTGTTTTGAGGGTACTTCACCGCGGGATCTCCAGGGCCTTGCAGCGAAGTTTTTATGAATTCTCCCACTGCCACAGCCGGCAGCAGCCCCTCCATTATCTGGCGCTGGGTCGACGGGCCATGACGCGGGCCTTGTGGGAAGCCGACCAAAAACTGGCCGCCATCAGCGACTGTTTCGATCTGCTATTACATGTGACACCGGTTAATGGCACAGAGGCCTGGCACGTTTTTCGACGTCGACGCTTCCAGAGCTTGCCGGAATTCCATTATCGTCCCCGCAGTGTGGATCCCGCCCAATTGAAGCGCGCCCTGTACCTGATTCGTCTGGAACAGATCGAGGATCCTGTTTTGTCATTCCTGTTTGAGGAAAAACGCCAGGAGCTGGATCGCAAACTCTCTCTTCTGGATGCGCGGGGCCGCAGCAGCTTTCTTTATGGCAGCATGCAGCTGTTTGGTGTGCCGGATGACAGCCTGCTGAATACCGCCCGGGACATCCTTGAGCAGCTCTCGTCCCACAGCCCTGCTAACTTATGGGCTCCGGAACTGAAAGCGACAGACTTCGCCAGACGTGCCCGGACTGAAATCGCCCATTATCGCCGCATGCTGCCCTCAATGGCGGCGACCGTCCGGGTACGTGCCGATATCAGTGGGCTGATCGTCTCCCAGGGCCAGCTGCTCATTGGTCAGAATACCCGGGTGGGTGCCGGACGGGTTGAGGCGGCTATTCAGCATGAGGTCGGCACCCATTTGCTGACCTACTATAACGGCCTGGCGCAACCGCTTCGGCAACTGCACATCGGCCTCGCCGGCTACGATGAAACTCAGGAGGGACTCGCCGTTCTGGCGGAGTATCTGTCTGGCGGGCTCAGCCGTTCCCGGCTGCAGGTACTGGCTGCGCGGGTCATTGCCGTGCAGCATCTGTGCGGTGGCGCAGATTTTATCGAAACTTTCCAACAGCTTCATGAAAACCTGGGCTTCGATGCGTCACAGGCCTTTCAGATTTCCATGCGGGTTTACCGGGGTGGTGGCCTCACTAAAGACATCATCTATTTACGTGGCTTGCTCGCCATACTGGAATACCTGGCGACAGACGGCAAGCTGGAAACATTGTTGTTGGGCAAATACGGACTCCATCAGATAGACCTGATTACTGCGCTGCGCTGGCGCCAGGTACTCGTAGAAGCACCACTGAGGCCACGCTATCTCGATAACGCGCATGCCCGGCAGCGCTTGAAGGCCTTACAGACAGGCAAAGGTATCCGCGAACTGCTGACGGAGTCAGGTGGATGAAAATCGCTTTGGTGGTCAATGAGCTACAAAAGGAGCTGGCTGGGTATACCACCACACACCTGGCCCTGGAGGCCAATAATCATGGCCATGAGGTCTGGTATATTGAGGTCGCGGATTTTGCCACTTATGCGGATGATACAGTTCACGCCAGAGCCCGCAGAGTGCCGCCACGAATCTTCCGCCGCAGTGCTACCCTGCTACAGGCGGTACGCAGCGATGAAAATCCTGCCGTTCATATCGCGGTAGATGAGTTGGACATACTCTTGCTGCGCAATGATCCTGCCGTCGATGTCCTCAGGCGCCCCTGGGCGCGTCTGGCCGGGATTAATTTCGGTCGCCTTGCCACGCGCCGTGGTGTCATCACGCTCAACGATCCCAATGGGCTTGCCCAGGCAGTCAACAAGCTCTACACCCTGATGTTTCCTCACGAGATCCGACCGCGCACGCTGGTCAGCCGTGAAAGGGAAGAAATCATCGCCTTTCAACAGGCGGAGGGAGGTACCATGGTATTGAAGCCCCTGACCGGATCGGGGGGGCGCAAGGTTTTTTTGGTGCGTCCCCAGGATGCGCCCAATGTGCATCAGATGATCGATGCCGTCAGCTATGAGGGTTACGTCATAGCCCAGCAGTATTTGCCGGAGGTTCAGGATGGCGATATCCGGCTTTTTATGCTCAACGGGGCAGTACTACAGATGAATGGTCGATACGCTGCTATTCAACGCATCCGCCCCGGCGAGGACATACGCAGTAACATGACTGCGGGGGGGCAGGCACAGCGCGCTGTAATAGATGATCGGGTACTCGCGCTGGCCAGGCAGGTCGGCCCGCGCCTGGTTCAGGACGGCATGTTCCTGGTGGGGCTGGATATCGTGGGCGACAAGCTGGTGGAAATCAATGTCTTCTCACCGGGCGGTCTCAATACGGCCCAACGTTTGGAAGGCGTTAATTTTTGTCGCCGGGTAGTCGAGGCCATGGCGCGCAAGGTGGACTATGCCCATCAGCTGCAGCGCCGTTTTGATAACGTGCTGATAGCAAGCTACTGAGTGATAACAGGGATGCGGGCAGGCACTGCATTCGCCAGCCTGATCGCGCTATACTTCAGAAAGGATCACTGCTGAAAAATGGTAATGGACAAATTTATCAGCCATGAAAATCTGGCCACCCTGATCGTTGTACTACAACAGGCGGGATACCGCTGCGTTGGCCCCCAGGTCAGAGACGGTGCGATCATCTATGATACGGTCTCAACGCTGGAGCAGTTTCCCCGCGGCTACCAGGACCGGCAGGCGCCGGGGCAGTACCATCTGGAATATAATGATTCCGGGCGGCTGTTCAGCTGGGCCAATGGTCCCCAGGCATTGAAACCCTTGCTGTTCACACCCCGGGAAGCCCTGTGGCACAGCGAACGTCGTGCCGATGGCAGTCTCGCCTTCAATGCAGCAGACACGTCAGACGAAGCTATCGCCGTCATCGGTGTGCGCGCCTGCGATCTGGCGGCGCTGGCATTGCAGGATGCCCATTTCCTCGGACAGGATTTCCCGGACCCTTATTATGCTACCCGCCGCGAACGATTGTTTCTGGTCGCTGTGAACTGCACCCATCCCGCTGATACCTGTTTCTGCGCCTCCACCGGCGA
>CAZFJS010000096.1:3831-5494 GCA_964519605.1 uncultured Gammaproteobacteria bacterium
GTGGCGGAACGCTGCCTTGCCTGTGGCAACTGCACTGCTGTCTGTCCTACCTGTTTCTGCTACAGCGAGCATGACGAGGCCGCACTGAAAGGCGAGATCAGCCACCACTACCGGGAGTGGGATTCCTGTTTCTCACAGGGACACAGTGCCATTCATGGTATCGTCATTCGCGCTGATACCCGCAGCCGCTACCGTCAATGGCTCACTCACAAACTGGGTGGCTGGCAACAACAGTATGGCCGTTCCGGCTGCGTAGGCTGCGGCCGCTGTATCAGCTGGTGTCCTGTCGGTATCGATATCACGGAAGAAGCCGCTGCTGTCTGCGCCGGTGAGGATAACTGATATGCCGCCGTTGAATCCGCATCTACCCCGGCAGGCAGAAATCGTGCAACGGGTAGAAGAAGCCGCAGATATTTTTACCCTGCGTCTATGCCTCTGCGATTCTGAAGCTCAGAAGAACTACGCCTTCCAGCCGGGGCAGTTCAATATGCTCTACCTCTTTGGCGGTGGCGAGGTGCCCATTTCCATCGTCTCCGATCCTGAACACGGTGATCTGCTGGACCACACTATTCGTGCCGTAGGCCGGCTCACCCGTGGCCTGGCGAAACTCTCCAGCGGGGATAAAATCGGTATCCGTGGACCTTACGGCCGTGGCTGGCCCATGACGCAGTTGCAGGGCAGGGATATTCTGATCATCACCGGCGGCCTGGGCTGCGCCCCCAGCGTTTCGGTGATCGAATACATCATGAAGCGTCGCGAGCAGTATGGCAGACTCACCATTATGCAGGGTGTCAAGCACTACAATGACCTGTTCTGGCGTCAGCGCTATGAGCAATGGGCCCGGGCGCCGGATACCCATGTCCTGCTGACAGCCGATCAGGGCGGCCCTATCTGGCCCTGGCATGTGGGGCCGGTCACCACCTTGTTCGATAGGATCGGTATTGACCCGGAACGTACGATGGCGCTGTTATGCGGACCGGAAGGCATGATGCAGGCAGTGCTCAAACAACTGCAGCGCCTGCAACTGCCGGCGGAAAATATCTGGCTCAGCATGGAACGCAACATGCAGTGCGCCATCGGTCAATGTGGTCATTGCCAGTTAGGGCCCACTTTTGTCTGCCGCAATGGCCCTGTCTTTTCTCTGCCAGAGATCAGACCGGTACTCGGGGTCAAGGGAATTTGAAGGAGGATTGATGGTGAACATGAGCATACCGGCCGCTGGCGCAGACAAAAAACCACGTATCGCAGTACACAAATTCTCTTCCTGCGATGGCTGCCAGCTGGCCTTCCTCAACCTGGGAGAGGATCTGTTGACACTGGCCGGACTTGTGGACATTGTCCATTTTGCCGAAGCAGGCTATCTGGACCCCGAAGCCCCGGTTGATATCGCCTTTGTAGAGGGCAGTATCTCAAGCCCTGAGGAGAGCACACGCATCGATGCCATCCGCAAAAACAGCCGCTATCTGGTCACCATGGGCGCCTGCGCTACGGCAGGCGGATTGCAGGCACTAAGGAATTTTGCGGATACCAGTGAGTGGATGGCGGCTATTTATGCGACACCGGAGCACATCCATTCTCTGGAGAAAGTCAGTCCCATCGCGGCACTGGTCAAAGTGGATCTGGAACTCTGGGGTTGTCCGGTAAACAGCAGGCAGCTGCTGGC
>CAZFJS010000096.1:5594-7796 GCA_964519605.1 uncultured Gammaproteobacteria bacterium
ACATGAACGATAGCCGGAAAATACAGATCAATGTGCCGGCCCTTGCCCGCGTCGAGGGGGAAGGGGCTCTGGAAGTGAGCATCCAGGGCGACCGTATAGAATCACTTCGCCTGCGGATCTACGAACCCCCCAGGTTGTTTGAGAAATTTCTGGAGGGTCGGGACTATGCTGAGGTGCCGGATATCGTGGCACGCATCTGCGGGATCTGTCCGGTGGCCTACCAGATGAGTGCTGTCCATGCCCTGGAAGCGCTGTTCACCTGCGATATCAGCCCCTGGGTGCGTCAGCTGCGACGGCTGCTGTATTGCGGAGAATGGCTGGAAAGCCACAGTCTGCACATCCATCTGCTGGCGGCTCCGGATTTTCTCGGTTTTCAAAGTGCGCCGCAGATGGCCAGGGACTATCCAGAGGAGGTGCGGCGCGGTCTGCGTCTACAGGCCCTGGGCAATGAAATCATCTCTTTTCTGGGGGGGCGCTCGGTACACCCGGTGGGTGTGCGTGTGGGGGGCTTTCACCATGCACCGGCAAAGCAGGCGGCAGAGAGATTGTTGGCAAAACTGCGTGATGCTGCAGCGGACGCCCGTGCACTCATCGGCTGGACTGCTACGCTGCCCCTGCCGGATCTGGTGCAGGACTTCACCGGCGTCGCCATGCGTCATTCCCGGGAATATCCCATGAACGAGGGGCGGCTGCATGCGACGAGTGGTCTGGACATCGACAGCGCAGATTTCGAACATTACTTCAGCGAACACCAGGTAGCGCATTCCACGGCACTGCATGCGCTGCTAGAGGGACAACCCTATCTGGTCGGGCCGTTGGCACGTCTCAATCTCAACCATGACCGCCTGCCGGGTGAAGTCCGGGATGCCCTGGCGGCCTGTGGCATCTGCTTTCCCAGCCAGAATATGTTTCACAGTATCGTCGCCCGGGCAGTAGAGATCTATTATGCCTTGCTGGAGGCAATCCACATCCTGGCAGACTATCAGCCGACTACCATGCCCTATGTTGAAGTCAGGCCGCAGCGCGGGGTGGCCTATGCTTGCACCGAGGCGCCACGGGGTATTCTCTGGCACCGTTATGAAGTAGATTCCGGCGGTCGGATCATCAAGGCAAGGATCGTCCCACCGACCAGCCAGAATCAAGCCAGAATCGAGGAGGATCTGCGTCATGCCCTGCAGGCGTATGGACTGGCAAAGAGCGATCAGGAGCTGCGCCTGTTTGGTGAACAGATTATTCGCAACTATGATCCCTGCATCTCATGCGCGACCCACTTTCTCAAACTGAAAGTACAACGGCGCTGACGCCGATCCGGATCATTGGTATCGGTTCGCCATTTGGCGCCGATCAAATGGGCTGGATCATTACCCAACACCTGCAAAAATCCGGATTGTTAGCGGAATTTCCAGCAGGCTTGATCTCTGTCAGTCAATGCGACCGCCCAGGGGCGATGCTGTTACAGGAGATGGTCGGGGCACAGCTCGTCCTCCTGATCGATGCCATGACAGGCGAGCGACCACCTGGTAGTCTGCAATGTTTTCAGGGCAGGGAACTTATTGACAGTGCGCCGCTGCTGTCCAGCCATGCCTTCGATGTCTCCTCGGCGCTGGCCCTGGGTGATGCATTGGGCCAATTGCCCGATCGGCTGTATATGCTGGGCATCAGCATTGGGCCTGCAGACGATTTTCCCGCTCAGCCGATATCCGGGCTGGCAAACGACTTGACAAGCCCGGAGTTGATTACAAAAATAAACCGGGAAATCATCAGGATAATCACCGGGTTTCAGAATTCCTGGTGATATCTTCTGGGGAAATCTGGTAAAATAGAGCGAGATAACAAGGAGAAACCATGCCAAGTCCCGACAACGTATTTGAGGAGCGCCGCGCCGCCTCCCATGATCTGATACAGGAGCTGGTCGATGTGCGCACCCGAATGCTGTCTCTCTATAGCGATCTGGCTGCACAGCAGCCCTTCGATGACACGGATTCCATTGCGGAATTACTGGAGCAGTTCTGCCAGATGCTGATCGACTATACCGCCGACGCTCACTTTCGTCTGTATCGCTATATTGATGAAGGAAAAGAACGTCGTCATTCGGTACTCGATATCGCTGACAAGATTTACCCCACCATTGCCACCACCACGCAATCGATACTCGACTTCAACGACAAATATGATTTTGACAGTGACATGCCAAAGCTGGAG
>CAZFJS010000097.1:0-7560 GCA_964519605.1 uncultured Gammaproteobacteria bacterium
CGCGAGGCGCTCTGGCGGGCAGCGCAGATGTATGAGCAGGCGGGCAAGACGAGCGCCGCCGCCAGCGCCTATAAGCACTATCTCAAGGCTTTCCCCAAACCTTTTGCAGCGGCCATGGAGGCGCGGGAGCATATGGCGGCACTGAACCACAAAGTGGGCAACGAACGCCGCTACCGTTATTGGCTGCAGGCCATCGTCAAGGCGGACAAACAGGCGGGCAAGGCGCGTAGCGATCGCAGTCGTTATCTGGCCGCCAATGCCTCGCTGGTGTTGGCCCAGCCGGTTTATCAGGCCTTCAAGAAGCTGCGTCTGGTCGCTCCCCTGAAAAAAAGTCTGCAACGCAAGAAACACCGCATGGAGAGCGCACTGCAGGCCTACAAGCAGGCGGCGGATTACGGCATTGCCCGGATTACCACGGCGGCTACTTTCCACATCGCCGAGATCTATCACGGTTTCAGCCGCGCGTTGCTGAAGTCCCAGCGTCCCAAAGGATTGTCCGCCGAGGAACGGGAACAGTACGACATTCTGCTGGAGGAACAGGCCTATCCCTTCGAGGAACAGGCGATCTCCCTTCATGAAGTCAATGTTCAGCGCACTGGTGATGGGATCTACGATGATTGGGTTAAGGCCAGCTTCCGGCAACTGGCGGGACTGTTACCGGTGCGCTACGCCAAGACCGAGAGACATGAAGCGGCTGTGGAGAGCATACAGTGAACGGCTGCGAGAGGGGCATGAGCATGATGAAAGCGATCTATACGCCGGCGATTCTCATCTGTTGTCTGTTGTTGTCTCCGGCCGTCCGGGCGCAGCCGGAGACGGTGGAAATGGAAGGCACCAGCATTATCGGTAATCGTGAGTTACCCAAGGTGCTGTATATCGTTCCCTGGAAAAAACCCGCTCCGGGGGAATTGGTGGCGCAGCCGGTAAAGAGTATCTATGAGTCAATGATGGTGCCCCTGGATCGTGATGTTTTCCGCCGCCAACTCAAGTATTTCAGGGGGTTTAACGATAGCAGAGAGTAACCACCGAGAGAATTTGCCCAGGCTGCTTGCGCTATTGCTGTCAGCTGCAATTCAGGGCGCCATCTGATCCGCAACGATAAGGAGTTTTTTATGAACGCATATCATGCCATTGTGCAATTTTTCCAGACCGGCGGCCTGTTCATGTATCCCATCGTACTGGTGCTGGCACTGGGTGGTGCCATTGCCATAGAGCGTTACATTTTTCTGAGCAGGTCCCGCGCTACCAATCGCAAGATCTGGAATGCGCTGATGCCCCTGTTTAATAAAGGTGACTTTCAGCGTGCCCAGGCGATTATGGCCAAGTCGGGTTCAGCGATCGGCAAGGTGTTGACCTACGGTCTGAGCCGGACGAGCAATGCCCGGCGGCGGGATGATATTGGTACCGCCATGGAGGAAGGTCTGATGGAAGTCATTCCGCAACTGGAAAAACGTACCCATTATCTGGCGACCTTTGCCAATATTGCCACCCTGCTGGGTCTGCTGGGGACGATCATCGGGCTGATTCAGGCCTTTACCGCGGTATCGGCCGCCAATCCGGCGGAGAAGGCGGATATGCTTTCCGCCAGTATTTCTGTCGCTATGAACACCACGGCCTTTGGCCTGATCGTTGCCATCCCGCTGTTGTTGATGCACACCGTGCTGCAGACCAAGACCATTGAACTGGTGGACAGCCTGGAAATGGCCTCGGTGAAATTTCTCAATATCGTTACTGAGCGGGAGGAATCACTGCAGTGAGTCGATACAGCCGGCGTCTCCGGCAGACTGAGCCCGTGGAGATGAACATTACCGCCTTCATGAACCTGATGGTTATCCTGGTGCCTTTTTTGTTGATCACGGCAGTATTTTCCCGGATCACGATTCTGGAGCTCAACCTGCCGGCCGCCGCTGCCGGCAAACAGCAGGTTAAGCTGCCCACTCTGCAGTTGGAGATTGTGGTGCGCCGCAATACTCTGGAAGTGGCTGATCGCGGTGCTCGTCCTGTGGTTATCAAGAATAGCGCCGACGGCTATGATCTGGTGGCGCTCTCCCGTTTGCTACAGAAGATCAAGCAACGCTTTCCTGAACAGGACGATGCGACCATTCTGCTGGAGCCCGACATCGACTATGAGACCCTGGTACAGGTGATGGATACGGTACGCACGGTCAAGGTCAAACAGGCAGGCGCTCATGTGCAGGCGGCCTTGTTCCCGGCCGTTTCCATAGGCGATGCGCCTTTGCAGCCGGTGAGAATTTAGGGCCATGGAGCTATCACGCCGCGCGGTCCGTATGGCCCGCCATCACAAGAGAAACCGGCGCAATGTGCCTCTGAATCTCGTTTCCCTGATGGATATTTTTACCATTCTGGTGTTTTTCCTGCTGGTCAATTCTTCCGATGTGGAAGTGCTGCCCAACACCAAAGCGATCAAGCTGCCGGAATCAGTGGCGCAGCAGAAGCCCCGCGAAACGGTGGTTGTGATGGTGACTGACAAGGATATTCTGGTACAGGGCCGCAAGGTCATTTCCGTGGCCGCGGCGATGGCTTCCGACCAAGCGGTACTCAAGCCCCTGCGGACGGCACTTGAGCAGCAGGCCGCGCGTATTCTACGCAGACAGCAGGGCGGCGCAGCGGTGGCGCCGGAAGTCACCATCATGGGCGACCGGAAGATTTCCTATCGCCTGTTGAAAAAGGTCATGGTGAGCTGCACGCTGGCCAGTTATGGCAAGCTTTCCCTGGCTGTGATGCAAAAGGCGGCCCACCGCACATGAGTACGGCGATCTGCTATCATTCCGCTGATCTGCCCTGGAGCATCAGGCCTGAGGATGCCCGGCGTTTTCAGCGCACGCTGGCGCTGGTGTCAGGGCTGTTAGTGTTGCTGGCGGTTGTCGTCCCTTTTCTGCCGGTGAGCCGCCAGGCCACGGAGACCATCCTCGCGGTACCGCCACGCTATGCCAAACTGATGTTACAGCAGCACAAACCGCCACCACCTCCGGCAAAAAAACCGGCGCCGAAGAAGCCCGAGGTGGAACAAAAAATCAAGCCCAAGGGCGTCAAACCGAAAAAGCACCCAACCCAAAAGCTTGCCAGGCAGCGTCCTTCGGCGCGTGAAAGGGCCTCCCATGCGGGGCTGCTGGCTTTCAGTGACGCGCTGATGGATCTGCGTAACAATGACGCCACCGCCAGCATCCGTCGACAACAAAGACGGACAAGGGCGCCGGGGCGGGCGGTGCAAACTGAGCGTTCCATTATCACCACCCGGGCGGTACGAGGTAGCGGCGGCATTCAGACTGCGCAGCTGAGCCGCAATACCGGGAAAACACAACTGGCGGTCTACCGGACCAGGCAGGTGCAGAGTGCCCTGGACCACGGGCAGGCGCGGCAGGCAGTGCGCCACCGCAATGGCGGTTTGGCACCGCGCAGTGATGAAGAAATCCAGCTGGTGTTCGATCGTAACAAGGGCAAACTGTATTCTCTGTATAACCGTGCCCTGCGGCGGGATTCCAGCCTGGCTGGTAAAGTGGTGCTGAAATTGACTATAGCGCCCTCGGGCAAGGTAACGGTCTGCCAGATCATTTCCAGTGAACTGAATTCACCCGCCCTGGAGCGCAGATTGTTGGCGCGGATCAGGCTTTTTAATTTCGGCCTCAAGACAGTTGTTGCCACCACGGTTCGCTATCCTATCGACTTCTTTCCCGGCTGAGCAGGTAGAAATTATTCCACTGGCAAGGCTGCTGCATCCGGATGGGCGATGACTTGCAGAAACTGTTGCCCATAGCGGGCAAGTTTGCGGGCGCCGACGCCTGAGACGGCACCCAGTTCATCCAGGCTGGCGGGTTTAAGCCGGACCATCTCCTGCAGTGTGCTGTCATGAAAAATAATATAGGACGGTACCCCCTGTTCTTCCGCCAGTCTGAGGCGCAGGGTACGCAGGGCCTCAAACAGCGGGGCGTTGCCAGGGGCAAGGGCGACTGCCCGGCGTTGTGCCGCCTGCTGTTTCCGCGGTACAGCTTTGGGTAGCTGGCGGAGTTCCACGCGGACCTCGCCGCGCAGCAGGGGGCGGCACTTTGCCGTGAGCCTGAGCGCACCGTGGCCGTCAACATCCACGTCGAGATAGCCCAGGGCGATCAACTGGCGGAATATGCTGCGCCATTCATTGGCGCCATGGGCTTTGCCGATACCGAAGGTGCTCAGCCGCTCGTGGCCGTTACGCCGTATTCTTTCATCCGTCTTGCCGCTCAGTAAATCGATAAGATAGTTGACACCGAAGCGCTGTCCGGAGCGGTAGGCGCAGGAGAGTGCCTGCCGGGCGGCGGTGGTGCCGTCCCAGGTTTCCGGGGGGTGGCTGCAGTTATCGCAATTACCGCAGGGTGCAGCCAGCTCCTCATCAAAATATTTCAGCAACAGGCGGCGCCGGCAGGTGGTGCTTTCGCACAGGCCCAGCATCGTTTCAAGCCGCTGATGGGCAGCCCGTTTGAAGGCTTCGCCGGCATCAGTGTTCTGCGCCATTTGTCTCAGGGTGATGATGTCCTGTAACTGGTAGGCCATCCAGGCATCGGCGGCCTGGCCATCACGGCCGGCGCGACCCGTTTCCTGGTAATAAGACTCGATGCTGCGCGGTAGACTGAGATGAGCGACGAAGCGCACGTCAGGTTTGTCGATACCCATGCCGAAAGCAATGGTGGCGACGATAATCAGGCCTTCCTCCCGCAGGAAGCGTTCCTGGTGGCAGCGGCGTGTCTCGTCCGCAAGGCCGGCATGGTAGGGCAGCGCTGTTCTGCCTTTGCTGCTCAGCCATTCAGCGACACTTTCCACCTTGCGGCGTGAGAGGCAATAGACGATGCCGGCGTCTTTAGGGTGTTCCCGCTGGATGAAGCGCCACAACTGCTCGCGCATGTTCTGCCCATCACTGATGGCATAGTGAATATTGGGGCGGTCGAAGCTGTTGATAAACAGCGCCGCATCCTCAAGCCTGAGCTGGCTGATGATTTCACTGCGGGTGCGGCGGTCAGCGGTCGCAGTCAGGGCGATTCTCGGGATGGCGGGGTAGCGTTCGTGCAGCACCGACAGTTGCTGATACTCCCGTCGGAAGTCATGTCCCCACTGGGAGACGCAGTGGGCCTCATCAATGGCAAACAGTGCCAGCGGGCAGCGGTCCAGCATCGCCAGCATACGTTCGCCCAGCAGGCGTTCCGGTGCGATATAGAGCAGATCCAGTTCCCCGGCCAGCAGGGCCTGTTCCGTTTGCCGGACAGCTTCCGCAGTCAGGGTGGAATTGAGAAAGGCGGCCTTGATGCCCAGCTGTTGCAGGGCATTGACCTGGTCCTGCATCAGGGCGATCAGGGGGGAGATCACGATGCCTGTCCCGCTGCGTACCAGGGCAGGGATCTGGTAGCACAAGGACTTGCCGCCACCTGTGGGCATCAGCGTCATCACGTCGCGGCCCGCCAGCAGGGCGCCGATGATGTCTGCCTGGTGGTGACGAAAATCGTTGTAGCCGAAAATGGTGTGCAGTATATGGTGGGCCTGTTTCATGGGGGCTGCGGCGCTGTGTTCCCTCTGGCAGAAGACCGTGGTGGGCACCGGTCTTTCCGATCACTGCTATGGTACCACTTCCAGCGCTGTGCGCATGCCGAGATTGTAGTGACTGGTACTGCCGTCATTGCCGGTATTTTGCAGATTGCAGAACAGCACATACTTGCCGGGAGCCAGCGTGAAGGTTGTCCGCACCTCTACCCCGGGAGGGAATTCCTCTATTTCACCGATCAGCTGGCCGGCAGTCGCCTCGTTGACCTTGCCGTGCTTCATGGGCAACTGTCCGGCATCCCGGTCTGTCCTGAGGATGATCAACTCATGCTCACTGATGCCTTTGTTGATCAGATGGAAAGTGATTGGGCCGGTCTTTACGGCATGCTTGTCAGCGCTGATGCGCCATTCCTGAAGCACGATATTGATGGTTTCATGGCGAGGCTGATCGTCATCTGCGGGGTCTTTGGTGCAGCCCGTATTGATACCGGCAAACAACAGTCCCGCTGTCAGGTATAGCAGGGTTTTCAGGTGTTGCTTCGGCATGCAAGGGTTTATGGTGGGCCGCATAATCGTCTGTCAGTATAACGCCTCGCGCATAACGCCTGTCCTGTCATTATCGCAAGACAAAGCACAGTGAATAGTGTATCTAAAATATATATTACTACGTTTTTCCGGAAACCGGAACTTGGAAATGATGCCAGACATTTTATGCATTTTGTCACTGCCACATATGTCCCGTTAACGGGGCAGTAGCATTTTGTATTCGTTTTGGTTGCCCTTTACCGAAAAAAAGCTCATGAGGCAATGCGTGCTAAGGGTATCAGTGGCTGAAAAGATAGCCTCCATGTCTGGATGTTTCATTAATGTATTTATTAATCAGCACATTATCAAATATCAGGCGCAAGCATAAAACCGGGCGTAGCCTCATCAACTCGCCTCCGGCCATACACCGAAACCAAAGCATGCTTCAACTGTCTGTCGCTGACGTGCTGAGCTTTCGATATCACGGAAGCCTTCGTCGAGCTGTGCGACATCGGCCTGATAGCCCAGGGCCAGTGCCGCCATGGGCGTGAAGGCATCAGGGATGGTAAAGGCCTTACGCACCGCATCAGTGTCGAAGCCCCCCATTTGATGTGTGACGAGCCCCAAAGCGCTTGCCTGCAGACACAGGGAGACCGCCGCCTGTCCCGTATCGTATTCGCCCCAACGATTGGGATTGCCCTTGCGGAAGCGGGTCGCCGCGTTGATGAGCATCAGCACCGGGGCATTGACAGCCCATGCCTGATTCTTTGGTGCGAGGCAGTCAAGCAATTTTTGCCAGGCATCCGCATGGGTGTGTTTGTCACAGATGATAAACCGCCAGGGTTCGTCGCCGAAGCAGGAGGGCGCCCAGCGTGCGGCCTCGAGGCAGGCCTGCAGCTTGTCCGTTTCCACGGCGCGATCGGCAGCAAAGCTGCGTGGGCTCCAACGCCCGGCGAGAATTGGGTGAATATCCTTGCTCGGGTTACTTCTGTCCTGACTCATCGCTGCGCTCCTCAACCAAGTTGACTCACTGGGTTTCTCTCACACCAAAACGTGCTATCTTCCCGTCACCAGAACGCAATGGGTGAGGCTTATGAACGTCGTTATTATAGGCGCTAACCGGGGGATCGGTCTTGGATTTGTCAGGCATTATCTGCAACAGGGCTGTCAGGTCTGGGCCAGCCACCGCCAGTCGCCGGGTGGACTCGCGGATATCGATGCGCCTGCCTTGCAGTGTTTCCAGTGGGATGTTGCCGCACCGCCGCCTGCAGCCGTGATTGTGGAGCTGGGTCTCCCGGAACGGATCGATCTACTCATCAACAATGGTGGTATCTACGGTCCGGACAAGGATGGCCAGGAACTCGATAAGGTGACTGCCAGGGCCATGCAGGAAGTATTTATGGTAGATGCCGTGGGGCCGCTCATGACTGTCAAAGCGCTCAAGGAGCGGGTCATCCAGGCCGGAGGACGAATCGCCAATATCAGTTCGAAGATGGGTTCCTGTGGCGACAA
>CAZFJS010000098.1:0-7483 GCA_964519605.1 uncultured Gammaproteobacteria bacterium
GTCCCGGCCATCGAACATTTGTTCCACATACGTTTTCTGGCGCCGGATGTCTATTACATATCGGAGTTGCCTTCCGATATGCGTTGGGGCGATGTGTTCCGGATTGGGGTGATTGCGTTGGTGCTCTGCCTGATTGCAACTCTCTATCCCGCCTGGCGGGCAGCGCGTATGCAACCTGCGGAGGCCTTGCGTTATGAGTAGCGAATGGGTTCTGCAGTGCCGGCATCTCGCCAAGACCTATCGGGAGGGTGGCAATGGCGTGCCAGTACTCAGCGATATTAATTTGCAGCTCCGCCATGGAGAACGCGTGGCCATTATGGGCAGCTCTGGTGCCGGCAAAAGTACCTTGCTGCATCTGCTTGGCGGGCTCGATACGCCCAGCGCAGGCGAAGTCTGGATCGGTGGTGAGAAAATGAGTGCCCTGAATGCTGCCGCCCGCGGACGCCTGCGCAATCGTATGCTGGGTTTTGTTTATCAATTTCACCACCTGTTGCCGGAATTTACTGCCCTGGAAAATATCGCTATGCCGATGTTGATTGGCGGTGAGATCCCGGAGGTAGCCCGGAAGCGGGCCGTCAGCATACTGGGTCAGGTGGGGCTGGGTCAGCGTCTGGATCACAAGCCTGGCGAGTTGTCCGGTGGCGAGCGTCAACGTGCAGCGGTGGCGCGTGCCCTGGTCACCCAGCCGGCTTGTGTGCTCGCAGATGAACCAACCGGAAATCTTGACAAAAAGAATGCCATGAATATCTACAAGTTGATGATTGAACTTAATGAGGTATCAAATACTGGTCTGCTGGTGGTGACCCATGAGCAGTCGTTGGCAGAGCGGATGGATCGGGTGCTGTTGCTGGAGGAAGGACGGCTGCAAGTCCTTTCCTGAAGTCTCAGCCTTTTTTGCTGGCAAGTCTTTTTTCGCGTCGCAGACGCCAGTTTTTTCTCACCTGCAGTCGCCAGAAGCCACGGATCAGGAGATTGCCCAGCAGTGCGCTGGTGATGCCAAACAAAAAACAACCCAGCAGGAAAGGTTGCCAGATATTGCCAAGCTGGGTGCTCAGCCAGTGAAAACTCAGCTCGAAATGCAGTGGGCGGGGTGTTTGTCTGAGGATCAGGGCGCCGGCCTTGTAGGCCAGGTAGAACAGCGGTCCCATGGTGAAGGGGTTGGTAACCCAGACCAGGGCAATGGAAATAGGCAGGTTAACCCGCATCAAAATGGCCGTTGCTGCCGCCAGGACCATCTGGAAGGGGATTGGAACGAAGGCCATCAACAGGCCGACTGAGAACGCACCGGGGACTGAACGTCTGTTTAAATGCCACAGGTTGGGGTTATGCAGATAAGACCCAAAGCATTGCAGATGTTTGTGTTCCCGGATAGTACGATGATCGGGTAAAAAGCGTTTCAGCAGTTTCTTCGGCATTTTATTACCGCTATATTACCCGCCTGAATTGACATTATCCACTCATGCTTGATGTGGCTATTGTGAATGTGTTGCGCGAGCAATATGATGAGTGTGCATAGCTTCACGGAAAAGCATACCCGCTTCGCTGGGGATGAGCGGTTTTTTGTAACGCCATGCGGATACAATACTGATATTGAATAAGACCGCCAAGTAGCCCGTTGCGGGGTCAGGATTCAAGGGAAGGAGTCTGAGTTTTGCGAAAGGGTGCCTGCGCATTTTTTGGCGGCATAGTGTTGTTTCAGCAACTGTCGGCCCTGCCGGACAGTCGATGGGCGCTGTTGTTGCCCCTGCTAGTGATCCCCCTCCTGTTTCCAGCAGGCGCGTGCCGCTGCCGTGCCATGTTACGTCTACTGCTCATTGGCACAGTGGGTTTTCTCTGGGCATGGTGTCATGCCGTCCTGATTCTGGCCACCGGCCTGGACACGGAACTGGAGGGTGTCGATGCCATAGTGATCGGCAGCGTCAGCGGCTTGCCTGATATTCGCCGTCACCATGTGCGCTTTCAGTTTGCGGTCGAGAGATTGACCGCATCCGGTAAAGCGCACCCGGCGCCGGCCTTGATCAGACTCAACTGGTATGGCCACACGCCCCACCTGAATGCGGGTGATCGCTGGCGTCTTAAGGTGCGTTTGAAGCGCCCGCGCGGTTTGATGAATCCCGGCGCCTTCGACTATGAGGGCTGGCTATTCCGCCATCACGTGCGCGCCACTGGCTATGTGCGTCACGATAAGGAAAACACCCTGCTGCATTCAACCAGGGAGGGCAGCTGTCGTCTGGATTGCTGGCGGCAGGCTTTGCGCGAGCGCTTGCGTGAGGCGCTGCCGGACAGCCAATATCAGGGTATTATTACCGCACTGGCTATTGGCGATCATCAGGCGATTGACCAACAGCAATGGACGACCCTGACTCGCACGGGGACCAGCCATCTGGTTGCTATTTCCGGTTTGCATATCGGCCTGGTGGCGGGCCTGTGCTTCTGGTTGACACGCAGGTTGTGGTCCTTGTCGGCGAGACTGAGCCTGCGCTGGCCGGCACCCAAGGCAGCGGCGCTGATGGCCATGCTGGGGGCTGCCCTGTACGCGGCCATGGCGGGGTTTTCCATCCCGACCCAGCGTGCGCTGATCATGATCGTGGTATTGATGGGCGCGCTGCTGCAGCAACAGCCGCGGCGCCGCAGCGATACGCTGGCGCTGGCGCTGTTTTTCGTCCTGTTATTCGATCCCCTGGCCGTGATGGCACCGGGCTTCTGGTTGTCATTTATGGCTGTCGGGTTGATCTTCTATGTCATGAGCCAGCGGTTGCGGCAATCGAGTGGTTGGCGGCAATGGGGGCGGGTGCATCTGGTGATCGCCATTGGCCTGATTCCCCTGATGTTGCTGTTTTTTCAGCAATTGCCGCTGATTTCCCCGTTGGCCAACATGATTGCCGTGCCCTGGATGAGCTTTCTGGTTGTACCGCCGGTGCTGTTAGGGGCAGGTTTGCTGACAGTGCTGCCGGGGCTCGCCCATTTTTTCCTGGCGCTGGCCGGGTGGGCGCTGAAGCTGTTGTGGCCCCTGCTGGAGTGGCTGGCCACATTTGAGGCGGGGCAGTGGCATCAGCATTTGCCAGCGTTGTGGACGATTGTGCCGGCACTGGCGGGTATTTTATTATTTGTTGCGCCCCGCGGTATTCCGGCGCGCTGGTTGGGCTTAATTGGCCTGCTGCCGATTTTTCTGATGCCGCCGCCACGGCCACCGGTCGGAGGCTTGTGGTTTAGCCTGCTGGATGTGGGGCAGGGGTTGTCAGCGGTGGTGCAGACCCATGCCCACGTATTGGTTTACGACACCGGACCTCGTTTCAGTGCGCGTTATGATGCGGGTACGGCGGTATTGCTGCCGTTTTTCCGTCGCCAGGGCATTGAGCGTATCGATACGCTGATGCTGGGGCATGGTGATAATGATCATATCGGTGGGGCACGCGCCCTGCAGCAGCACCTGGAGATCAATCAGCTGCTCAGTAGTGTGCCGGAGCGGATTGCCTGGCGTCAGGCGGAATACTGTCGCAGTGGTCAGCACTGGCGCTGGGATGGCATTGATTTCGATGTTCTGCATCCAGCCGCAGACAAGCCATCCCACGGCAATAACAGTTCATGTGTGTTGCGGGTCCATTATCGGGGAGGCGCAATCCTGTTAACGGGAGACATTGAAAAACCAGCGGAGCGGGAACTGGTGCAGCGTCATGCCGGGCAACTGGCGGCACAAGTATTGGTGGCACCGCACCACGGTAGCAATACTTCCTCCAGTCGCCCTTTTCTCGCTGCGGTACAGCCCGAATATGTCCTGTTTCCGGTTGGTTATCGTAATCGTTTTGGTTTCCCTAAAGCGGCGGTGCAGGCGCGCTACCGTGCGCTGGGTATCCATGAGCTGGATACCGCACAATGTGGTGCCATCCGTTTTACGGCCAATGCCGGGGGACGCCTTTCTGGGCCGGATTGCTTTCGGGCGTCGCAGCGTCACTACTGGCAGGCGGAAAATAAGAAATGAGATTTCTGCCGACCATTGAAATCAAGTATCATTGGCCCGAAATCGAATGAGAGGGCTGACTCACGGTGTATGAATTAGTAACGGCAGGCGGGTGGCTGATGCCACCTATTATTTTGTGTTCAATTATTGCCCTGGCGATTATCAGTGAACGCTTCTGGTCTTTGCAACGCAAGCGTATCTGCCCGGGCGACCTGGTGGGGCGCATCTGGCAGTGGGCCAAAAATGATGAGCTGGACGCCGGGAAAATCTCGTCTCTGCGCGGCAGTTCTCCACTGGGGAGAATACTGGCAGCTGGACTGGTGAATATGCACCACAGCCGGGATGTGATGAAAGAAAGCATCGAGGAAACCGGCCGGCATGTGGTGGCCGATCTGGAGCGTTACCTGAACACCCTGGGAACCATTGCCTCGATCTCCCCGCTGCTGGGTTTGTTGGGTACGGTGGTGGGTATGATCAAGGTGTTTACTGCGATTACCACTGTTGGTGTGGGCAATCCAGGTGTGCTGGCCGGTGGTATTTCCCAGGCCCTGCTGACGACAGCTGCGGGGCTTTCGGTGGCAATTCCCAGCCTTATGTTTTACCGTTATTTTCGCGGGCGTGTGGATCAGTTGGTCATCGACATGGAGCAGGAATCCCTGAAACTGGTCAGCATTATCCACGGTGACCGTGAAATGGATAATAGTGAGGGCAGATTGTCTTGAAGTTCCGCCAGACTATCCGACAGGACCCCGATGTCAATTTGACACCGCTGATCGATGTGGTATTTCTGCTGTTGATATTTTTTATGGTCTCGACCACCTTCAAGCACGAGGCGGAAATTACCCTGGATTTACCGCAATCAACTGCCACCAAACAGCAGGAAGAGAAAGCGATACAGATTACGATTGATGCCCAGGGCAGGTTCTTCATTAACCGCCAACAGGTGGTGAACAAAAAACTCGAAACGCTTACCGAGGCACTGCGTAAGGTGATCGGAAACACCAAATCACCCGCACTGACCATTAATGCAGATGCGCGAACGCCGCATCAATATGTGGTCACCGCCATGGATGCCGCCCGCAGTCTGGGGATCAACCGCTTGTCTATGGCAACCAGAAAACGCACGCCGGCGCAGTGAATTTGCCGGCAGCGAAATGAATCAATAATCAAACAGGTGAATAATGGATAGGAAATTACTGGATATTCTGGCCTGTCCGGTCTGCAAGGGACCGCTGATCTACCAGAAGGAGGCGCAGGAACTGATTTGTAAGGGGGATCGCCTGGCTTATCCCATACGGGATGACATCCCGGTGATGCTGGAAGACGAGGCACGGGTGCTGGCTGCAGACGAGGAAGTGGATTGAGTTTCTCCGTTCTGATCCCGGCACGCTATGCTTCCAGCCGCCTGCCCGGAAAACCTCTGGCAGATATTGCCGGCAAACCCATGATTCAGCATGTCTATGAACGCGCCGTCGCCAGCGGTGCCGCTCACGTGGTGATCGCCACGGATGACCAGCGGATTGTTGCTGCAGTGGAGAAGTTCGGCGCCCGGGCGCTGCTGACGCGGGATGATCACGCCTCAGGCACGGAGCGTCTCTCGGAGGCAGTTGCCCGTCTTGCTTTAGAGGATGAGCATGTGGTGGTTAATCTGCAGGGCGATGAGCCCATGATGCCACCCGCGTTGATTCATCAGGTGGCCGCAGCACTTGAATCCCGGCCAGAGGTCAATATGACCACCCTGTGTGAGCGCATCGCCACGGCGGGCGAGCTGTTTGATCCCCATGTGGTCAAGGTCGTGCGGGATCAGCAGGGGAATGCGCTGTATTTCAGCCGGGCAGTGATTCCCTGGGATCGGGATGCCTTTGCCGTGACTACGGAGGCTTTAGCCGAGGAGGCAGAGCACTATCGCCATATCGGTCTCTATGCCTACCGTTGTGGCTTCATCAAGCGCTATGTACAGTGGCCGGCCTGCGCCCTGGAACAGATGGAGTCCCTGGAGCAGCTGCGGGTCCTATGGCATGGTGAAAAGATCCATGTCGCCGTGGCAGTGGAGCATCCCGGTCATGCCGTTGATACCGCCGATGATCTGGCACAGGTTATTCGCCTCATGGGTGGATAAGGTGCGCTTCAACCGGTCAGGCGGTTGTGCTCCTGGAGCGAGATATCCAGAAGCTCCAGTCCGATGGCTGTGGGGTCGGCATCACCCGCAGGGGTGAAAGGGATACTCAGGGTAATGGTTTGGGGAACCCGCCGGTGAGCCTCGCCATGCTGGTCGGCCTGGATGGTGGTGTGGTCTTCGCAGTCCTGGAGCACCAGAGAGGGGCCATCCTCCAGTACTTCGATGATTTCGTACAGCACCCCATGGAAGCGCGCCCGACCCCCGATCAGTTTGCGTAGATAGATTTTGCGCATCTTGGCGAATGCGGGATCCAGCTCATTCATGGTCGTGTCTTATTTTCCCGTCTGGCTATAAAAATGAGGTTACAGCAAAAAACGCTAAAAAAGAATCATTGAAGGCGGATTTATTTTCATTACAATCATAGTGCTAAGTAATGAGCGCATCCTGATGTCAGTGGGAAAATCGCGACGAATGTGGTTTGTCGACGTATGTTTTATGAGGAATTATGATTAAAGTTCTTTTTGTATGTATGGGTAATATCTGCCGCTCTCCAACAGCGGAAGGTGTTTTCAGACAACGAGTCCTGGAAAGTACGCTGGAAGCGCGGATTTTCATCGAATCAGCGGGCACGCACGCCTATCATGTCGGCCATGAACCGGATGTCCGTGCTCAGGCCGCCGCCCGGCGGCGTGGTATTGATTTAAGCATGCAGCGGGCGCGCTGTGTTGATGATGAAGATTTTTCTGAGTTCGACCTGATCATTGCCATGGATCGCGATAATCTGGCTTCTTTGCAGGCGCGCTGTCCCGCGGAGCTTCAGAACAAGCTGAGCTTATTGTTGAGCTACGCCCCGCATCTGGCAATTGAGGAGGTGCCCGATCCCTATTATGGTGGCCCCAATGGTTTTGAGCGTGTCCTGGATATGATCGAAGCGGCGGCCGAGGGCCTGTTGGCCAGTATCCTTGAAAAGCAGATGCCTGAGGGCTGAGCGGCAATTATTAGGAAACGGAAACATTATGGACAAGCAGAGCATCCGGGTTAATCCGGAGCAATTTATCAATACCATTGCCACGGCCACGCTCGGCAACGGGGCCGTGGCTGAACGTGATTATGATTTTGTTGCGGAACGGGGCGACACGCCCATGATCGTGGTGGCGGCAGCACCCCGCAGTGGCTCCACTTTCCTGTCCAATGTCCTCTGTGGTCTGACGGGAATGAGCTATCGCCGGCTCTGCAGTGCTTATTCCACCAATGAACACGATCTCTATCTGCCTGCCCTGTGTCTTTACAATAGCACCGGTGCTGTTTCCCAGCTGCACATGAAAGGGACCTTTCATAATGTGAGCCTGCTGAATACCTTCGGCATCAAACCCATTATCCTGGTGCGTGATATTTTCGATATCATC
>CAZFJS010000099.1:0-7355 GCA_964519605.1 uncultured Gammaproteobacteria bacterium
CCATCGAAGGCAGCGGTGCTGACACCAGCCGCGCCCGAGGACTGAAAGGCACCCAGGAGATTAGTGGTAGCGCCGGAGATACCGAAGGAAATAGTCTGGTTCGCCTCGGCACCCACCTGGAACTGGGCGGCTGAAAATGAACCATCCAGGATCCGCTGACCATTAAAAGTCGCGGTGGTGGCATTCCGCTGGATTTCACTCAGCAGTTGCTGGGCCTCAGAATTCAATGCCGCCCGGTCCGAAATCGAGTTGGTGGAATTGGCAGCCTGAACCGACAATTCACGGATACGCTGCAGGGCGTTACCGGCCTCACCCAGGGCACCTTCCGCCGTCTGGGCCAGGGAAATACCATCATTGGCATTACGAACCGCCTGATTCAAGCCGCGAATCTGGGTGGTAAAGCGTTCGGAAATTGCCAGGCCGGCCGCATCATCCTTGGCGCTGTTGATCCGCAAACCGGAGGAAAGACGCTGTAGTGATACCGACAACTCGTTCTGGGTCCTGTTCAAATTGCGCTGTGAATTCAAGGACGCAATATTGGTGTTAATGATTTGAGCCATATGACTTCTCCTTATTCCAGACTATCTTGATGTGCCTGGAGAAGGTTCAACTTCAGCGGATATACTTCCTGTAATGGAAATATTCACCGCTCCCAACCTGCTTATCGGCTATCCAGCGCGGTACTTTAAGGGTAATTGGCAAGATTTCAGGAGCTAAGGAAGGTATCTATGTAGAGGGGGTCTATGACGATAGAAAGGCTAGAGAATCTAGCCTACCCCATTGATATCAATGGGTACCGTCTGCCCGGCGGCAAGCCGGCGAACAGACGGTGCATTCACTCAGGAGCGTTATTTTACCGCGATGATATTGAGGCTGATGGGATAACCGTAGGGCTTGTAATCACTGGTATCATCAAAGCGCCCGAATTTGTCTACAGCAGACATCTCGCGAAAACCGGCAGCGAGCAAAAACTGCTGCAGGAAATCGTGGTTGAGGCCGACTTTATGATAATCATATTCATCCACCTCGCCCCCGAATATCATCCGCATCACCTGGAAACGCTGCTCCACACTCAACAGATCCTTCTTGAGCACAAGTTCCGCCAGCTTGTCTAGATCCGGCACGCTGATATACAAGCGCCCGCCAGGCTTGAGCACCCGATACCACTCCTTCAACACCTGGGTCAATTCATCTTTATAGGCAAAATGCTCCAGGACATGCGAAGCATAGATTTCACCAAAAGTCGCATCAGCAAAACGTGATAAATCCCGGGCATTACCTACATGATCCACATAGGGGGCCGGCACAGCATTGAAGATCTCCCACTCAGGATGCTCCTGCTTGCCACCAATATGCAGTTTCCTGATCGCTGCAGCATTGTCCCTGCCAGCATATGGATCTGCCGTGGTATGCGCCGCTGGTACGTGCTCTGCCGGCTGTTTTTCCCGCCACCAGGCGCTCATCTCTGGACGCATCAGTCCGGTGGCACTCAGCTTTTTCATTCTTGCTTGACTATGGCGTCCTATTGTCTCCCCGGACAAGGCATATTCGAGCAGCTCAAGCTGTTCCAATACCGCGGCATAAACCCATCCCTGCGGCGTATCCAGCGGATCAATTGTTTCATAATTCGGAGAAACTACCAGAAAAGGCTCATCCAGAGATTCCAGCGTACCCGCCTCGAGCGCATCAGCAAGATATTGCAGTGACATCCGTGCGGTCTCCAGCTCACCCAGATCAATTGCAATACGACTCAATGACTGCAGATTGGATAAATTGCCTTGCACATTCACCAGGTGAAATAATATTTCATAGGCCAAACGCAGCGCTGCGTCCCGTTCATCAGGTTGCCCCTCACACCGTACAGCATGAGCATAATAATCCAGTGCCTGCTGATGCAGTTGCCAGACTTCTTCTTTTTGGCGGGTTTCCATAAATTGGAGCCAATGGGAAGACAGGCGGCGAGCATAAGGATACTGTTGTAAGACGTCAATCCAGACACCCGTGTTTATTGCCGGAGGTTGTGGCTGATCTCCCGGTAACTTATTGACACCAGAATCCAGCCGTTCAGCACAATTTTCCATCTTTAAGCTCCCCTGTTTATGATTGCCCATCACGCTTATCTCTGACTCATTAGCATATTTATTATCCCAGGCCGTTAACAGCAAGGCCTCGAACTGTCTGGCAAAGCTGGCAGGATCACACAGAATTGACTTGCCTAGTATGTTCGGAATTCTTTTATGCAGACGCTGTAAGCTGTGATGATCGCCAGCCAGCGTGGCACAGGTAGAAATATATTCATCCTCTGTAAAACAGATGGTTTCATCAAGCCCGATATTCTTGAGTATTGAATAACCAACCCGCTGGGCATGCATACTGCCGACCAACGTCACAACAGGCACCCCCATCCACAGGGCCTCACAGCTTGTTGTGGTGCCATTGTAAGGAAATGTATCCAGAGCAATATCGATTTCATTATAGAAATCGAGATGTGCAGCCGTATCAGCAAGGAAGGGATGTGTCTCGATCCGCTCTCTGGGAATGTTATGTCGTGAGAATTCACGGTATATATTTTCCCCAGCAGTATGGCTGCTACCCTGTTCTGCCTTGATGATCAACCTGGACTCTGGAACCTGATGAAGAATGCGACTCCACACCCGCACCACATCCGGTGTCAGTTTTGTCAGATTGTTAAAAGAGCCAAAGGTGATATAACCACGCGATAAAGCCGGGGACTCAGGTGTGATCGGTCGCCGCTCAAAGGCACCAAAACACAGGAAAGACTGGGGTAGTGTCAACAGTCGTTCTGTATATAATGTGCCATGTTCCAGATCTTCGGCATAGGCATCAGTAATGCGAAAATCAACCGTGCTGAGGCCGGTTGTATTGGGATAGCCCAGATAAGTGATCTGCACAGGTGCCGGGCGATAACACATCACCGCCATGCGCGAATCAGTGGTATGGCCGGCAAGATCGATCAGTATATGGATGCCATCATCATGAATCCGTTGTGCCAGTTGCCTGCCATCCATCGCTTTCACATTCACATATGAATGGACATCGCCTTTAATTCGCGTAGTCAGCTCATCCTCACCATCGGAATTGGCATAACAAGTGATTTCGAATTTCTCGGGGCAATGATTCGCCAACAGATTAGCGATAAAATAACCAACCGAGTGTTTTCTGAAATCAGGAGACAAATAGCCTATACGTAAGCGGCTTACATGCGGTAGCGCCTGCCCGTTGTGTATATAAGGTTCTTTATAATGAGCGAGTTCTCTTTCTCCCCAGAGGCAATGAATGCTATAAATCTCGTCCCTGCTTATGCGATGACTACTATTCAGGGCCAATAGAGTAGACTGGAGAACAGGATTCTCGACTGTTTTATTGCGAACCAGCTGCAACAGCCTGCCCAGAATTGTCTCCTGTCTCTCCCAGTCACAGAGTGCAGTGAAAATATTATATGCCGGCAACAAGGCGATACCAGGCTCGGCCAATGACAGTGCCTTGATCGCCATACGCCCGGCCTCTTCAAGATCTCCTGTCTTTTTTAAAGACATCAGCAACGCTGCATAGATAACTGCTTCCTGACTGATATCAAGGGCTTTCCGGAAGCAGGCTATCGCCTGCTGGTCATGGCCAAGCGATACCTGGACACTACCCAGGTTAAAATGGGCGATCCAGTAGTCCGGGGCAGCGGATACCGAGGCCTCCAGCAATCCCAGTGCTTCTTCAAAACGTCCTTCTTCTTTAAGAATATTGCCGAGATTATTCAGCGCGATATAATGATGCGCATCAGACTCCAGCACCTTCCGGTAACAGTGCACCGCCTCATCCAGGCGGCCGGTTTCCTGCAGGGCAGCACCCAGATTAAGGTTAGCACCAATATTACCCCGATCCTCCTGAATCACACTGCTCAGCAAAGCGATACTTTGTTCATAGGCCTGTTGATGGTAGTACAGTGTACCCAGAAGAAAGCTCGCATGAAGGTCATCCGGATTTCTGCTCAAGGCTGACTGCAGGTACCTGGCAGCCTGTTCCAGGTGCCCTTCTTCCAGGAATTTTCTGGCCTTATCCAGATCATTTTCCCTGTCATACTCAACTGAACAGCATACTGGCATCGGTTCAACTGCATTTTCAGCCAATACTGCGGAAGGCAGGGTATAGCCCTTTGCCTGCCACATTTCCTTGAAGGCCTGTTCCAGCTGGCGCGTAAAGCGTTGTGGATCACACAGGATTGAATGGCGCAAAGCCGTGGGAATCTTCTCTCGCAGCTGCTGTAACTGTTCCAGATCGGAGGCCAGCGCAACCGCTTTTTCTATATAGATTTCTTCATCAAAAGTAACGGTCTCTTCAAGACCAATATTCTTCAGGATTGAATATGTCACTCTCTGGGCATGTACCCTGGCGGTGAGCGTGATTACCGGCACGCCCATCCACAATGCTTCACAGCTTGTTGTGGTGCCATTATAGGGAAAGGTATCCAGCGCGATATCAACCTGGTTATAGCAGTCCAGATGGGTGACACCCGCCTTGACATGCCCCTGGAGGATCAGGCGTTCCTGACTGATCCCATGCCGGGAAAATTCTGCCAGCAGATTTTGCCGCACATAATCAATGGATAATTTCCCCGCTTTGAGCAACAATTTTGAGCCGGGCGTCCGCTGCAGTATCTCACTCCAGACACGGATGACCTCAGGGTTCAGTTTTCGGGTATTATTAAAGGAAGCAAAAGTCACATAAGCATTTTTCTTCGCGGGTGGTTCGGAGCGTATGGGCCGTTCTTCAAAGGCACCGAAACAGAGAAAACTTTGTGGCATCTGATAACACTGTTCAGTATAGATCGTACCGTCACTCACATCGGCGTAGTGATCTGTAATGCGGTAATCTATTTCCTCCAGGCCAGTGGTATTTGGATAGCCCAGATAGGTCACCTGAACCGGTGCGGGACGGTAGGCCAGTGCAATGACGGCCGTATCCGTGGTATGACCTGCCAGATCAACCAGAATATGGATGCCGTCATTGTGGATTCTCTGCGCCAGATCCTGGTGCTTTATATTCCTTACATCAACATAGGCATGCACCTGGGATCTGATCTCGCTGGTGAGCTCATCATGATTCTCCCCCGTCGAATAACAAATCAACTCGAATTGTTCATGATCATAATGGGCAATTACATTATGTATAAACAGCCCCACAGAATGATGTCTGAAATCCCCGGATAACAGACCGATACGTAACTTGTGCGTATAGGCAAAGGCATTGGGATAGTCACTATAGGCCTGACAATCACTGCTTACTTTCTTCCCCCAGTTTCTATGTATAGCAAAGATGTCTTTGGCCGATATTCTGGCACTGCAATTCAGTGTCAACAGAATATCCTGTAAGACACCCAGTCTGACATCTTCGCGCTTAGCGATCTCCAGTGCCTGATCCAATACATTATCTGCCAGATCCCACTTGCAACCTTCATGAAGCAAGGTATGGGCATAAAGCAATGAATCCTGCGGATTAGCTAATTCCATCACCTCCAGCGCATGCAAATAGGCCTGGGGGGATTTTTTTTTGCGCAAAAGCGCCATCAGATTGACATAGGCACTGTCACTGGATTTAAAACTGATGGCCTTTCTGAAATATTTGATAGCATCAGCTGTTTCATTCTGCTGATAACAGACAAAACCGAGGTTGTTATAGACCGGTTCGTATCCAGGGTTGATCATGATCGTCTGTAAATAGGCCTCCCTGGCCTCTGGCAGACGACCCATCTTCTGGTAGATATTCCCCAGGTTATACCAGGCGATGAAACTATCCTTGTTGACAGCGATGACATCCTTAAGACAGGGAAGCGCCTTATCGAGTTTGCCTAACTCACTCAATGCCACTCCCAGGTTCAGACGCGCACCGGTATAACCCGGGTCCTTCTTCAACACTTCCCTCAGCAACTTGACTGCAACAGGATAATTCTGTTTCATAAACTGGATACAGCCCTTGAGAAACAAAACATCGGCTTCTCCTCGTTTTTTTCTGGGTAATTTTTGTGCCAGGGTCTCTGCTGCACAAATATTTCCAGAATCGATATATTGCCTGACCTGCTCGAGTGAGTGCTGATAATTCATTCATTTCACCTGCTAAACTATAAAAAAACCCTGGCGGGCCACCGTAGATACTATGCAATCAATGCGCCAGAATGACTGGCTTATAGGGCCTGACCGGTATCTAAAGGAGTTTGAACAGAGACAGGTTCTGGATCTGGAGAAAGGACTTCTGGGCAGCTTCAAGACCAATGGTCTGCTGATTCAGGCTGGTGATGGCACTGGCATAGTCCAGGTCCTGCAGGCGGGAGCGGGTTTCCTTGACCTGAAAGATGACCGCATCATTCAGGCTTTGTTGGGAATCAATGGTATTCAGGCGGGCGCCAATGCGTGCCCGGATGGTATTGATGTTCTCCATACCCTGGTCAGCATTGCTGAGAAAACGGTTCATAGCATTGTTAAACGCCGCCTGGGCCCCCGGCCCACTGATGCGCGTCTCCAGGGCACGCGCCAGGGCCTCAACATTGGTGAACATATCCTGATTCAGACTGGGACGAATAATAAAACGATCACCACTACGCGGTGTCCCTTTGATGTCAACTGAAATACCCTTGAAGGAGATACTGCCCCCATCCTGAAAAGCACCACTGGCGGCAATCTTCCCCTGACTGCTCTCCACCACATAGTATGCAGCATCGCTACTGTTAAAGGACTGACTTGCGGAAGCGGACGAGGTGCCCGTCAAGGCTGAACCAAAATAGCCGTTCACGGTATCACTATCGCCATCACTCGCACCACTCATGGACTCCTTGACAACAATAGCCTGGTTACCGGGGGAGGCATTCACCAGGTAGAGTTTGCCATTATCGACAAGGGCCCGCACTCCTGTCGTGGCAGTGTCATCATTGATGACCCCGGCAAGTCCTGTCAGCGTATTGACCGGTGTGCCGCTTTCGCTTACGGAATAGACTGTCGTACCATTGATCTGGAGATTATAGTTCAGATTATCATTGGTCCCGATGGCATCGCTGAAAGTCAGTGTTGCTCCCGCTGCTGTCTCCAGTGGAAAACTTAGGGTATAGGTGTCGCCATCATAGGCTGCCGGATCGGTGACACCACCAGGCCCGATTACCCCATTGCCGATATTGGCCGGATTATCCTGTGTCGCAAAGGTGCCATTGCCTTCCCTGATAGCACGAAATACCGCAGTCCCTGAGTCGCCGATCGCCACCTGCCGTGACGGGCCGACCTGCAATGAACGCTGACCGCTATCTCCGTTGTAGCTATAAACCCCGTTGCCATCGACCGAAAATGGCTGGCTGCGGC
>CAZFJS010000100.1:0-1994 GCA_964519605.1 uncultured Gammaproteobacteria bacterium
CGCTCGTCTTGCCCGCCTGCTCATACATCTGCGCTGCCCGCCAGAGCGCCTCGCGACGCACAGCGGGATCGCCGTCAAGCCCGCCGATGCGCTCGAATTCCCGGGCCGCCTTGAGGGTGTGGCCACCCTTCAGATAGGCAACCGCCAACTTGGCGGGCACTTCCTTTTGCAAGCGATGCCGGGGGTAGGCGCGGCGAAAACGCTCCAGCACGGTAATGGCCCGGGACCAGTGTTGCAAGGCAATCAATGCAGCAGCGGCATCATATTCCGCCGTCGCCCGGATTGTGGCGGTCGGTGTCAGCTGAGCCACACGCAGAAAGTCGCTCACCGCGCCTTCAAGTTCACCGCGCACACGCTGCTGCTCACCCTGCTTGTAGATCGCTGAGGCCAGGCGCTCCACCAGCGGGCGGTACTGCGGATCCTGAGGGGGCATCATGCTCAATACCTGCTGATAGGCCTGCTCCGCCTCGGCAAAGGCGCCGCGATCAAACGCTGTATGGCCCCGTACCAGCCAGGCCGAACGGCGCAGCAGGGACGCCGCATCCGGCCTCAACTGCAGGACGCGCTCGGCCACCACAGCGGCAGCTTCCGCCTCATTCAGGGCAAAATAGGCCTCGGCCGTTTTCGCCAGCACAGCGGCGACCTGGGCATGATGAGGAAAGCGATCCGCAAAGCGCAGCGCACTCCCCAGCGCCTGTCGCCGCCATTGCTGACGACGCTCGCCTTGCAGGCTGGGGGCAGCCTTGTCATAGGCCTGCAGTGCGGCATAAGCGGCGGCCGCCGCCTGCCGGTGATCCGGGTAATCATAGGCCGTATGCTCATACTGCAGTGCGGCCTCACCATAGCGACCGTTTTCATAGAGGGCTTCCGCCAGCTGATAGCTCAGCCCCGATGCGCCGAGGGCATCGGGAAAATAGTCCAGATAGCGGTGATACCAGTGGATTGCCTGGCGATAGTCCTCGGCCCTGCCATCATGTTGTGCCCGGGCATGGAAATGATGCGCCAGCTCCACCAGGCTATCCTGCAAAAAAGTTACCGCACGCGGCAGCTGTGCCGGCTGATGCTGCTGCCAGAACCTGGCATCCAGACCATAGCGCTTTACAAAGGCCAGTTTTCCCTGCAGGACCTGCGAGGGAAAATCGCCGCGCTGATAGGCTTCGACCGCCCGGATGGCAAACAGGGGGGCGCGTTGATGAAATGGATTGCGGCGTGCAAAGGCCTGAAAGCTGTGCGCGGCGTCACTGTAGCGTTCCTTGCGCAGATATAATTCACCCAGACTGGCGTACAGCAGGAATTCATAGGCTCGCCGGCCATGGGCCTCCAGATACCCCCCTATGGCAGCAGGGCCGGACAGGTAGGAGAAACTCAGACTGGCGACCTGCAGGGTATCATCCACCAATGCATGATCGGCACGGCTCAGCCCCTCCAGATCCAGGACGCCCTTCCCGGCCGCCGCAACCCCTAATTTGCGATCCAATATGCGGAAAAAATCCGCCAGTCCTTCCCGGTAACGGGCCTGCTTAAACAGTGACCAACCCTGTTTATAGAGCGCCTGTTCAAAATAAGGAGAGCTTTCACCGAAGGCCAGTACCTGCCCATAGGCCTTGCCGGCCGCCTCATAGTCCCGACGAAAAAAAAGCATCTCCGCCCGGCGGAACTGGACTTCATCCAGATAGGGCGCCTGGGGATAAAGGCGGACCATCTGATCAAGCACCGCCAACGCCTGATCGGGCTGACCACTGCTTTCATAGGCCCTGGCCAATTGATAACGCACCCGATCATTACCCGGGGCAGCGGGATAATCCTTCAACAGATCACGGTACAGGCGAATAGCAGCGCGATAATCCTCATGCTCCCCTGCTGTCCCGGCCTGCGCTGGCTGCGCTTCATCGCCCAGTTCCAGCTGCAGATCCGCCACCCGCCGCAGTGCCTCGGCCCGCAAGGGGGAAGCCGGGGTCGTGGCGAGGAAATCGCGGTACTGCCTTAATGCCAGC
>CAZFJS010000100.1:2094-7351 GCA_964519605.1 uncultured Gammaproteobacteria bacterium
CAAGGGGGAAGCCGGGGTCGTGGCGAGGAAATCGCGGTACTGCCTTAATGCCAGCGGTTTACTGCTGGCCAGCACCTGCTCTGCTGTAGTCACTGCTTCTCTCTGCTCCAGACTCTTGATCGTCATTTGTTCGTGCCGCACCGACAGACAGCCGGTCAGCAGCCAGCTCGCAGCCAGCACGCAGATAAAATGTCTCATCGCGCTGCCCCCGCTGCTGCCTTGTCATAGATCCGCGCCAGGCTGTAACGGGCCTGGGCGAGATAGCTCGCCAGACGCCGGCTGCGGTGCTCCAGTTCTGTCAGCACCAGATGCTGGAGATACTGCTCCTGGGCGGCGGATGCCTGGACCGCCCGTGCCTGCAGTGTCCGGATGCGTTGCCGCAACCCGCTGATACGCTGGTCAAAACCGGAAAAACCCCGCGGGGCATCCTGCTCTGCTCGCAACAAGGCCTGACGATGCTGTTCCGCCTGACTCAGCTGACGGTCCAGCTCGCGGAGCTGTTTGCGCTGCTGCCACAGGCGCGCCTTGAAATGCTGGCCAATATTCCAGCGCAGTACCCCGGCCAGCAGGCGCTGCTTCTGTCGTTGGCTTTGCAGCTCGGGCCGGTCAACATAGCGCGCCAGACGCTGTCCAAGTGTCCGCAGCCTGGACAGCTGCTGCAATTCCCCGCTGGTGGCCAGGCCCAGCACATCGTCGTCCTGCTCGATGGCCCGCAGTCGGGTGCGGTAGGCATCGCGCTGTTGCTTCGCCCCCTGCAGATCAAGCTGACGATAGGCGTCCCGAATCCGCGGCAGACGACGCGCAAAGCTCTTCCGGCGCAGCATCAGCATGTCGTCAAAGGCATCAATACTGGCCGCCCAGTCAGCGAGATTCTGGCGCAGAAAACGCAGATCTCTATAGTTCTGCAAGGCAGACTGAAAACGGTTTTCCGCCATCAGACGGAACAGATAGCGGCTCTCAGGCCCCGGCGGCAATTGCTGCAGATGCCATAACCAGCCCATGCCACCGCCCTGATTGTACTGCAGCAGATATTCCGCAATCCGCCCGTCCTGCACGACCGTTTGCAATTCTGTCAGGCGGTCGGACTCCTGCTGCAAAAGCTCGATGGCATGGCGGTAAGCCTGATCAGCCTGGGCATAGTCCGCCATCCGGGTCAGCGCATAGGGTATCGCAAGCAATGACTCCTGAACTGCCGAGTCCATCACGTTTCGCGTGGCCAGTTCTTGCCAGGGCACCAGCGCCTGCCGGTAATGGCCCGTGGCGGCGGCCACCCAGCCGGTACCCAGCAAGGCCTTGTTGGCGGACAGGCCATGGAGCCGGACCCGCTCCAGATAGCGTTTTGCCTGCCCCATCTTCTGATCCTGCAGATAGGTGTAACCCAGGGTGAGATTAGCCTGATCCCGTAGCGCCCGCATTTCTTCACCGCGGTCCTTCATGCCTGCCACGCCATCCAGCACTGCCAGGCCCTCGGCCTTGCGACCATTACGCACCAGGGATATCCCCAGGTTATAACGACCGAAACTACGCCAGCTGTCCTCCGCCGGCCCATGCCAGGCGCTCAGTGTTTTGATGGCGGCATCATCATGGCCCTGCAGCATCTGCACTTCCGCCAGCAGTGACTGACGCTCGGATTCCAACACTGGAGACACCAGACTGGCGTCGATATGCTTCAGGGCTTCCTCGGCCCGGCGCGGTTCGTTACGTTGCTGCCAGAGCCTGGCGAGATGAAACCAGGCCCGGTTACGCACGCTGCTGTCAGTCTGCCGGTCCAGCAGCTTGCTGAAGATCGCCCCTGCCTGGGCGTCCAGGCCATAAGACAGTTCCAGGCCACCCAACAGCAGTTCGGCATCTTCTTGATGATGTTTGAGCTGTTGCCTGCGCTGTGCCGCCTGCAGGTGGGTGATGGCGGAAAAATAATCGCCCTGATAAAAGTAGAACAGCACTTCCTCATAGTGCAGATCGCGCACCGCCGCAGGCGCCGCAAACAGCGGTGGCACAACGCAGAGCAGGATGAATATCAGTAATAGTGAGCGCATCGGTCCACAAGAGGCGACAAAACGACTCGGAGGCAGTCCGTCTATTCCCATTCCTTGACGACAAATTCCGGCTGCTGCCTGCTTTTGAGATCACGGATTCGAAGTTCGATGTATTTCGGCCCGGCCTGTTTCTCAAACACCAGCGTGGCACCGCGGCGGTAGTCGCGCCCCTGAGGTCCGCGGCCGGTAAAAAAGGCGACCAGCTCATGCTCCCCGGCGCGCAGATTGCCGAAATAAATGCGCTGTACACCACCACGACGCAGGGACTCCAGTTCCCGTTGGGTATACAGATAATTGCTGACATTTTTGTCGTCGATCTTGATCTGTACGGAATCAAGGTCGAAGAACTTGCCGATATCAAGTGACAGAAATACCGATACCTGGGTATTGGTGGGGAATAATAGCGCTTCTTCCAGCTGAAAAAGCTCGCGGTTCAGCTTCAACACATCCTGTTTCAGGGCCTGAACATTGTCATCCAGACTCCTGGTATCCATTGCTGCAGCAGTCTCCTGGGCGGCAAATAGCGGCGCAGAGACCAGCAGAAAGATCATCACTAATAATGGCCAGACCCGCTTCACCGTCATCTCCATTGTGCAAACTGCTGATTCATCTTATAAGGTTCGACCATCCGGACCGGAAGCTTTAACTGCCAGCCCCTGGGACAGGAAAAGGCCCCGGCGAAAACGGGGCCTGCCTGCATTGAAGACGCCGGGAGACCGTCAAATGGTTCCGGAAACGATGGGGTTGAAGGCTGTCAGGCTGTCCATCAGCACCGCATTACCCAGCCCGTGAGTGGGAAACAGGGTGGGGAAACTGGCCTGCTCACCGTGCAGGGCCAGGTAATTGAGAATCACCGTCTGCACCAGCAAATTGACGTTGTTGGCCGCCGGACTGGCCGCGGTCTCCACCGAACCGTCGGAGCGGAAATAACCGATCTGCTGATGCTGTTCCGGTGGCAGGCTGTCACCACTAAACAAGGTGGGTCGCCCGGCAGGATTGTAAACCAGGAAAAAGCTCGCAGCCGTAGAGGAATTGTCACCGGTCCAGACCCCTTTGCCACGACCATCCGCAGAGTTGTCCACCGTTCCATTGCTGGCCAGGGAGCCATCACTGAATACATAGATCATCAGCGGTACGCCAACCCGGGCGGCATATTCCAGGCAGGCGCCCATACAACGACCGGCGCGCAAATCACGCAGCTCTCCTACAGCGCGGTTGCCGGTATGGTAGTCATAACCCCCCATGGTAATCGTCCCTGCGCCGGCGAAACCGTTGACCACCATTTTCATCACTGCCGCGGTCTTACGGAATTCACCATCGCCATCGAATTCCGCCTGACTGAAAATGCCGCTGCTGCCCACGATATCGGGATCCAGGGCGGGATTCAGGGTCGATGGGTCACCAAAACGGTCGGCAATGTCAGCGGCCTTGATATAACCGCATTTCACCAGATCCTTGATGATGGCATCCGTGCTGACCTTGGTATTCACCCGGGAGAGTTTCAGGGCGCTGATGCGCTCGATGGATTCCATAACTGCCACGGCATCCGACTGATTAAGCACGCCGATCAGCTGGCCGGTATCCACCATGCCGGTGACATCCGACGGTCGATCGACCTTGGTGGGACGCACGGCCGGGTCCATCATCCCAGCCGGTGCCATGGAGTTACCGCCGGAGTCGGTACTGCGCGAGCCGATCAGCGTCAGCAGACTGCCGTCGGCGCCGGCCCGGTAGATGCCGTACATGGGGTTATGGGGGTTATTGCCGGTATCGTTATCGGAACGCGCCGGGATCACCGCACCGCTGGTATTGGCGCCTCGCGTCCCGGCTTTTTCCTGAATACCCCGCAGGAAGGCACTGTCGGAGTGGAAAGACAGCCCAAAGTCGCCATTGATAAAATCCGTAGCCCCGGTGACCGGATTGGCCAACGGCGGAATCATATCACCCGGCAGGCCGAGCTTGCTGTAACCGGCACTGCTGAGAAAATCCAGCTGTCCTCCCTGTTTGCCTACCAGCACATTGGACCCGGCGATGTTGGCGCCACCCGCCAGATCGAAGCAGATAAAGGGAATCTTGCCGGCCCCCTGAGTGGCGATGCCACAAGTGGCCTTCAAACTTTCCAGGTCCGGCGCCAGGGCCGCCTGTGCCGCTCGCGGGTTGGCGAACAGGCTGAAAATCGAGGGTGCCGCCACCAGCCCCAGGCCACGCAGAAAACCCTGGGCGATGAACTCACGCCGGGTAACCGGACGACGGTGATCCGGATGGCGCAACGGCTCATCCGGGGACAGGGTATGCTTTTTTTTCGCCATAATTGTTTCCTCGAATAAGACTCCCGGTTTATTGCAGCAGCATCACGGCACTGCCCAACACCGCGGCACAAGTCGCCTTGACCACCGTAGCGGCATGACCGGCGGGACAGCTCCCACCGCAGCGGGCCAACCCGTCGGGAATACCATCCGGTTGCCCGATGGGTTTAATGTCTGCCGGATTGGTAATCAGCAGATCCAGTTCATTGCGCACCGCCACCGGATCCGGCTGGCTGGCCAGATTGCTGCCCATGATCCTGTCCAGCAGAGGCGTAATCACCTGATTGTCCCAGGTGGCAGAACCGATGCTATTGGCATCCGCGCTAAAATTGAAACCCGGGAAATAGCTGGCACGCAGGCTGCTATCTTCCACCAGGGTATTGCAGTACTCGATGGCCAGCTGGGAAACGGCCATCTGCTGGGCGGACAGAAATCCTTCAATGCTCTCCACAGTGGGCAATTGCTGCCTGACCGTGGTATAGACCTGGCGCACACCACTCTGGGTGCGGCTGACGCCGGTCACCGCCGCCATGGTGGCATCGATCTCCTCGAAGGTGCGCAAGCCGATATCCGGCACTGGCGGGGCATCGGCCGGTGGTGGTGGCTGCAGAGGGGCTGGCTCCGTCACCACATGGCTGCGAGTGCCCAACACCTCAAAACTGAGGAAAAACTCGTCCGCATCCGGCCCTTTTTCCAGGGCGATCACCGTCCCGAGGCGCGACAACGGCTGACCGGCGCTGGTGTATTGGGCGCTGCTGATGTTGACATCCAGATTACGGTAGGACTGCCCCACTACCGCTTCCTTGCCGTTGATGCCGATGCGCAAGCCCTTGATGCGAATCCCATCAGGACGGGCAGCCGGGTCGAGACTGATAAAAACCGGTTTATTGAACAGATAGCTGTAGTTATCAAACT
>CAZFJS010000101.1:0-2771 GCA_964519605.1 uncultured Gammaproteobacteria bacterium
CACCGGTAGAGGAGGGAATGATATTTTCCAGAATACCACGTCCGCCGCGCCAGTCTTTCATGGAAGGACCATCCACTGTTTTCTGGGTCGCAGTCGCCGCATGAACCGTGGTCATCAGGCCACGCTTGATACCCCAGCCGTCATTCAGCACCTTGGCAACAGGCGCCAGGCAATTAGTCGTACAGGAAGCCGCGGAAACAATGGCCTGCCCGGCATAAGTTTCATGGTTGACTCCATAAACGAACATGGGTGTACCATCTTTCGATGGCGCACTCTGTACCACTTTTGAGGCACCGGCATCCAGATGTTTCTGGCAGCTTTCTTCTGTCAGAAAGAAACCTGTGGACTCGATAACAATTTCAGCACCCACTTCATTCCACTTCAGATTGGCTGGATCACGCTCAGCGGTCAAACGAATCTGTTTGCCATTGACCACCAGATAGTTGCCTTCCACGACAATATCACCACCAAAGCGGCCATGTACTGAATCATACTTCAGCATATACGCCAGATAATCAGCTTCCAGCAGATCATTGATGGCAACAATTTCGATACCAGGAAAGTCTTGTGCCACAGCACGAAATACCATCCGACCAATACGGCCAAAGCCATTAATTCCGACCTTAATCGTCATATTCTCCCCCTAATGATTTATCTCAATAAAAATACTTTACGCACAAAAGCTTTGTCTAGGAGACTGTCGTACTTAGGATCAATCGACTACTGGGATCACCTAAGCCCGAGATAGCTTCCTAGGCCAATGTAGACTTAACCGCCTCGGCCACATGAGCCGCATCAAGCCCAAAGTGGCGGTAGACATCGGCGGCGGGTGCCGATTCGCCAAAGGTGTTGACCCCAACCACTTTTCCTTCGAGACCGACATATTTATACCAGCCATCAGGAATCCCGGCTTCCACCGCCACCCGTGCCTTGATACTGGCGGGCAGTACCCGCTCATGGTAAGCCTCATCCTGCGCCTCAAAGACATCACAGGAAGGCATGGAAACCACCCGCACCTGATGCCCCTCCGTGGCCAGCTGCTCTGCCGCATCCAGGGCCAGAGAAAGCTCTGAACCGGTAGCGATAATGAGCGCCTCCGGCTTGTCTCCGCCATCGCGCACGACATAGGCGCCGCGGGCAATTGCGGCCAACTGCTCCGCACTGCGCGCAACCGGCGTCAACCCCTGACGGGACAGGATCAGGCTGGTGGGGCCACTACGACGCTCAATGGCCGCCTTCCAGGCAACAGCGGTTTCCACCGCATCGCAGGGACGCCAGACCGACATATTGGGAATCATCCGCAGCGTCGCGGTCTGTTCTACCGGCTGATGGGTAGGACCATCTTCACCCAGACCGATGGAGTCATGAGTAAACACCAGAATGCTGCGCACCTTCATCAAGGCGGCCATGCGCAGGGCATTACGGGCATATTCCGAAAACATCAGAAAGGTACCACCAAAGGGGATAAAACCGCCATGTAGGGAAATACCGTTCATGATGGCGGCCATACCGAACTCACGGACGCCATAATGGATATAGTTACCATCCATGACGGTATTGCTGATGGACCTGGATTCGCTCCACATGGTCAGGTTAGAACCGGCCAGATCGGCCGAACCACCCAAAAACTCCGGCAGGGCGGACGCATAACCCTCGATGGCATTCTGGGATGCCTTGCGCGAAGCGATTTTCTCGGCCTTGGTATCCACTGACTGGATAAAATCAGCGGCATGCTGTAGCCAGTCGGCCGGCAGCTCGCCATTGATACGGCGCTCGTATTCCGCCGCAAGTTCCGGGTAGGCCGCCTGATAGGCCTGGAATTTTTCCTGCCAATCCTGTTCCAGTCTGGCCCCCTTCTCACGGGCATCCCAGGCAGCATAATATTCATCCGGAATTTCGAAAGGGCCATAGCTCCAACCGAGATTCTCCCGGGTGGCGCGGATCTCCTCATCACCCAGTGGCGCGCCGTGGCAATCGTGGCTGCCGCACAGATTGGGTGCGCCATAACCAATGACCGTCTTGCAACAAATCATGGTGGGCCGGTCATTGACTGAACGGGCCTCCAGTATGGCCTGGTGGACCGCCTCGGCATCATGACCATCAACATCACGGATCACATGCCAGCCGTAGGCCTCAAAACGCTTGGGGGTATCATCGGTGAACCAGCCTTCCACATGGCCGTCGATGGAAATCCCGTTATCGTCCCAGAAGGCGATCAGCTTGCCCAGGCCCCAGGTACCCGCCAGGGAACAGGACTCATGGGAAATCCCCTCCATCAGGCATCCGTCCCCGAGAAAAACATAGGTATAGTGATCGACGATATGATGTCCGTCCCGATTGAACTGTCCCGCCAGCACTTTCTCCGCCAGGGCCATACCCACGGCATTGGTAATCCCCTGTCCCAGCGGACCTGTGGTGGTTTCCACACCGGGGGCATATCCGTATTCAGGATGACCCGGGGTCCTGGAATCCAGCTGCCGGAACTGTTTCAGATCATCGATACCCAGGTCGTATCCAGTCAGATGCAGTAGAGAGTAGATCAACATCGAACCATGGCCGTTGGAGAGAATAAAACGGTCTCTGTCCGCCCACTTGGGATTGGCGGGATTATGATGCATAAAACCATTCCATAGGACCTCAGCGATGTCCGCCATCCCCATCGGAGCACCCGGATGACCTGATTTGGCTTTTTGAACAGCATCCATGCTCAAGGCACGGATGGCATTAGCTAGTTCTTTGCGCGCTGGCATTGTTTTCTCCTAGTTACCTAT
>CAZFJS010000101.1:2871-7310 GCA_964519605.1 uncultured Gammaproteobacteria bacterium
TCATTTTCTCTTACCTTGCCCTCGTGGGCAATAGCTACCCGCTAAAAAAGAGCGCCCGGGCGGCTCATTCGTCAATAATGATGACAATACTCAAGCCTCACTACGCCATTTAATGGAGCATCCCATACTGGGAATCTGCGCTTTCGGGCCTTCGCCTGTCAATGCAACCTGTTTCATGGCTTCATACAGATCCCGCCTGGTATTCTGGGGGGCGGCCTCCTTGCGGCTGGCATCCAGTCTACCGCGATATTGCAATTCCATCTTGCCATTGTAACCAAAGAAATCCGGGGTACAGACCGCACCGTAGGCCTTGGCCACCGCCTGGGACTCATCATACAAATAGGGGAAGGGGAAATCATAACGTTCTGCGATCAGCCGCATATTTTCAAAAGCGTCCTCCGGATATTCCGCCGGATCATTGGACATAATGGCGACACTGCCAACACCCAGGGTCAGCAGATCTCTGGCATCCCGAACAATACGGTCGCGAATTGCCTTAACATAGGGACAGTGATTGCAAATAAACATAACCAGCAACCCATGGTCGCCACGACAATCGGCCACCGACCAACTGCGGCCATCGACGCCAGGCAGTCTAAAGTCAATAACCGGCTTGCCGAATTCACAGATGGGTGTCTCCAGGCTCACCATCTTTTGTCTCCCATATTTCGATTCTGAAGTTTGAGGGGAGGCTATTATAACGGCCATCTGAATGGAGAAACAGCGCTAATTTCACCCTTCCGTTCCCACATTTTACATAGGGTTATCAATCTGTCAGGCTGCATAACAGTAATTTTTTATAGTCATCGGCAAAAAAAAACGATAAAATGCTAAGTTAGACTAAATCATTCTCAACATTGCCACAGTCACCGACCGACATCTGCAAGCCCTGAGTATCTATTTATAAGGAATCTTTACTGGATCAAACTCATGACCTGCGTCCATGTGTTCGAGACAGCCTCCTGGCGAACAAGCCAACCACATTAAGGCCGGAAACATGGACTCCAGCGGTGTTTGCTGAGCGTTTGATTTGCACATAAGCATGATGTATCGATTAACCAGCAAAGGAAAAAGATGAAAAAATCCTATCTGTTTACCTCCGAATCCGTTTCCGAAGGCCATCCTGACAAAGTTGCTGATCAGATCTCAGATGCCGTACTAGACGCCATCCTGGCGGAAGACCCCAACTCGCGCGTCGCCTGCGAAACCATGGTCAACACCGGCATGGTCGTACTTGCCGGAGAAATCACCACCTCGGCCTGGGTCGATATGCAGGAGATCGCCCGCCAAACTATCAGGGAAATCGGTTATAACAGCTCTGACATGGGTTTTGACTGGGAGTCCTGTGCCGTGCTGACCGCCATCGACAAGCAGTCTGCAGATATCGCCATGGGGGTCGATGATTCGGATGGTCATGAACAAGGAGCCGGAGACCAGGGGCTGATGTTCGGTTACGCCACCAATGAAACCGACGTCCTGATGCCGGCACCGATCACCTATGCCCATCTCCTGGTTAAACGTCAGGCCGAAGTCCGTAAAAACGGCACCTTGCCCTGGCTGCGTCCCGATGCCAAAAGCCAGGTGACTTTCCGCTACGAAGGCCACCAGCCCGTGGGCATTGATGCGGTGGTGCTTTCCACCCAGCATAACCCCGACATTGATACCGGGCAGCTCAGAGAAGCCGTGATGGATGAAATCATCAAGCCGATGCTCCCGGAAAACTGGATTGACAAAAACACCAAGTATTTTATTAATCCTACTGGCCGGTTCGTCATCGGTGGCCCGGTGGGTGACTGCGGTCTGACCGGCCGGAAAATCATTGTCGATACCTATGGCGGTATGGCCCGCCACGGTGGTGGCGCCTTCTCCGGCAAGGATCCCTCCAAGGTTGACCGTTCGGCGGCCTATGCAGGCCGCTACGTGGCAAAAAACATCGTTGCCGCCCACCTCGCGGACCGTTGCGAGGTGCAGGTCTCGTATGCCATCGGGGTTGCCGAACCCACATCCATCAGTGTCGAAACTTTCGGTACCGGCAAGGTGACAGACCAGCGCATTGTGGAACTGATTCGCGAATGTTTCGAACTGCGCCCCAAGGGACTGGTCAGCATGCTGAATCTACTGCGCCCCATCTATCGCAACACGGCAGCCTATGGACATTTCGGGCGTGATGAAGCAGAGTTCAGCTGGGAAAAAACTGATAAGGCGGAGATTCTCCGTGATGCCGCCGGCCTTAAATAAACACACACAATATCCAATTCCGGGAGAATATTTATGAGTACATCTGCTGTTGAGAATCTGAGCCCTGACCATAAGGTAGCCGACATCGGCCTGGCGGCGTGGGGACGTAAGGAAATCGCTATTGCGGAAACCGAAATGCCTGGCCTCATGGCCCTGCGGGAGGAATACCAGGAGCAACAACCTCTGGCCGGCGCACGCATCGTTGGCTGCCTGCACATGACCATTCAAACAGCGGTGCTCATAGAAACACTGATTGCGCTGGGTGCCGAGGTACGCTGGTCTTCCTGTAATATCTTCTCCACCCAGGATCATGCCGCCGCAGCGATTGCTGCCGAGGAGATACCGGTGTTTGCCTGGAAAGGCGAATCGGAAGAGGAATACTGGTGGTGCATCGATCAAACGCTTTCGGGTCCGGATGGGTGGCACCCCAACATGTTGCTGGACGACGGCGGCGATCTCACCCAGGTCATGCATGAAAAGCACCCCGACCTGCTGACGCAGGTTCGTGGCGTTTCCGAAGAAACCACCACCGGGGTTCACCGGCTATATGAAATGATGAAGGAAGGCACCCTGAAGACGCCCGCCTTTAACGTCAACGATTCCGTTACCAAGTCAAAATTCGACAATCTCTATGGTTGCCGTGAATCCCTGCTGGACGGTATCAAGCGCGCTACCGACGTCATGATCGCCGGCAAGATCGCCGTGGTGCTGGGTTATGGTGATGTCGGTAAAGGCTGCGCCCAATCACTGCGCGGGCAAGGCGCCAACGTTTGGATCACGGAGATCGATCCCATTTGTGCCCTGCAGGCGGCCATGGAAGGTTATCGTGTCGTCACGATGGACGAAGCCTGCAGCAAAGCGGATATCTTTGTAGCAGCAACCGGCAATTACCACGTCATCGGGCATGATCATATGATCAAGATGAAAGATCAGAGCATCGTCTGCAATATCGGTCATTTCGATGATGAAATCGATGTTGCCTCTTTGCGCCAATATTCCTGGGACAATATCAAACCCCAGGTGGATCACATCATTTTTCCCGACAAGCGACGGATCATTCTGCTGGCGGAAGGCCGCCTGGTCAACCTGGGTTGCGCGACCGGTCACCCCAGCTTCGTCATGTCCAATTCCTTCACCAACCAGGTTCTCGCGCAAATCGAATTGTGGACAAATCCTGGAAAATACAATAACGAAGTCTATGTGCTGCCCAAAAACCTGGATGAGAAAGTCGCCCACTTGCATCTTGCCAAACTGGGTGCCCAGCTGACCCAGCTGACCAGGGCGCAGGCTGAATATATCGGCGTGCCTGTAGAAGGGCCATACAAGCCAGATTATTATCGCTATTAAAGCAGATACAAGATACAAGTGAAAAGATACAAGGGGCTGCTTTATCATCGAAGTGCGGTTCATGCCCTTTGTATCTTGTGTCTTTAAGCTTGCATCTATCATACCTTAAAATACCTAAACCCCATGGATAGTCAAAAAAAATACCCCCAAGCATTCAGCTGCGAATTTTTCCCGCCGAAGACTGAGGAGGGCATGACAAAACTTCGTCAGGTCAGCAAGGAATTGGCGATACTGAATCCCTGTTTCTTTTCCGTCACCTTTGGCGCCGGTGGTTCAACACGGGAACGCACGCTAAACACAGTGGCCGATATCAAAAATGAGACCGCTATCGATGTGGCCCCTCATCTGTCATGCATCGGATCAACCCGGGAAAAAATTCGTGAGATCCTCAATATCTATGTCAGCCAGAACATCCGTCATCTGGTCGCCTTGCGCGGCGATATGCCTTCCGGAATGCGGGAAGCAGGTGAATTTCACTATGCCAATGAGCTGGTGGCGTTTATCCGGGCGGAAACCGGGGATCACTTTTTTATCGAAGTGGCTGCCTACCCTGAATTTCATCCGCAGGCGCACAGCGCACAAGATGACCTGCTGAATTTCAAACGCAAGGTTACCGCCGGAGCGGATGGTGCATTAACCCAGTATTTCTATAATGCGGATGCCTATTTCCGTTTTGTGGATGATTGTGAAAAACTGGGCCTGGATATTCCCATTGTGCCGGGCATTATGCCCATCACCAACTATGTTCAACTGGCGCGCTTTTCGGATGCCTGCGGCACGGAAATCCCCCGCTGGATTCGTAAAAGGCTGGAAGCCTATGGAGAGGACCTTGAGGCCATTCGTCAATTCGGCGA
>CAZFJS010000102.1:0-1134 GCA_964519605.1 uncultured Gammaproteobacteria bacterium
CAGTTGTTCAATGCCCAATGCCTGTCGGAGGCCGGCGATGAGCGTATTTCAGCGCTCGCGGCAGAAGGCGGCTCCCCGGTTGCCATGCCTGCGACGCCCTTGCTGCTCGATACGCTTTCTGATCTGCAGCAGGATCTGTCGGCAGGAGATGAGAATGGTACGGACCTGATAGGAGAAAAACTGAAAACCCAGGTGAAAACCCGCTTTGGTAGTCAACAATGGATAGGGAAGGCTGGCAGTATTAACCAGATTGATGATGAAACGATCGATGTCATTAGTATGATTTTTGATTACATTCTGGATGACAAATCCTTGCCGGATTTTATTAAGGTATTGATAGGCCGCCTGCAGATTCCGATACTAAAAGTAGCCATCATCGACCGGGAGTTTTTTAGCCGAAAAAGTCACCCCGCGCGCCAGCTATTAAATGACCTCGCATATGCAGGTGTCGGCTGGTGCGATGAAAGCGAAGCAGCCAAAGACCGTCTGTATGAAAAGATGGAAGCCATTGTGCTGTGCATACTCCATGAATTTGAAGATAGCGTGGCTATATTCCAGAAACTCCTCGATGAATTCAGGGGGTTCATAGAAGAGGAAAAGAAAAATTTTGCGGCGGCACAGGAAAAAATCTCTCATGAGGCGCGCGAAGCAGAGTACCGCGAGAGAATCAAGGTTCAGGTGGCGGAGACCCTGGCGGACAGATTGAAAGACGCCGAACTACCGGAAGATGTGCGGGATTTCCTCATGACGGGATGGCGCAGGGTGATGACTGATACCTCACTACACGCTGTAGATCATGAAGATGAACAACAAAGATCGTTGCAGGTCGTCGATGACCTGATCTGGAGCCTGCAGCCAAAATCAACACCTGAAGAACGCAAAAGAATGGTACTGGTTCTCCCGCTGATGCTCGATGTCTTGCGAGAAGGCATGAGTGCTGTTGCCTTTAGCGATGAGGAAATCGAGGCAGTTACTGCGATGCTGGAGGCACATCATCTGGCTATTCTCAAGACACATGGGCAAGCGGCACAAATTAATGAAATTGTGGCTTCAGGCAATCATGATAACGAGACTGCCGAGAAGGATATCGACCACATGATTGCTGCCATGAAAGAAGACGTCCATGCCTTACCG
>CAZFJS010000102.1:1234-6928 GCA_964519605.1 uncultured Gammaproteobacteria bacterium
ATCGAAGACGTGGCGCTGTTTGATCGTGCGCTTAACGGTGTGATTTCAGGCATCATGAAAATTGCCGGCTAGGCAAGCAAAGCACCCGTTGCTGTGCGTCAACATAGAGATGCTTAACCGACCAATTACAGAGGAGAGTCGTCACTCGAAAAGGGTAGAACAAGCCTACCCGGGAAAGCCAGAGGCGCAGGCAATAGAACAGGGTGCAGGCATGATCTCTGAAGGTGGTGATAGCAATGCGCAAGCTCAAGGGCAATTGGTGGTATCTGCTTCCTGTTGTGGGTTTTTGTCTGCTTGCTTTGACTGACGATACGCGGTACCGGAACTGGAACAGCCACCCCTGTTACGCTCAAGCCATGATTGCCAGTGATGCCGTGATCAATGCACGCCTGGGGGTCCCGATGGAGTATGTCATCAGACTTGCGGAAGAAGGGCGGCGGGCAGATGGCGATATCATCTATTCGCCGGCCTTGTTGCGCATGTTGCTGAGCGCTTATTTGTGGGAAGACAGCCCCAATCAGTATGCCATCAAAATTTTCTACCAGTGCGCCCATCAGCTGCACATGGCTGAGACCAGCCAGCAGGAACACTTTAAAGACAGCTGATTCCAGCATATCCGGGTATCATGATAAGCGTGCTTCCAGGGTAAATATCAGCGATAATTAGCCACCATGAAACCGGTGCCCATTAATCAACTGCGGAAGAATCGACACGACGCACTGCTTATCATCGATGTGCAGAAAGATTTTTTGCCGGGCGGCAGCCTGCCGGTCCCTCACGGGGATCGCATCATTCCATCGATCAACCATTACATCAAACTATTTCAGGCAGATAATCTGCCAATAATCGCCAGCAGAGACTGGCACCCGGGCAATCACTGTTCTTTTAGGGCCCAGGGTGGTCCATGGCCACCGCACTGCATCATGAACACCCCTGGCGCGTGTTTTGCCGATTCACTGACCCTGCCAGAAAATGTCATCCTTGTTTCCAAGGGTTCTCAGGCTGACAGGGATGCCTACTCCGCTTTTCAGGATACCGGTCTTGGCGAGCTGCTTGACCAGGCCGGCGTCAAGCGACTGTTTATTGGCGGCTTAGCCACCGATTATTGTGTGCAGGAAACGCTGTTGTCCGCACTGCAGCACCCTTTTGAGTCGATGTTACTGATCGATGCCATCCAGGCCGTCAATCTCCATCCGGATGATGGTCGTCAGGCGCTGGCGCGTATGGTGGCGGCTGGCGCCGTACCCGTTAGCCTGGAATAGACGTATGCCGGTGTCCTGTAATGATGCTTTGCTGACCGATCTCTATCAGCTCGCTATGCTGCAAGGCTATTTTGAGCAAGGCATGAGGGATACAGCCGTGTTCGAACTGTTTGTGCGTCGATTGCCACCAGGACGCCAGTATCTGATCGCCGCGGGTCTCTCCCAGGCCATAGAATATCTGCAGCAATTCCATTTCACAGATAAAGATATTGCCTGGTTGGAAGCTTCAGGCAGATTTTCCAGCGCTTTTATCGACTATCTGCGACAGCTGCGTTTTACAGGTGATGTTCATGCCATGGCGGAAGGCACGGTGTTTTTTGCTAATGAACCGATACTGCGCGTGACTGCGCCACTACCCGAGGCACAGTTAGTGGAAAGCCGGTTGATTAATATTCTGCACTATCAGACATTGATCGCATCCAAGGCAGCACGTATCGTGCTATCGGCACCGGGCAGGATGTTGGTGGATTTCGGTATGCGGCGTGCACATGGGGGGGAAGCAGGCCTCTATGCGGCGCGGGCCAGTTATCTCGCGGGTTTCGATGGCACCGCCACGACCCTGGCAGCCCCCCTGTTCGGTGTTCCGGTATACGGTACCATGGCACATGCCTTTGTTCAGAGTCATGATAATGAAATTTCGGCCTTCGAACATTTCGCCCAGGCACAGCCGAATAATGTCGTCCTGTTGATCGATACCTATGACACTGAACGTGCCGCCAGCCATGTGGTCTCTCTGGCACCGCGTCTGCAGCAGCAAGGGATCTCCATTCAGGCTGTGCGCCTGGATAGTGGTGATCTGGCTAGTCATGCCTGCAAAGTCAGAAAGATACTCGATGAGGGTGGCCTGGAGCGGGTACGCATTTTTGCCAGTGGCAATCTGGACGAATATCGGCTGAGTACACTGCTGGCGGACGGTGCACCGATCGATGGTTTTGGTATTGGCACCCTCCTGGCGACTTCAGCCGATGCGCCTTACCTGGATTGCGCCTACAAATTGCAGGAATATGCAGGTCTTCCTCGGCGTAAACGTTCGGAAGGCAAGGAAACCTGGCCGGGCAGAAAACAGGTCTATCGGCAATATAATTCACAGGGTGTGATCGAGAAGGACATACTGACCCTGGCTGATGAGACGCTTGCCGGGCGTCCCCTGATTAAAGCAGTTATGCGTCAGGGCAGGGTCTTGCAAGTTTCTGTCGAGCTGGAGAATATCAGGAAATATGTGCGCCAGGAACTGGCATCGCTGCCGTTGTCACTGCGGCGGATCGATAGTAATGAAAGCCTGCCACCAGAAATCAATGCATCACTGGTTTTGCTGGCGCAGTCGCTGGACGCGTCATGAAATTTTGACAGCGCTTGGTGAGATCTGCTAATTATTAGTGGCTGACAAGGAAGCTCTGATACACTTCAGCACGATGAATTTAGTTCATGAACGTGCCGATGTTCCCTTCAATTCTTTATTCAACAAGAGGAAAACTAATGAGTGACAACAATGAAACACTGGTAGTGGCATCCAAAGTAAAAAACTATATCCGTAGCCAGTCGGGAATGAATACCGCCGCCAATGCCATTACTGCCTTATCTGACAAAATCAGAGGACTGTGCGACCAGGCAATTGAGAATGCCCGCAGTGATAAGCGCAAGACTGTAAAGGATCGTGATATCTGATCCGCACACGATCTGTCCCAACCGGAAGCTCTGATCTGATCAGGAAGTCAGCTCTCAATATGTGAAGATCAGGGTTTTCCGAAAAATCCTTTAGCAACCCCGTGATGCTGCTTTTCTGACTAACCTAAGGAATCGTACATCTTCAGGGGAAAGCGGATATGTATAAAATTATCGCCCCACCTGCTCGCAGCTTCCATGCCTAATCGGGTAATGGATAATTGATCAGTCAATAGGTTATCATAGATAACCTCGGGAGCGGTCGGACTGCCGGGCGTTGGCTGGCATCGTTCACTAATCACAGTACCTTACAAAGAAATGGAAAAAAAAGAATCCTATACGCGGGAAGAGCTCTTGCAATGTGGTGAGGGCAAACTGTTTGGACCGGGCAATGCCCAACTACCACTCCCCCCCATGCTGATGATTGACCGTATTACTCGGATATCTCAGGAAAGTGGGCTTTTTAGCAAGGGTGAGGTTATTGCGGAACTGGATATCAGGCCGGATCTGTGGTTTTTCGAGTGTCATTTCAGGGGCGATCCGGTGATGCCTGGTTGTCTGGGGCTGGATGCCATGTGGCAGCTGGTAGGCTTTTATCTGGGCTGGCTGGGGGGGCCGGGGCATGGCAGGGCGCTGGGAGCAGGCGAAGTGAAATTTACTGGTCAGGTGACTCCAAAAAATCGGCTTATCACCTATCATGTTGATCTCAAGCGCGTTATGATGAGAAAATTAGTGATGGGTATTGCCGATGCGCGCATGAAAGTGGATGGTCGAGTGATCTACCATGCCAAGGATCTGCGTGTCGGATTGTTTAAGACTACTGATAATTTTTAGGAAAAGGTGCTACGTGAAACGGGTTGTTATTACAGGCCTTGGGATTGTTTCGAGTATCGGTAACAACAAGCAGGAAGTCGTGGATGCCTTGCGGTCCGGAAAATCCGGTATCAGCTACAGTGAGGAATACGCGCGCCTGGGATTGCGTTCCCATGTGCATGGACCGATCAATCTGAATCCAGCCGATCATATTGAGCGCAAGCTGATCCGTTTCATGGGAGATGCTGCCGCTTTCAATTACCTTGCCATGCAGGAAGCGATTGAGGATGCTGGCTTAAGCGGAGAACAGGTTTCAACACCCCGTACCGGGCTTATTGTAGGTTCCGGAGGGGCCTCCAACAGAAATTTTTTACTGGCCGCAGATACCCTGCGTCAGAAGAGTGCGCGTCGTGTCGGTCCCTACATGGTGCCACGCACCATGGGTAGCACCACTTCCGCCAATCTCGCCACTGCCTTCAAGATCAAAGGCGTAAACTACTCTATCAGTTCCGCCTGTTCCACCAGCGCTCACTGTATCGGCAATGCCTATGAGCTGATCCAATTAGGAAAACAGGACATGATTTTTGCCGGTGGCGGTGAAGAAGTGGACTGGACGATGACGATGCTCTTCGATGGCATGAATGCACTATCATCCAAATATAATGACCAGCCGGAAAGCGCTTCCCGCACCTATGATCGCAACAGGGATGGTTTCGTTATTTCCGGTGGCGGCGGTTGTGTGGTGGTGGAGTCACTGGATCATGCGCTTGCCCGAGGTGCCCGCATTTATGCGGAGATTGTCGGTTATGCCGCCACCTCGGACGGTTATGACATGGTGGCGCCATCAGGAGAAGGCGCGGTTCGCTGCATGCAGTTAGCATTGGAGACCACAGAGGGTGATATAGATTACATCAACACCCATGGCACCAGCACCCCGGTGGGCGATGTCGTCGAGTTGCAGGCTATCAGGGAAACCTTTGGCAAGCAGGCTCCCTATCTGGCTTCCACAAAATCTCTCACAGGACATGCCCTGGGTGCGGCAGGCGTTAACGAAAGCATTTATTCACTGCTGATGATGGAAAACAGCTTTATCGCCGCATCGGCCAATATTGAGGAACTGGACCCTGCTGCCGAAGATATGCCGATCGTGCGCGAGCGTATGGATGATGTCGAGCTGAACCGGGTGATGTCCAACAGTTTTGGCTTCGGTGGGACCAACGCCTCGTTGGTATTTCAACGCTATCAGATTTGAGCCACGGCAGTCAGCATAGCCATGTTGACTGCCGTGGATGATCGCATCTCAGGCGCTTTTTCGTGCTGCGCGCTTGCGCTCATGTTCCAGCAGGAATTTTTTGCGCAATCGTATATGGTGAGGTGTGACCTCCACCAGTTCATCGTCATCGATGAATTCCAGCGCCTGCTCCAGTGTTTGTCTAATGGCGGGTGTCAGCAGGATGTTCTCGTCGGTTCCCGCTGCACGGACATTGGTAAGCTGCTTGGCTTTTAATGGGTTAACTACCAGATCATTACTGCGCGAGTGTATACCGATGACCATGCCTTCGTAGACTTCTTCCCCGGGACCGATGAACAAGCGACCACGTTCCTGCAAGGTGAACAGAGCATAACCCAGGGCTTTACCGTTACCGTTAGCAATCAGGACGCCGTTAATGCGTTGCCCCAGGCTACCGCCTTTAATGGGACCATAGTGATCGAAAATGCTATATAACAGCCCGGTTCCCTGGGTGGCCGTAAGGAACTCTGTGCGGAAACCAATCAGGCCGCGGGAGGGGATCACGTAATCCAGGCGGATTCGCCCCTTGCCATCCGGTATCATATCCTTGAGGTCGGCGCCACGCTCTCCCAGTTTTTGCATCACGGCGCCCTGGTGGGTGTCTTCCACATCAACGGTCAGCTGTTCATAGGGTTCCTGTTGTTCCCCCGCAACTTCCCGGATGAT
>CAZFJS010000103.1:0-2227 GCA_964519605.1 uncultured Gammaproteobacteria bacterium
ACCACCGCCGGGCACTGCTGGAAGCCGCCATCAGCGGCAACCCGCAATACTTCCTGGGCACGGACAGCGCCCCCCATGAACAAAGACACAAGGAATCCGCCTGCGGTTGCGCCGGCATCTATTCCGCCCATGCTGCCATAGAACTCTATGCGGAAATCTTTGCTGCTGCCGATGCCCTGGACCGGCTGGAAGCTTTTAGCAGTTTTTATGGCCCAGATTTCTACCAACTGCCGCGCAATGAGGAGACCATCACTTTGAAAAAACAAGCCTGGCGTATCCCGGCCTCCTATGCGCTCGGTAGCGGGCAACTCATCCCCCTACGCGCCGGCCTTGAGGCCGCCTGGCAGTTGGTACCATGACAGCGCCGCAGGATCCGCCGCGGATCGCCGACCGCTTCCGGAGCTATCTGCCGGTGGTGGTAGACGTGGAAACCGGTGGCTTTAATGCCAAAACGGATGCCCTGCTGGAAATTGCCGCCGTACTACTCTGCATGGATGACAAGGGCCACCTGCAACGTGAGGAAACCCTGGCGCACCATATCGAGCCCTTCCCCAATGCCAATATGGAACCCGAGGCCCTGGCCTTCACCGGCATCGACCCCTATCATCCCTTCAGGTTTGCTGTCCCGGAGTGCAAGGCCATGGCCGGGATTTTCAAGACTATTCGCCTGGCGGTCAAACGCCATGGCTGCAGCCGTGCCATCCTGGTGGGACACAATCCGGCCATGGACCTGGCCTTTGTCAACGCCGCTGCAGCACGTTGCAATCTCAAGCGCAACCCTTTTCACCCCTTCAGCACCTTCGACACCGCTACCATGGGCGGCCTGGCCTATGGCCAGACGGTGCTCGCCCGTGCCGTCCAGGCTGCGGGGCTGCCCTGGGATAACGAAGAAGCCCACTCCGCCATCTACGATGCCGAAAAGACTGCCGATCTTTTCTGCACCATCGTCAATTGCTGGGATCGCTGGCGTGCGCAGGAAGGGAAAGGCTAGCCCGCCGCTGCCTGGGTACCCTGCACCATTTGTTGCAGTTCCCCACGCTGGTAGAGCGCTATGATGATATCGCAACCCCCCACCAGCTCCCCGTTAATAAACAGCTGGGGAAATGTGGGCCAGTCGGAATAACGCGGCAGATTGGCGCGGATCTCCTGATCCTCCAGAATATTGACAGTAAAAAACTCGGCACCGCAGGTCTGTAGTGCCTGCACCGAGTGACTGGAAAAACCGCATAAAGGAAACTGCGGCGTGCCCTTCATATAAAGCACGATGGGGTGCCCTTCTACCTGCTGTTTGATTCGCTCCATTACATCCATCTTGATTCACCTCTTTGTCAATTGACTCATACCGGCATTATAGCTGATTTTGCCCACTATACCCGAGTGTTATTGTCGGTTATTGATCGGACACCCCCCAGGCGCCACCCCCCGGCGTCGCCACCTCCAGGCGATCTCCCGGCTGAACCTTAAATTCAGTCTTGGCAGGCAGGACTACACCATTCAGACGATTAAGGCCACAGGCACCGGCGCCCCCGCCCTGCAATCCCCAGGGCGCATGATGACGCCGCTCCGTCAACAAGCTCACGCTAGCGGGCGCCAAAAACTCGTATTCCCGCACCAGACCATCGCCACCACAATGCGCCCCCGACCCGCCCGAGGCGCGCCTGAGGGCATAGCGGCGAATACGCAGCGGGTAGTGCATCTCGGCGCTTTCAACCGGGGTGTTGCGGGTATTGGTCATATGGGTATGCACACCACTCAGTCCACCACCCCGGGGGCCGGCCCCCATGCCGCCACCCACGGTTTCATAATAATCCCAGGGACCTGTCGCAGTCTGCCCACCCATGGCAATATTATTCATACTGCCCTGGCTGGCCGCAGGAATGGCCCCGGGCAAGGCACCGGCCAACGCGCCCAGCACAACATCCACCACCCGGCTGCTGGTCTCCACATTACCTGCGGCCACTGCGGCCGGCCGGCAGGCATTCAGCAGACAGCCCTCCGGCGCATACAGACTGAGCGGTCTAAAACTACCTGCACAAGCGGGGGTCCGGGCCGGCATCAAACAGCGGAACACATAGTAAACCGCAGCAGCGGCCACGGATAAAGGACAATTGATATTGCCGGCCACCTGGGATGCCGTGCCGCTAAAATCCACATGGACCTGCCCCCGGGACACGGTGATCCGCACCTGAATCAGGATATCCCGCTGCCCCATGCCGTCATCGTCCAT
>CAZFJS010000103.1:2327-6833 GCA_964519605.1 uncultured Gammaproteobacteria bacterium
TCCGCCAGCGTAGTGGACAACGGCATGGAACCCGGTGCAGCCGCACCGATATCCGCATGATGGGCGCGGTTGACGACAAAGGCAATCAAACGCTCCGCGCCCCCCTCCGGCATAAAGAGCGGAGCCACCAGGGTCACATCGGGCAGATGCGTACCGCCCAGATAGGGGTCATTGACAATCAGCATATCTCCCGATCGCCACCCGACACTGCTGACAATCTCCCCCATGGCATAGGCCATACTACCCAGATGGACCGGGATATGAGCCGCCTGGGCGCACAAGTCACCCGCGGCATCGAAAACCGCACAGGAGAAGTCCAGCCGGTCCTTGATATTGGGAGAAAGCGCCGCCCGCTGCAGGCTGGCACCCATCTCCTCGCATACGGCATCGATGCGGCTGGCGAAAATTCCCAGTTCCACGGCATTCATGGTATCAGATCACCCCGGCATGCTTTCATGAATTAGCTCTGGCACTACTGTAAATACACCATCGATTATAGCCCCCTATCCCAAGACTGGGAGAGGGCCGGGGTGAGGGTTCAGCAAACAACTGCAACGCCTATCACCCCTCATCCCAACCTGCCCCCCTCAAGGGGCGCAGGGGTAAAATTCAAATCCCCTATTGTTAAAGACTTTAACCACCATACCGGAGTAAATTGCTGGGTTTTTCGCTTTGGTCAAAGGAAGCACTTTGTTATGATGCCCCACCAGCATGAGTTTACAAGCCAACAGGAGAACAATATGGAACACAAACTACCGGAACTACCCTTCGACCGCAACGCCCTGGAACCCCACATCTCGGCAGAGACGCTGGAGTACCACTATGGCAAACACCACCAGACCTATGTCACCAACCTGAACAAACTCATCAGCGATACTGAGTTCGCGGACCTCTCCCTGGAAAACATCATCAGAAAGGCCTCCGGCGGTATATTCAACAACGCGGCCCAGGTGTGGAACCATAGCTTTTACTGGAACTGCCTCAGCCCTGCCGGCAGTGGCGCACCTCAGGGCGCGCTGGCTGATGCCATTATCCAGGCCTTCGGTTCAGTGGATGAATTCAAACAGCAGTTCAGCCAGGCGGCCATCACCACCTTCGGTTCCGGCTGGGCCTGGCTGGTAAAGAATGCCGACGGCAGCCTGGCCATTACCAGCACCAGCAATGCGGGCAACCCCCTGACTGCCGGGCAAACCCCCTTGCTGACCTGTGATGTCTGGGAACATGCCTACTACATCGACTACCGCAATGCGCGGCCTGGCTATGTGGAACACTTCTGGAACATCGTCAACTGGGATTTCGTCGCCGAGAATTTTTCCGCCTGAAGCGCCCCTGTCCCCAGGATGCTGTCACTAAAGCCCCCCGCCCTGAAGGCGGGGGGCTTTAGCCTCGCAGAGGCATCCTGACGCCGCACCCTGGCACACCACCGGCAAACACGCCCCTGCCCGCTGTGCATAACAGAAAAATCCGTTATAATAGCTCGTTTTAATGGCAGCCTGGGCTGCCTTTTGCATTTTATAAGACGCCATGACAGATGCCTTGATGACAAATTATGCGCCTTTACCCGTCAGCTTCGTCCGCGGAGAAGGCACCTGGCTGTGGGACACTGCCGGACGCGTTTATCTGGACGCCCTGAGCGGCATCGGGGTCTGTGGTCTGGGACATGCACATCCGGCAATCACGCGGGCGCTGCAGACGCAGGCCGGCACGCTGCTGCATACCAGCAACCTCTACCATATCGACCTGCAGGAAAGGCTGGCGCAGCGGCTCTGCCAGCTGACCACCATGGACAAGGCCCTGTTCTGCAACTCCGGCGCCGAAGCAGTGGAGGCGGCCCTCAAGCTGGCGCGTCTTCTCGGGCACCGGCGCAAAATCGCCAGGCCGGTAGTCATTGTCACCGAAAACAGCTTCCATGGCCGCACCCTGGCCACTCTGTCCGCCACCGGCAGCCCTAAGGTGCAAGCCGGCTTCGAACCCCTGGTACAGGGCTTCATTCGGGTGCCCTACAATGATCTTGCGGCGATCAGGAAAGTAGCGGAAAACAATACTGATGTGGTCGCAGTTCTGGTAGAACCCATTCAGGGCGAGGGTGGCATTCAGATCCCGGATGATGATTATCTGCCGGGCATTCGTGATCTTTGCGACCACCAGGGATGGTTGATGATGCTGGATGAAATCCAGACCGGCATGGGGCGCACCGGGCAGTGGCTGGCCTGCCAGCACAGCGCCGTCCGCCCCGATATCGTCACCCTGGCCAAGGGTCTGGGCAACGGTGTCCCCATCGGCGCCTGCCTGGCACAGGGAGAAGCGGCCACCCTGTTCACCCCCGGCAGCCATGGCTCGACCTTCGGTGGCAATCCGCTGGTATGCAGCGCTGCACTGGCGGTTCTGGAAACCCTGGAAACAGAACAGCTCTGTCAACGCGCCGCAACCGTCGGCCACAGTCTGCTGAGCGGTCTACAGTCCGCCCTTGCCGATTGCAGTGCGGTCATCGATATTCGCGGCAAGGGCCTGATGATCGGCATTGAACTGAACCGCCCCTGCAGCGAATTACTGCGGACTGCCCTGCAGCACGGCCTGCTCATCAGCGTCCAGCGGGAAACCGTGGTCCGCCTGCTGCCGCCGCTGATCATCAGTGACGAGGAGGCCTATCAGATTGTCACCACCATCGCCGATATCATTGAGGAATTCACCACTTCCGACTGCTGATGAAACAATGATTGATACCTGTACCCCCATTCCGGTTGCCCCTGCGCCCCACCCGGAATGAAGAAGCCAGCAGAACTTCCCTATACATAATGACCGGAAACGACCTATGAAAACACCACGCCACTTTCTAACCCTGGCGGATCTCACGCCGGCGGAATTCCGCCAGCTGCTCCAGCGGGCGCAGGAACTTAAACAACTGCAGAAAAAACATAGCGTCTATGAACCCCTGAAAAACAGGGTGCTGGGCATGGTCTTCGAAAAGTCTTCCACCCGGACCCGGGTATCCTTTGAAACCGCCATGGTTCAATTCGGCGGCAGTGCCATTTTCCTGTCCCCGCGTGACACCCAACTGGGCCGGGGCGAGCCCATCGAGGATACCGCGCGCGTGCTGTCACGCATGCTGGATGTCATCATGGTGCGCACCTACGCCCATGAGTCACTGGAGCAATTTGCGGCTCACTCACGGGTACCGGTCATCAACGGGCTCTCGGACCGCTTTCATCCCTGCCAGTTGCTGGCAGACATGCAGACCTATTGCGAACACCGCGGTGATATCACCGGCAAGACCGTCGCCTGGATCGGCGACGGCAATAATATGTGTCATTCGTTTATCAATACCGCAAGCCTGCTGGATTTCAGTCTCCGCATTGCCTCGCCCGCAGGATATGCACCCTGCCCACAACTGGTGGCAGAAAATGCGGCCCACGTCACGCTGCTGAAGAACCCGGTGGCGGCCGTGCAGTCAGCAGACCTGGTCGTCACCGATGTCTGGGCCAGCATGGGCCAGGAGGATGAAAACAGTCGCCGCCGCGAGGCCTTTCGCAACTATCAGGTCGATGAAACACTCATGCGTCATGCAAGACCGGATGCCCTGTTCATGCATTGCCTGCCCGCCCATCGCGGCGAGGAAGTCAGTGCCGCAGTTATCGATGGTCCGCAGAGCGTGGTATGGGATGAAGCGGAAAACCGTCTCCACGCACAAAAGGCCCTGCTTGAATTGCTGCTCTGCTAAAGGCAATCAGCTGTTTCCAGAAACCGGGGCCACCCCACTAAGCAAAGCTCTGATTGCCGTCATGCCGGACTTGATCCAGCATGACGGTAGAGAGAAAAATCAGCCTTAGGGCAGCTGCGCAGAAAGGTACTCGGCAACCGCCTTGATTTCACTTTCGCTCAGGCGCTTGGCAATATCCTGCATCATGCCACCCGGATCATTATGACGCTTGCCCAACTTCAGGTCATGGAGCTCCTTGATCAGATAATCCCGATGCTGACCACCGATGACCGGAAACTGGGTGATCTTCTTGGACTTACCCTTGCCCCGTGGACCGTGACAATTGATGCAACCATAAACGCCGGTCATCGGGTTACCGTTCTTGAAAAGCTTCTCACCTTTGGCCGCCAGTTTCTTGTTGACGCTGGTCAGCGGCTTTTTGGCCATTTTCTGTTTGTGGAAATAGGCGCCGATATCTTTGGCATCCTGGATACTGGCCACCGTCGCGGCCATCCCCGCCATGGTGTCGTTATTGGTGCGCAGCCCCTTCTGGAAATCGTGGACCTGCTTGACAATGTAGCCTTCATACTGGCCCGCCAGACGCGGGAAGTCCGCCGTTGCGCTGTTGCCGTCGCCGCCGTGACAACCCTGGCACAGCGCCGACTTCGTTTCACCCGCCTTGGCATCCCCCCCTTCAAATGCCGCCAGCGCGCTCGCGGATACCAAGGAAAACACAACCCCCCAAACAGCAACCAAGATAGATGATTTCTTGCTCATAGACGCATCCTTTTTATACTTATGACAGGATT
>CAZFJS010000104.1:0-6775 GCA_964519605.1 uncultured Gammaproteobacteria bacterium
AGGCGCTTGCGTTGTTTCATCTGCCGCGGAGTCAGGACATTTTTCCGGTCCTTATAGGGATTCTCCCCGCCCTTGAATTCAATCCGGATCGGTGTCCCCGTTAATTCCAGTGCTGCACGAAAATAATTTTCCAGGTAACGTCGATAGGCTGCCGGGACATCAGCAATTTGATTGCCATGAATAACAATCACCGGCGGGTTGTGCCCCCCCTGATGCGCATAGCGCAACTTGATGCGCCGCCCCCGTACCAACGGCGGCGGATGCCGCGTCACCGCATCCGCCAGCAGGCGGCTTAGACGGGGCGTCGCCATCTTCTGCGTACTGCTGACATAGGCACTGTCCACCGCGCGGAAGAGCGCGCGCAGACCGGCACCCCGCAATGCGGAAATAAAATGCACGGCCGCATAGGGAATAAATACCAGCCGGCGTTCCACCTCCTGGCGAATTCTGCGCCGCTCATCACTATCCGGGGCATCCCACTTATTGACGGCGATCACCACCGCCTTGCCGCTATCCATCACCAGCCCCAGCAGGCGAGCATCCTGTTCGGCAATACCCTGCGCGGCATCCAGCACCAGGATCACCACCTGGGCACTGGCGATGGCCTGCAGTGTTTTGATCACGCTGAATTTCTCGATGGCCTCGCTGATTCTGCTGCGACGGCGTACCCCCGCGGTATCGATGAGGGTGTAGTCCTGATCATGATGCCGAAATGGAATAAAAATACTGTCCCGTGTGGTTCCCGGCTGGTCAAAGGCCAGCACCCGTTCCTCGCCCAGCAGGCAATTAACCAGGGTGGATTTACCGACGTTGGGGCGCCCGACAATAGCGATCCTGATGCCGCCATCCTCCACCTGCCCAGCTTCCTCAGCGACCGCAGGAAGGCTGTCCAGCACTGCTGTCATCAGCGTTGTGATGCCATGAAAGTGGGCAGAAGAAATACAATAGTTTTCACTGATGCCCAGCGCCTGGAACTCTGCGCCGGCGAGGTTCTTTTCCAGACCTTCCGTCTTGTTGATCACCAATACCAGCGGTTTGCCATAACGACGCAGCTGTTCCACGACGGCCTGGTCGGCCGGCATCAGCCCCGTGCGCCCATCAACCAGCAGTAGCACTACATCGGACTCCTCCACCGCCAGCAGGGCCTGGGCCTCCATAAGGTGATCCAGCTGCGCCTTCTCTCCACTGAGGCCGCCGGTATCCACCACAATATAGGGCCGCTCACCAACCTTGCCCAGGCCATACTGACGATCGCGTGTCAGCCCGGGCTGGTCAGCCACCAGGGCATCCCGGCTGCCGGTAAGGCGGTTGAACAGTGTGGATTTTCCCACATTTGGGCGGCCCACCAGGGCAATAACAGCTTTCATTTGATACCGTCTACGAGGGGAATCGGGATGGCGCCCCGCGTTTTCAGCGTTCCTCCGCCTGCAATGCGTACAAGGCATTAAAACGATCTTTCAGATAGATCATATTGTCGGCAACCAGCGGCGGCAGAGAAAACCCGGCTTTGCCGAATTCCTTATGGGTAATAATATGACCATCCTGCCATGACAGCCAGTAAACATCGCCGGCATCATCGGCCAACACCGGCATGGTGCGGTAAATCGTCGCCCGAGTGATGCGATGTGACGTCAGGCTGCTCTGTTTCCACAACACCGCACCATTATGGCGATCCAGGGCCCAAAGCTGATTCCGGTCATCGCTGACATAGACCTGATCCGGTGTCACTACCAGGCCATGGTAGGCAGAGATATCGCGTGACCACAGGATTCGTCCGCTGACAGCGGACATCGCTACCACTCGCCCGTGATAGGCCGCTGCAAATATTACCCCTTTACTGATTACCGGGTCGCCATCAATATCCACCACCCGTTCCAGCTCGGAGCGTCCAGCAGGAATGGCTACTGTCGTCTCCCATATTACCTGTCCCTCGCGCAGCGACAACGCCACCATCTTGCCATTAGCCAGTCCCACAAAAACCCGCTCGTCAGCGATCAGTGGCGTACTGGTACCCCGCAGGGTCAGCGAGGGTACACTGCTCTCATAAACCCATAAGCGTTTACCGCTGGCAGCGTTCAAACCGAATATCCGGCCATCATTGACATGCACCACCACCACACCATCACTGTAGACTGGCGGTGAAAGAATTTCACTGGACAGGCGACTGCGCCAGCCTGGTTTGCCGGTCGCGGCATCCAGCGCAATGACCTCGCCTTCGGAGGTGCCCATCAAGAGCAGTCCGCCGCCCAGACTCAGGCCACCGGTCAGTGTGTTGATATCACCATTATGTTGAATCAAGGCGGCGACGCCAAGCTGCCACAAGCGCTGCCCGGTAGTCCGATCCATAGCGATGAGATGCCCCTGAATATCGGCAACGAACAACCGTTGCTTATCAACCACTGGCAATATACCGGCCACAGGGTCCGGCAGCCCGCTTTGGGACTGGCGGTACCATAGAGACTGGATATGCAGACTGCGCGGTGCCTGGGCACCAGGTGACGGTGCGGTAATTTTCGGCTGCACAGCGCAGCCTGCCAGCCACAAAACCAGCCCCAGTCCCGCACAGTAGCGCAGGAAAGCGCTGGATTGATGACCGCAGTTCACGGATTTTCCGGCGAAAAAGGACATCAGGCGCCGGCGGCGCCCCCCAGCTCATCCAGTTTCATGCGTAACAGGTGGACATCGCCACCCGCCATACTGTCATCCAGGGCCTGCTGATAAGCGGTCCTGGCAGCCGCGCGGTCACCCATGCTCAGATAGGCATCGCCCTTGATCTCTGCCACCATGGCCTTAAACTGCACATCGGTCACGGCAGCCAAGGTGGCCAAAGCCTGCCGGGCGTCACCACCGGCCAGCTGAACTCTGGCCAGCCGCAGGCGGGCAATATCCCGGGGCTCGGGTTGTCCACCATGCTCAATCACCCATTGCAGACGTTCCCTGGCCGGCGGCAGTTCACCTGCCGTCACATGGGCCCTGGCAAGCATCAGGGCGGACAGAGCAGCATAAGGGGTTCTAGTAAAAGTATCGATGATATAGGCACCCCGTTTCATGACGGATTTTTTGTTATTTTGCGCCATTTCCGTCAGTAGCTGTTCATATTCCGTGGAAGCGGACTCGGCCTGGACGCGCTGATAGTGAAACCAGTAGCGCCCTCCCAGTACGGCTGCCAGGCTAATGACCACACCGACGGTCAGGGCCCGGCCGTTTTCCTTCCACCATTTTTTAAAGGCTTCTAACTGTTGATCTTCTGTTTCGTAGGCACTCACACACAATCTCCTTCAAAGCTGCAATTCAATCAGGCTGTTGCCGCCAGCAGATAATTCACCAGATCCGCCTGCGCAACCGTTTCCTGTGAGCGCTCCTCGCGCAGGAACTTGACGGTCACCGCCGCCCGAGCCATCTCATCTTCCCCCAGAATCAGGGCCATTCGCGCAGCGCTTTTATCCGCCTTTTTCAGCTGGCTCTTAAAACTGCCACCACTGCAATTTACCCGTAACCGTAATGCCGGCAGACTGTCGCGCAACTGCTCTGCCAGACGCATCCCCCGGGATACTGCCGCCTCCCCGGCCAGCACGAGATAGGCATAAGGGGCGTCTGATACCGACGGGAAATCATCAGCCTCTGCCATCAGCGTCAGCAGACGCTCCATTCCCATGGCAAACCCGGCGGCAGGGGTTGCGCGCCCGCCTAACTGTTCCACCAGACCGTCATAACGACCGCCGGCACAAACCGTCCCTTGCGCACCCAGGCGGTCACTAACCCATTCAAACACGGTTTTCTCATAATAATCCAGCCCGCGCACCAGTCGTGGATTGACCCGGTAGGCAATTCCGGCCTCGTCCAGCAGCGTACAAAGACCGGAAAAATGTACTGCTGAAACCTCATCAAGACAGTCGGCCAGGCGGGGGGCCTCATTGATCAGCGCCTGCATGTCCGGGTTCTTGCTGTCCAGTATTCTCAATGGATTAGTCTGCAGGCGCCGTTTGCTGTCATCGTCCAGCTGCGCCTCCCGTGCGCTCATATACGCCACCAGCTGTTCCCGATAGGCAGCCCGCGCCGCCAGGGATCCCAGGGAATTGAGTTCCAGCCGCAGGCCCTGAATACCCAGCATCCGCCACAGGCGATGAGTGAGCAGAATCAGTTCTGCGTCCACCTCCGGCCCCGCCATACCATAGGTCTCCACGCCCAGCTGAAAAAACTGGCGATAGCGCCCCTTCTGGGGACGCTCATGGCGGAACATCGGACCGCCATACCAGAAACGCTGCACCTGGTTGTGAATCAGACCATGCTCGATACAGGCGCGCACACAACCGGCGGTCCCTTCAGGTCGTAGCGCCAGCTGGTCACCATTGAGGTCCCTGAAGCTATACATCTCCTTTTCAACGATATCGGTCACTTCCCCGATAGTACGCACGAACAGCTCAGTCTTTTCGACCAACGGCATGCGGATTTCTTCATAGCCATAGACACCGGCCAGGTGGCGGAAAGTGTCCTCCAGATACCGCCAGTGGGGGGTATCCTGCGGCAGGATATCATGCATACCGCGTATTGCCTGAATGCTACTAGCCAATGCTGCTTCCCTAACTCAATAATTGATTGCTTAGCACCCTGCAGGACGCGCTCATCTTCCTGCGCTCAGGAAGATGAGCCCACAGGTATTTTTGTTCCTGTTTTCACCGGGATCTCGGCCAGGGAAGAAGGCACAGCCTTTTGCGATGACTCATCCACCCTGTTTAGCAGATAATCCCGGATAGTCTTTTCCAGATCATCCAGCAATTGTTCATCACTGAGCTTGTGATCCGGTTTGCCATTGATATACAGCAGATTGGGCGATCCACCGGTGAGGCCGATATCGGCCTCGCGGGCCTCGCCGGGCCCATTGACCACACAGCCGATCACGGCGACATCCAGGGATTCGCGGATATCTTCCAGGCGCTGTTCCAGGGCGTTGACCGTGGCAATGACATCAAAACGCTGTCGCGAACAGGAGGGACAGGCGATCAGATTGATACCCCGACTGCGCAGATGCAGGCTTTTGAGAATATCAAAACCCACCTTGACCTCCTCCACAGGGTCAGCCGCCAGAGAAACCCGCAGCGTATCACCGATGCCTTCGGCCAACAGCATGCCAATACCAATGGCGGATTTCACTGTCCCGGCGCGCAAACCACCCGCCTCGGTGATCCCCAGGTGGAGTGGCTGTTCGATCTGCCCGGCCAGCTTCCGGTAAGCGGCCACCGTCATAAATATCTCCGAGGCCTTAAGGCTGACTTTAAAGTCCTGAAAATCCAGTCGGTCCAGAATATCGATGTGACGCAAGGCCGATTCTGCCAATGCCGCCGGCGTCGGCTCACCGTATTTTTGCTGCAGATCTTTTTCCAACGAGCCGGCGTTGACGCCGATACGGATGGGAATATGGTGATCCCGGGCGCTGTCCACCACTGCCCGCACCCGGTCTTCGCGGCCGATGTTACCCGGGTTGATGCGCAGACAGTCAGCGCCCAGTTCAGCCACCCGCAGGGCGATCCGGTAATCGAAGTGAATATCCGCCACCAGGGGCACTGTCACCTGTCCGCGGATTAGCCCAAAGGCCTCCGCCGCATCCATGGAGGGCACGGAAACCCGCACGATGTCAGCACCGGCATCCTGAAGCGCCCGCACCTGGGCAACCGTAGCCGCCACATCACAGGTTTCCGTATTGGTCATACTCTGCACGGCAATCGGCGCATCACCACCCACAGGGACATCACCGACATGAATCAGGCGCGCCTGCCGCCGTTTGATCTGATCATGATTTTTCATTGGCATCATTCTTTATGTCGCAACTGACCTTCTGGTCCACCCAGACTGAAACGCGCAACATTCTTGCGATTATAACGCTGGTGATTATAGGGTTTGCCATTGTATTCGATCTGCACCGCCGGCGCATTCCCTAACAAAATGGTGAAAGGTGCCTTACCCTGCAGTTCCCTGATATCACCCTGCTTGCCCAGGTTGAAAAACAGGCGTTTGCCATCCGCATCGCTGATCTCCACCCAGGAATCACCACTGAACTGCAAACGGAGGTGATCCAGCAACGGGCCGGGTTGCGCCGGCACCACCATGGGTACTGCCGGTGGTGCCGGCGGTAATGTCCGGGCAACCATCGGCTTCTCTACCGAATGCGCGGGCTCTGGCGCCACCGGTGACGAATTCACCCTGTCGGCAGCCACCGCAGCCGGAGATACCTGTGGGGTGGCGGTTGCTGGCACCGGGGGTGGCAAGGCTTCTCTATCTGACAGCAACCAGACAAGGAGCAAGAGCAGCAGACCACCGACAGCCAGCATACCCGCCCAGTCAGCGTGGCGCTTCCTGTGTCGTGGCAAAGACACTGCACCCAGTTCGGAGTGCAGTGAAGGCGCTGCGATCTGTTGCGATTTAAGCGCCGCCAGTAGTGGTGCAATCGGGAGATCAAGCAATCGTGCATAACTGCGTATATAACCCGCGATAAAAATGGGGGCAGCAAATTGCCGGTAATCGTCCACCTCCAGCGCGCTGATCTGCGCCGTCGTCAGATGCAACTTGTCCGCCACGGCCTCCTGACTCAGGCCAAGTTTTTGACGCCCCGCCCGCAGCGCGCTGCCCGGTAGCACGGAGACATCCTCAACTGCTTCAATTTCACTGACAAGATTAGTCATCATCTCCCCTGAGAGGACAAACTGCGCGCCTCTGCGGAGTCAGGAAAGCGGCTGCGCAAGCGCTGCGCATAATCCCGGGCTGCCGCCTGATTGCCCAG
>CAZFJS010000105.1:0-6665 GCA_964519605.1 uncultured Gammaproteobacteria bacterium
CATCGATTTCATTGGGGTGATTGGCGTGAATCACCACGATAGTCTGCAACCGGGTGGCGCTCAGCCAGCCTGTCAGCGCTTCATCGACGCGGGCGGGCAGGATCACCGGCAGGCGGCTGTGGATACGCAGTCGCCGCAGATGGGGGATCTCCTCCAGCCGGTGCACCAGGCGCGCCAGGCGCTGGTCGCTCAGGGACAGCGGATCACCACCACTGAGAATAATTTCCCGGATGGCAGGGCTGGCAGCAAGGTGATCCAGGGCTGGCTGCCAGTCGCCAGGGCTGGCTTTGTCGCTGTTATAGGGGAAGTGGCGGCGGAAACAATAACGGCAGTGCACGGCGCAGGCAGCGGTCACAATGAGCAGGGCGCGTCCCTGGTATTTGTGCAGCAGACCGGGCTGTGCCAGTGCCTGCAGGTCGCCGACCGGGTCGGTAGAATAATCATTACTGTGTTGTTCTTCCTGCTGCAGGGGCAGGACCTGGCGCAGCAGGGGATCACCCGGATCCCCCGGGCGCATGCGCCGGGCATAACTGCGAGGAACCCGCAGGGGGAAGGCGTTGGCAGTAGTGACCTGTCTGGCCAGGGCAGTATCGGATAATGCCAGTATCTCCAGCAGTTCGCGCGGTTCGCGGATGGCCTGGGCCATTTCCTGTTGCCAGCGGGTGGGGGCGGGCGCGCGTATTTTTAGCGCCTCAATGCCTGTTTCGGTTATCATTTGGCGGTGCCGGCCCTTCCGTTCGTTGCAGACGCCAGGCGCCCGGGATGTCCAGTGTAGTGATTTCGTAGATTCAGAGGCAATTTATGGCGACTTATAGTACCAATGAATTCAAGAGCGGTCTCAAGATTATGCTTGACGGCAATCCCTGTACCATTGTGGAGAATCAGTTCGTCAAGCCCGGCAAGGGCCAGGCATTCAACCGCGTCAAATACCGTAATCTCAAGACCGGCCGGGTGATCGAACGTACCTTCAAGTCCGGTGAGAGCGTGGAGGCTGCGGATGTGGTGGATACCGAGATGCAGTATCTGTATAACGATGGTGAGCTGTGGCATTTCATGGATCCGGAGAGCTATGAACAGTATGCCGTGAATGCTGCCGCCATGGGCGAGGCAGCGAAATGGCTCAAGGGCCAGGAGAGCTGCACTGTCACCCTGTGGAACGGTGAGCCGCTGTCCGTCAGTCCGCCTAATTTCGTTGAGCTGGAAGTGACGGAAACCGATCCCGGGGTGCGCGGGGATACTTCCGGTGGTGGCGGCAAGCCGGCGACGCTGGAGACCGGGGCAGTGGTCAGAGTGCCGCTGTTCGTGGACCGCGGTGAGGTCATTCGTGTGGATACCCGCACCGGCGAGTACGCGGCGCGGGTCAAGGGCTGAACGAGGAGCACGCAGCCGCTGTGGCATGGCGGCCGAGCGCATCCCTTGAGACGTTACAACGGCGCGCTGTGTTGCTGCAGCGGCTGCGTGCCTTCTTTGCCGCGCGGGGCGTGCTGGAGGTGGAGACGCCATTGCTGTCGCATACGACGACGACAGACCCTCATATCCAGAGCATGACTACCTGTTTTACCGGCGCCGGTGCTGCTGCCGGTCAGCCGCTTTATCTGCAGACCTCGCCCGAATTCGCCATGAAACGCCTGCTGGCCGCCGGTAGTGGCGCCATTTTCCAGATCTGCAAGGCTTTCCGCGATGGTGAGTCGGGGCATTTGCACAATCCTGAGTTCAGCCTGCTGGAGTGGTATCGGCCAGGCTTTGACGCTGATGCCCTGATGGATGAAGTGGCGGCACTGCTGTGTGAACTGCTGGGAGGCGATGCGCTTTGTGAACGTCTGAGCTATGGCGAAGCCTTTGCACGTTATGCTGACTGTGACCCTCATGAGGCCACGCTGGCGGAATTGCAGCAGTGTTTCCGGCGGCACTGCGCTGCCGAATTAAGCGGCATCGGCAAGGATGACCGGGATAGTTGGTTGGAGCTGATTCTGGTCCATGTGATCGAGCCCCATCTAGGCGTGGCGCAACCCACTTTCATTTATGATTATCCCGCATCCCAGGCGGCCCTGGCGCGTATTCGTCCCGGGCATATCCCGCTGGCCGAGCGTTTTGAGCTGTATATCAACGGCATCGAGATTGCCAATGGCTACCATGAAGTGACTGCGGCAGAGGAGCAACGCCGGCGTTTTGCTGCCGACCGGACGCAGCGCCGTTCCCGGCAGCTGGCGGATGTTCCTGAAGATCAGCGTCTGCTGGATGCCATGGTTGCCGGTATGCCGGCCTGTTCCGGAGTGGCGCTGGGTCTGGATCGCCTGCTGATGGTGCTGACGCAGGCAACGTCAATTGACCAAGTGCTGGCCTTTCCTGTGGCACGCGCCTGAGCCGGCGTGCTCAGCCGTGCCGTTGCGCCAGCAGCTGTCCCATCTGCACCACTTGGCCGGCAGACTGTTCCGGGGCCAGGCTGACCCGGTGGGCGTCGAACAACACGATCACGGTGGAACCCATATTGAAGCGCCCCATCTCTGCCCCTTTGTCTAGGGTGATCGGTGGCTTCTGGCGGTAGTCCCAGTGGCGGATGCCGCCATCCGCGTCGCCGCGCAGTGTTTTTTGCCACACGGTTTCCATGGAGGAGACAAAGATCGCCCCCACCAGTACCATCACCATGGGGCCGGCAGCGGTGTCGAACAGGGTGACGAGCCGCTCGTTGCGGGTGAACAGGCCGGGTATCTTCTGGGTGGAACAGCTATTGACACTGTAGAGCCTGCCGGGGATATAACACATTTGTTGCAGGGTGCCCTGCAATGGCATATGGATGCGGTGATAATCCCGTGGGGAGAGATAGATAGTCGCAAAAAGACCATGGGAGAACAGCGCGGTCATTTTATGCTGCCGGCCCAGCAGCTCATCGAGACGGTAATCGCAGCCTTTGGCCTGCAGCATTCTGCCCTCCTGGATCGCGCCGCTCTGACTGATGACGCCGTCCACGGGACAGGCAATTTCATCTGTGCCGTCGACTATTGGGCGGACTTCTTGCCGCAGTGCCCGGGTGAAGAAACTGTTGAAATCGGGATAGGCCTCCGGCCGGGTTTCCTGCGCCAGGCTCATATCGATGCGGAAGCGGCGGATGAAGAGTCTGATGAAACTGTTTTTCAGCGGTGCCCAACGGATGCGCGCCAGCCAGTGCATGCCCCGCGACAGCAGGTGATGGGGCAGGACATACAGCAATAGCGTATTCAGACGGTTTAAGAGGGAGCAGGACAAGGGATCGCAGGTGTCGTAGTATTTTGCAATGTTGCTGACTATAGCACAGCTGTACGAATCGTGGAGGGGTGCCGCATGGAAATGGATGAGACATTGACCAGTCTGGTGGTCCGGGTAGGTGGACAGCTGCGCCGGGAGGGTTTGCTGATGAGCACATGCGAGTCCTGCACCGGGGGGCTGGTGGCGGCTGCCCTGACCGCTATTCCCGGCAGTTCGCGGTGGTTCGAACGTGGTTTCATCACCTATAGCAATGCGGCCAAGCAGGAAATACTGGATGTGCAACCGGCCACGCTGCAGCTTCACGGCGCGGTCAGTGAGGCCACAGCCCGGGAAATGGCGGCAGGCGGCTTGCGTCACAGTCATGCGCGCATCGCGCTGGCGGTCAGCGGTATTGCGGGTCCGGATGGCGCCCTGCCTGGCAAACCGGTGGGGATGGTGTGTTTTGCCTGGGCCGGCACGGATTTACCCAGTTATTCCGCCACCCGCTACTTCGGCGGCGATCGCGGCAGCGTCCGCCGCCAGGCGGTGGTGACAGCCCTGCAGGGTGTGCTGGCCTTTATGGCGGGTGAGCGCTATGACGTCTGAGGCAGCCGGCATAGCGGGCGGCGCACGGCCGCGGACCCGACGGCTGTTTTTTGCGCTCTGCCCGGGTGAGGCGTGCCGCCAGGCTCTGGTGGCCGGGATGCGCCGGGCGCTGCCCCGTGGCGCCGGTCGGCCGGTGCCAGCCGCCAATCTGCATCTGACTCTGGTTTTTCTGGGGCAGCTTGACGAGGACGCCGTGGACTGTGTGCAGCAGGCCGGGGGGCAGGTGCGGGCACACGCTTTTCAGATCGTGCTGGACCATGTGGGTTATTGGTCCCGCCCGCGGGTGTTGTGGCTGGGGCCAAAGCATAGTCCCGCGCCTTTGTTTGCCCTGGTGGGCGCCTTGCGGGACAGTCTCCGGAAATGCCCTCTGAATCTGGACCAGCGGCCCTATCAGGCGCACATGAGCTTGTTGCGCAAGGCGCAGCCGCCGGCAGCCGCCATCGAATTTGCGTCGCTGGCCTGGGAGATCAGACGCTTTTCTCTGATGGAGTCGCTCAGTGTAGCGGGGGGTGTGCAGTATCGGGAAATCTGTGCCTGGCCGCTGCGCGCTGATTGAGCCCGGGACTATGCCGGGGGCAGTCATCTGTGTGATAATTGGCGCCCATATCAGGTGCATTGATGCAGGCGGGCGATGCCCGTTTGTCAATTTTGGATACGGTCAGTACGGGGGAGAGGATGGAAGAGAAAAAGCAAAAGGCGCTGGATGCAGCGCTGGGCCAGATCGAGCGGCAGTTTGGCAAGGGGTCGGTGATGCGCATGGGTGATGCCGGCGTGGTGCGCGATATCGATGCGGTTTCCACCGGCTCGCTGGGCCTGGACATCGCCCTGGGGCTGGGTGGCCTGCCGCGCGGCCGGGTAGTGGAAATTTACGGTCCCGAGTCATCAGGCAAGACCACCCTGACCCTGCAGGTGATTGCTGAGGCCCAGAAGTTGGGCGGGACGGCAGCCTTTGTGGACGCAGAGCATGCCCTGGACCCTAGCTATGCCGAAAAGATCGGCGTCAACGTGGACGAACTGCTGGTCTCCCAGCCGGATACCGGCGAACAGGCCCTGGAAATCACCGATATGCTGGTGCGTTCCGGTGCGGTAGATGTGGTGGTGGTGGACTCGGTGGCCGCGCTGACGCCCAAGGCGGAAATCGAGGGCGACATGGGGGATTCCCATATGGGCCTGCAGGCGCGCCTGATGTCCCAGGCGCTGCGCAAGCTGACCGCGAACATCAAGCGCTCCAACACTCTGGTGATATTTATCAACCAGATCCGCATGAAGATCGGCGTCATGTTCGGCAATCCTGAGACCACCACCGGTGGCAATGCCCTCAAGTTCTACGCCTCGGTGCGGCTCGATATCCGGCGCATCGGTGCCATCAAACGGGGCGATGAGATCGTGGGTAACGAGACCCGGGTGAAAGTGGTCAAGAACAAAGTGGCGCCCCCCTTTAAACAGGCAGAATTCGATATCCTGTACGGTGAAGGTATTTCCCGCGAAGGGGAGATCATTACCCTGGGGGTCAAGGAAGGTTTTATCAACAAGTCCGGCGCCTGGTACAGCTACAGCGGTGAACGTATCGGCCAGGGCAAGGACAATGTGCGCGCCTTTTTGAAGGAAAATGCGGACATGGCCGAGGAAATCGAAAACCAGATTCGTGCCCGCTTGCTGGCCGGGGTGGTCGAGAAAGAAGCTGCGGATCTTGTCGAGGCGGAAGCCTGAAGCGGGGGCGCACGCTTCTCCGGCAGTAGTGATCAGGCGGCAGGCCCTGGATTTGCTCGCCCGCCGCGAGCACGCCGTTCGCGAGTTGCGGCAGAAACTGCAGCGTAAGGGACATGATGTGCTACAGATTGATGAGGTCTTGGCAGCCTTGTCCAGCGCAGGTCTGCAGAGCGATCAGCGTTTTACGGAGTGTTTCGTCCATTCCCGTAAAAACCGGGGAGAAGGCCCATTGCGTATCCGCGCAGCGCTGCAGCAGCGGGGTATCAGTGAGGCCTTGATTGCCGCCTATCTCGACGAAACGGCCGGGGACTGGCCGGCCATGGCGCAGGCAGTGCGGCAAAAGCGTTTTGGCGACGAGTGGCCGCAGGATCACAGGGAACGCGCCCGCCAGGCGCGTTTTTTGCAACAGCGAGGCTTTACGATGGAGCAAATCAGTCAGCTGCTGTTCCGGGATTAGCCGATAGGCAGCCTATGTTATAGAGCACTAACAGGATAATAATAAACGATGTTGACCAGCGCGGGCTTGCGTAAAAAATTTCTGGATTACTTCCGTCACCACGGTCATGAGATCGTGCCCAGCAGTTCCCTGATACCGGTAAATGATCCCACCCTGCTGTTCACCAATGCAGGCATGGTCCAGTTCAAGGAAACCTTCCTGGGTCTGGAATCCCGTTCCTATCAGCGGGCTGCCAGTGCCCAGCGTTGCGTGCGTGCCGGTGGCAAGCACAATGATCTGGAAAACGTGGGCTATACCACCCGTCATCACACCTTCTTCGAAATGCTGGGTAATTTCAGTTTCGGTGATTATTTCAAGCGCGAGGCAATACGCTATGCCTGGGAGTTTCTCACCATAGAGCTGGCGATTCCGGCGGAAAAACTGTGGGTCAGCGTCTACGAGGAAGATGACGAAGCAGCGGATATCTGGCTGCAGGAGTTGGGCGTGTCCCCGGAGCGCTTCGCCCGCATCGGTGCACAGGACAATTTCTGGTCCATGGGGGATACCGGTCCCTGCGGTCCCTGCTCGGAAATTTTTTATGACCACGGTCCGGATGTGGTGGGTGGTCCGCCCGGCAGCCCGGAAGCGGACGGTGACCGCTACGTGGAAATCTGGAATCTGGTATTCATGC
>CAZFJS010000106.1:0-1266 GCA_964519605.1 uncultured Gammaproteobacteria bacterium
CTAGAAGCAGGGCTTCTCCGGTGACTGGTTGTAGCGTTCGATGCTTGCGGTGATTTCGCATTTTGCCTTTTCAAGACCGGCCCAGCCATCCAGACGCACCCATTTATTGCTTTCCAGGTCCTTGTAGTGCTCGAAAAAGTGGCTGATCTGGGCCAACAGCTTCTGCGGTAAATCAGCAGCCGAGAGGACATCGCTGTAGAGACTGCTGACCTTGTCGATGGGCACTGCCAGGATTTTGGCATCCTTGCCGGCCTCGTCGGTCATTTCCAGCATATCGACAGGGCGGCAGGTGATGACTGAGCCGCTGATCAATGGAGAGGAGGTGACCACCAGCACATCGACCGGATCGCCATCTTCCGATAAAGTGTGCGGGACATAGCCGTAGTTGCAGGGGTAGAACATGGCGGTCGACATGAACCGGTCTACAAACATCGCTCCGGTTGTTTTGTCCACTTCATATTTTACCGGGTCGCTATGGGCGGGAATTTCAATAATCACATTCACCTGCTCGGGAAGGTTTTGGCCGGGGGTTACCCTGTCAAGGTTCATAGTTGCTCTCCTCTCGTCATTTCTATTTTTTAACGGGTTCATCATTATACAGAGATTTTCCCTGCCGGATGGCTGCGATGCCCAAATAGCGCTTGTCAGGCCATTGATCACCGGCCGGATGCCCTCTGGCGGTGGACGATGGTCTGCTTGTGGGGGTTCCATCATTGATTTAGCGGGGTGATTCTAATATTCTTCAGTGAGTCTGCCGGCGTCACTACGCAGAATCATTATGCTGCCATGATCAATAAAATCAGCGGAACCAGGCAGTACGCTGTTGCGGAAAAGATCGCTAATAATCGCAACAAATAGCAAAAAAACAGGGGGAATCATGAGTATTTCGCATCTATTGCCGCTTCTTCTCGGTGCCGGCGGGCTTTATGCCGCCTACTATATATATAAACTGGTGAAGCAATACCCTGCCGGAGAGGGGAAGATTGCTGAAATCGGGGATGCCATCCACCGGGGGGCCATGGTCTTCATCCGGCGGGAGTACCAGGTGCTGGCCATTTTTGTGGCGGTGGTGGCCGTGCTGTTGCTGATCGCTCTGGGATTCGGCACCGCATTTTCTTTTTTGCTGGGTGCCCTGGGGTCGGCGACTGCCGGCTATATCGGCATGCATACCGCCACGAATGCCAATACCAGAACCACCGTGGCGGCCCATGAAAAAGGTCCGGGCGAGGCCCTGACGGTTGCTTTTTTCGGGGGTTCCATCATGGG
>CAZFJS010000106.1:1366-5471 GCA_964519605.1 uncultured Gammaproteobacteria bacterium
GTGCTGGGGATTCTGCTGGTCAAAAGATCTGTGGACAAATCTCCCGAAGTGGCTCTGCGCATCGGCACCATCGGCGCTTCGGTGCTGTTTATTCTCCTGGCCTATCTGATTGTCAAAATGGTGGGGGTCAACGGGGCAGTCTGGGGTGCAGTACTGGCGGGTTCCGTGGGCGGTATCGTGATTGGCCTGGTGACGGAGTATTACACCGCCGGGAAACCGGTGCAGCGCATTGCCAAAGCCGGTGAGACGGGGCCGGCGACGGTGATGATCGCCGGGCTGGCTACCGGCATGCAGTCGGTGGTGGTGCCCATGTTGAGTATTGCCGCCATCATCTATATCTCCAGCCAGCTGTGCGGTCTCTACGGGGTGGGTATTGCTGCGGTGGGTATGCTGGCCACGGTAGGGATCACCATGGCTATCGATGCCTACGGGCCGGTGGCGGACAATGCCGGTGGTATCGCGGAGATGGCGGAACTGGGCGAGGATACCCGCAAGATCACTGACTCTCTGGATGAGCTGGGGAACACCACGGCGGCTATCGGCAAGGGTTTTGCCATCGGTGCGGCAGCATTGGCAGCGCTGGCCATCATTACCGCCTATGTGCAGGAGGTGTCCATACACGTGGCGGATTTCAACCTGGATCTGGGGCATCCGCATGTGCTGATGGGCCTGTTTCTGGGGGGGATTTTCCCCTTTCTGGTGGCGGCATTGACCATGACGGCGGTGGGCGATGCCGCATTTGATATGATCAAGGAGATTCGCCGCCAGTTCCGTGAAATCCCCGGTTTGTTGGAAGGGACCGCCAAACCCGATAGTGACCGCTGTATCGATATTGCTACCCAGGCGGCCTTGAGGAAAATGATTCTGCCCGGGGTGCTGGCCGTTTCGGCGCCGGTCGTGGTGGGCTTCGGCATCGGCCCTCAGGCTCTGGGCGGTATGCTGGGTGGGGCGTTGTTGGGCGGGGTGCTGCTGGCGCTCAGCATGGCTAATTCCGGTGGTGCCTGGGACAATGCCAAAAAGCATGTCGAGAAGGGCAATCTTGGTGGCAAGGGTTCCGATGTCCACAAGGCTGTCGTTGTGGGCGACACCGTAGGCGATCCCTTCAAGGATACTTCGGGGCCTTCCATGAATATCCTCATCAATGTGCTGGCCATCGTTAGCCTGGTGATCGCGCCCCTGCTGGGCTAATAAGGAGGGTCTCCGTAGAGCGGGGACAAGGGGCTGCCGGCCCCTTGTCCCACCGCATCATGCCGGTTTGAAGCGGCTCCTGAGCTTCTTCTTCACCGGGGTGTTTTTCAGCCGGGCGTAACGTGGCAGGCCGTTGCGATAGGGGGGGTAATCCTCGCCCTTGATCAACGGTTCCAGGTATTCACGGCATTTTTTACTGATGCCAAAGCCGTCCCGGCTGATAAAGTTTTTCGGCATCATTTTTTCCACATTGGCCACGTCTTCAAGCGATGCCATACCGACTTTCCAGCGATAGGGTTTGCTGGAAATCCGCTCGATGGTGGGCATGACCGCATTATGGCCCTTGAGGGCGAGTTGTACCGCTGCCTTGCCCATGGCATAGGCCTGGTCCACATCGCTTTTCGAGGCAATGTGCCGCGCCGACCGTTGCAGGTAGTCGGCCACCGCCCAGTGGTATTTGTAGCCCAGGGCGTCCTTGACGATATTGGCCACCACCGGCGCCACGCCGCCCAGCTGGGCATGGCCAAAGGCATCGCGCAAGCCCTGATCGGCGAGAAACTTGCCATTGGCACTGCGCACGCCCTCAGAAACTACCACTGAACAATAGCCATGGCGTTTCACCATTCTTTCAACCCGGGCCAGAAAACTCTTTTTATTGAAGCGGACCTCGGGGAACAGGATAATCACCGGCAGATCGGCCTCTTCGGTGGAGGCCATACCGCCGGCAGCAGCGATCCAGCCGGCGTGGCGACCCATGACTTCCAGCACAAAGACCTTGGTGGATGTCTTCGCCATGGAGGCGACATCCAGGCTGGCTTCCAGGGTGGCAATGGCAATATATTTCGCCACCGAACCGAAACCGGGGCAGTTATCCGTGATGGGCAGATCGTTATCGACGGTCTTGGGTACATGGATGGCCTGGATGGGATAGCCCAGGCGTTCGGAGAGCTGGGATACCTTGAGGCAGGTGTCGGCGGAATCGCCGCCGCCATTATAGAAAAAATAGCCGATGTCATGCGCCGCAAAAACTTCGATGAGGCGTTCATATTCACGCTTGTTTTCCTTCAGGCCCTTGAGCTTGTAGCGGCAGGAGCCGAAGGCGCCGGCAGGCGTATGGCGCAGGGCGGCAATGTTGCGTGCTGATTCCTTGCTGGTGTCGATCAGATCCTCGGTCAGTGCTCCGATGATGCCATTGCGGCCCGCATAGACCTTGCCAATGCGATTTGCTTGCTTGCGCGCGGTTTCAATCAGTCCGCAGGCGGTGGTGTTGATGACTGCAGTGACCCCCCCGGATTGGGCATAAAAGGCATTTTTGACTGTCATTATTGGTTTTTCCTCTTGTGTGATTAGCAGAATGTTTGCGGATCAAAATGGCGCCTATTGCCTGTCTGTGCGGCGGCACGTGGGCCTCTACAGTAGCATGAAGCACGGCGTTTCTCACAAAATGCGCTTTTCATGAGCGTCAAAAAACGGTATAAGCATAAATTTGGGATTATCCGCAGCCTGTCGGACTCAGGGGCAATCTTATCGTTGCCGGGTAATCATTTGTTTTTACAGAATAACAAAATAGCCAATAAAACAATAACAAGCGGAGTGATGCTGCAATGAGAATAGTGCTGTTAGGCGCGCCGGGGTCAGGCAAGGGGACGCAGGCCAAGCTACTGATGAAAAAATACCCTATTCCGCAGATATCCACGGGCGATCTACTGCGCGCGGCTGTTAAGGAGGGCACGCCTCTGGGTTTGCAGGCCAGGGCGGCCATGGAGTCCGGACGTTTGGTGTCCGATGATATTGTTCTGGCGATGATCCAGGAACGCCTGGCGCAGGCGGATACCCGGAAGGGTTTCATCCTTGACGGTTTTCCTCGTAATCTCGCGCAGGCACAGGCCCTGGACGCCATGTTAAGCCAGCTGCAGCAGCCCCTGCAGCTGGCGATACTCATCGATATCGATCTGGATGTATTGATGCAGAGAATCACCGGGCGGCGAACCTGTGCTTCCTGCGGACAGGTCTACAATATCTATAGCTCACCACCCAAACTGGATGATCGTTGTGATAAATGCGGTGGTATCCTGCGGCAGCGGGCAGACGACAACGAAGAAACCATTGGTAATCGTCTGCGTGTCTATGAGAGCCAGACAGCGCCATTGATCGAATATTATCGCAGCCAGCAGAAATTGCGTACCGTGCAGGGTATTGGAGAGATCCAGGACATTTTTGCCGCAATGACCGCCGTGATCGATGAAACCGCTGCCCATGAGCGTGCGCGGCCACGTTCTGAAAAGAAAGCATCGGCAGTGCTGAGTACTTCAGTCACGAAAAAGAAGTCGGCAGCCAAAAAATCGGCGGCAGTAGCCAAGGCCCGGACGGGTGGCGGGAAAAAAACAGCAGCAAAGAAAAAGCCGGTTGTCGCGAAGAAAGCTGTTAGCTCGCGGAAAACTGTGAAAAAGAAGGCGGCGACCACTAAGAAAGTGGTCAGCAGTCAGAAGAAGGTGATTGCCGGCAAGAAAAAGGCGGTGGTAAAAAAGAAAGCGACGACCGCAAAGAAAACGGTTGTTAAAAAGAAAGTGGCCAGCAGCCAAAAGAAGGCGGTTGCCGGCAAGAAAAAGGCGGCAGTAAAGAAGAAAGTGGTGACCGCAAAGAAAGCCGCCACGAAAAAGAAGCACGCTGCCGTCACGAAAACGGCGCCGAAGAAGCATGCAGTCCAGAAAAAAAGCAAAGTTGCGGGAAAGCCTGTAGCTAAAAAGAAGGCAGCCCAAAAAAAGAAAACGGGCGTGCAAAAAAAAGCACCGGCCAGAAAAAAACCGGCGGCGGTTAAGAAAAGTACTGCTAAGGCTGGCGCTGTCAAAAAGAAGACTGCTCCCAAAAAGAAGGCCACCCCCAAGAAGAAGACATCCGTCACAAGAAAGGCCGTGAA
>CAZFJS010000106.1:5571-6663 GCA_964519605.1 uncultured Gammaproteobacteria bacterium
CGTGAAAAAACCGACCGGCAGGACAGCCGGTAGAAAATAACGATGGCATGCGGATGAGGACCTCGATGTGATACTAAAAGATCTTCGGTCATGCGCTTTCCCAGGGCGGCGTCCGCGCCGTATGCGGCGTGATGACTTCAGTCGGCGTCTGATGCGGGAGACGGTGCTGACAGTGGATGACCTGATCTATCCCCTGTTTGTTCTGGAGGGTACAGGGCGGCGCGAGCAGGTGTCTTCCATGCCGGGCATCGAGCGTCTGAGCATTGACGAAATGCTGCGGGAGGTAGAGATGCTGGCTGGGCTGGGCATTCCCGCCGTCGCGCTGTTTCCGGTGACGCCGCCGGAGTGCAAGAGCGAGGATGCTAGCGAGGCCTATAATCCCGATGGTCTGGCGCAACGTGCAGTGGCTGCCATTAAAGAGGCTGTACCCCAGTTAGGGGTGATTACCGATGTGGCGCTGGACCCTTTCACCACTCACGGACAGGATGGTCTGGTGGATGACAATGGTTATGTGCTTAATGATGAGACCGTAGCAGTACTGGTGAAGCAGGCGCTATCCCATGCCGCTGCCGGTGCCGATATCGTGGCGCCGTCCGATATGATGGATGGCCGCGTGAGGGCCATCCGTGATGCGCTGGAAGAGGCGGGACATGTGAATACCCGGATTCTGGCTTATGCCGCGAAATATGCTTCCAGTTTTTACGGGCCTTTCAGGGATGCGGTGGGTTCCGCCGGCAATCTGGGGGGGGGCAACAAATACACTTACCAGATGGATCCGGCAAACACGGATGAAGCCCTGTGGGAAGTGGCCCAGGATCTGGAGGAGGGTGCAGATATGGTGATGGTCAAACCTGGTCTGCCCTATCTTGATATCGTGCGTCGAGTCAAGGACCAGTTCGGCGTGCCGACTTTTGTCTATCAGGTCAGCGGGGAGTATGCCATGTTGAAAGCTGCTGCTGAACGCGGTTGGCTGGATGAGCGTGCGGTGGTGATGGAATCATTGCTGGCGATGAAACGGGCCGGGGCGGATGCTATTCTGACCTATTTTGCAGGGCGTGCTGCCGCCTGGCTGAAAGACGGCTAATGGGTGCC
>CAZFJS010000107.1:0-6606 GCA_964519605.1 uncultured Gammaproteobacteria bacterium
AAGGTATTTTCCCAACTGGGGCGCTGGCGGCAATGGAAGCAGGATCGGCCATGGCTGGTGCTGGGAGTGGGCGGTTGTGTCGCCAGCCAGGAAGGCGAGATGATTCGCCAGCGGGCGCCCTATGTCGATATCGTGTTTGGTCCGCAGACCTTGCACCGTCTGCCCGCCATGCTGGATAGCGCACGCCGCCGCCAGGCGCCGGTTATTGATATTTCTTTCCCTGAAATCGAGAAATTCGACTGCCTGCCCGCGCCCCGGGCCGCCGGCCCCAGCGCCTATGTTTCTGTCATGGAGGGCTGCAGTAAATACTGTACCTTTTGTGTCGTTCCCTATACGCGGGGCGAGGAAGTCAGCAGGCCTTTTGCCGATGTGATCCGTGAGGTGGGTCAACTGAGTGCGCAGGGTGTTCGTGAAATCACGCTGCTGGGGCAAAATGTCAATGCTTATCGCGGCGCAATGGAAGACGGTGGCGAGGCTGATCTGGCGCTGCTGATTGAGTATCTGGCAGCCATCGATGGGGTCGATCGCCTGCGTTTTACCACTTCCCATCCGGTGGAATTCAATGATCACCTTATTCGTGCCTATCAGGAAGTGCCCCAGTTGGTCAGTCATGTGCATCTCCCGGTGCAGAGCGGTTCCGATCGTATCCTGGCGCTCATGAAACGCGGGCATACGGTGCTGGAATACCAGTCGATCATTCGCCGTTTGCGGCTTGCCCGCCCGGATATCAGTATCTCTTCGGATTTTATTATCGGTTTTCCGGGTGAGACGGAGGCAGACTTCCAGGCCACCATGGCGCTTATCGATGCGGTGGGTTTTGACCATTCTTATAGTTTTATCTATAGCGCCCGCCCGGGGACGCCGGCAGCGTCATTGCCGGACGATGTGCCGCATGCCGTGAAGCAGCAACGCTTGCAGCAGCTCCAGATGCGTATCAACCGGCAAGCGACCGCCCGCAGTGCGGCCATGGTGGGTTCAGTCCAGCAGGTGCTGGTGACCGGCACATCACGTAAATCCCCGTATCAGCTCACCGGCCGTACGGCTAATAATCGCAGTGTCAATTTCAGTGGCGACATTTCCCTGATCGGTGAATTCGTCGCCGTGGAAATTACTGAGGCGCTGCCCAATTCACTGCGTGGCGTGCTGGACGGCACCTGCATCGAGCGGATGGTTAACGGGTAGCAGTCACCGTGCTGAACCTGTCTTATGGGCGTGCCATTGAAATCCTGTGATCTAAGTTTGGAACCGGCTGATAATCAACGGCTGGCCAGTCTGTGTGGCCAGTTCGATGAACATATCCGTCAGCTGGAGCGCAGTCTCGGGGTGGAAGTCAATATCCGCGGCAACGCCTTCCGCATTATCGGCGAGGCTTTGCCAGTGAGAGCAGCCAGTAAGTTGTTGCAGCAACTTTACGAGGAAACCGCACGGGCGCCCCTGACGCCGGCCCGGGTGCATCTGTTACTGCAGGCTGTGGAGGCCGAGCCTGAGCTGTCCTGCTCAGAGACGGGGCGGGAGCTGGAGATTCACAGCCGGCGCTTGATCGTCCGGCCGCGGGGCGCGAATCAGTGCCAGTATCTGCGCCATATTCTCGAATGCGATATTAATTTCGGCATCGGCCCCGCCGGTACCGGAAAAACCTATCTGGCCGTAGCCTGTGCAGTGCAGGCGCTGGAGCGTGAGCAGGTACGCAGGATCGTGTTAGTGAGACCGGCGGTGGAGGCCGGGGAACGGCTGGGCTTTCTGCCTGGAGATCTGGCGCAGAAAATCGACCCTTATCTGCGGCCGCTCTATGATGCGCTCTATGAAATGCTGGGTTTTGACCGGGTGGCCAAATATATTGAACAGAATATCATTGAAGTTGCGCCGCTGGCCTATATGCGGGGCAGAACCCTCAATGAATCCTTTGTGATTCTGGATGAGGCGCAGAATACCACCACCGAGCAGATGAAAATGTTTCTGACCCGTATCGGTTTTGGTTCCACAGTGGTAGTGACCGGTGATATCACCCAGATCGATCTGCCCCGTGAGCGCGTTTCCGGCTTGCGTCATGTTATCGAAGTGCTGAAGGATATTACGGGTATCAGTTTCACTTTTTTTCAGGCTCGGGATGTCGTTCGTCACCCGCTGGTGCAGCGTGTCGTGACCGCATATGAACAGTCTGATGGGCGGTGAGCAGATGACGGGCGGGCCACCCATTCTGGACATTCAATTTGCGGATGACTGTGATCGCCGGGATCTGCCGGCGGATGACAGCATCAGGGGCTGGGTAGTGGCTGCATTGACAGCACGGTCGGCGCCTGTGCAGCTTACGGTGAGAATCGTGGGAATGGCCGAGAGCCGTCAACTGAACGAAAACTATCGCCACAGAGAAGGTCCGACCAATGTGCTTTCTTTTCCATTCAGTGAACCCGGGTTGTTGCAGCCCCCTTTGCTGGGAGACGTGGTGATTTGTGCGCCTCTGGTTGCGCGAGAGGCGCAGGAGCAGGCCAAGGCCCTGGAGGCGCACTGGGCACATCTTGTGATCCATGGGGTGCTGCACCTGCTGGGATTTGACCATCTAACGGCGCCCCAGGCCCGTGAGATGGAGCAACGGGAAAAAGACATTCTGAAGTCGCTGGGCTACCCTGACCCTTACAGGGATGAGCTTGGGATGAACAGCCAGGCTGGCTGTATCTCTACCTCTGACAGGTACAACAATGGTTGAGAACCAGACAGGGCAGGCCAGCCGCCAGCAGTCGTGGCTGAGGCGTTTGAGCCGGGCGATGGCCGGTGGGCCCCAGAACCGTCAGCAGCTCATTGAGATGTTGCGTGAATCCCAGCAGCATCACCTGCTGGATGCTGATGCCCTGGCGATGATCGAGGGAGTGCTGGAAGTCGCCGAAATGCAGGTGCGGGACATCATGATTCCGCGTTCCCAGATGATCGTGGTGGAACGCGATGCCACCCTGAAGGAGATTCTGCCGGTGATTACCGAGTCGGCCCATTCACGTTTTCCGGTGATCGGTGATAATAAAGATGAGGTGGTGGGCATCTTGCTGGCCAAGGATTTATTGAGCTATTTCCCGGGTAGTGACAGCGTCGCCTTTAACATGCGGGATATTCTTCGCCCCGCCGCCTTTATTCCTGAAAGCAAGCGGCTCAATGTTCTGTTGAAGGAATTTCGTGCCAGCCGTAACCATATGGCCATCGTCGTTGATGAATACGGTGGTGTTGATGGCCTGGTGACCATCGAGGATGTGCTGGAGCAGATCGTTGGTGAAATTGCCGATGAGCACGATATTGAAGGTGAAAGCTATGTCATGAAGCACAGCGATAGCAGCTACACCGTCAAGGCGCTGATGCCTATTGACGAATTCAATGATTATTTCGATGCCGATCTCAGCGATGAGGAATTCGATACGATCGGTGGTTGCCTGATGCGTGAATTCGCCCACCTCCCCAAGCGAGGGGAGACGCTGGATCTGGGGCGTTTCCATTTCAAGGTGCTGCATGCCGACAGCCGCCGTATTCACCTGCTGCAGTTGAATGTCAGAGCGATGGCGGAGCAAGGTCGTGCCGGTGTTGCGGTCATTTCCGGTCAGATGCAGGGGAAGTCCTGAGCGGGGCCGGTATTGTTATGATCATGGATTCTGCAGTTGCACGGCCTGTAGCGGCTTATGCTCAGGGTGAGCCTATCGTGGCCCGGACGCTTCCTGGGCATCAACACCATGATCGCAAATCCTGGCAGTCAATTGCAGAACCCGGGCGGGTGAGCACCTGTCACTACGATCACTGCCAGCGCCTGAGTATGGCGGTGTCCGCCGTCTGTGGCCGCGGGGCGATTCCCGTATCGCCATGAAGCTGAGATCGATGCTTTCTTTTATCAGCCGTTGTCATGGCGACTTGCTGGCGCTTGTGGCGGGTTTGCTGATGCCCCTGGCCTTTGCCCCCTATGATATTTTCCCCCTCGCAGTGCTATCACTGACGGCCCTGTTTCTCTCCTGGCGACGCGCTACGCCGCGGCGCGCCTTGCTACGTGGTGCGCTGTTCGGTATGGCAATGTTTACTACCGGGGTCTACTGGATTTTTATCAGTATCCATGACTATGGTGATGTCGGTCTGGGCTTGTCTTTGTTTCTGACCGGGCTGTTTATTCTGGTGTTATCCTGTTTTCCGGCCCTGGCCGGTTATGTGGCGGTGCGTCTGCAACGCGGTCTGATACCCAGGCGTTCCGCCCTGCCGGTACTCTTGCTGTATCCAGCGATATGGGTGCTGTCAGAATGGGTGCGGGGCTGGTTCCTGACGGGCTTTCCCTGGTTGAGCCTGGGCTATAGTCAGATTGGTGCCCCGCTGGGTGGCCTGGCACCCTTGCTGGGCGTCTTTGGGGTTTCTCTGTTTACCGCATTGAGCAGTATCCTGCTGCTGGCCGCCCTGGAATCCCGCAAAAAAGGGGTACAGGGAAAGTATCTTGCTGTGCTGGTGTTTGGCTGGGTGCTGGCTGCTCTGCTGGGGCAGCTGAGCTGGACCCAGGCGACGGGGAAGCCGCTCAAGGTCAGTCTGGTGCAGGGGAATATCCCTCAGCAGATCAAGTGGCTGCCGGGCATGAAGGACCCCACTGTGGCGCTCTATACCCGTCTCACCAGTGCCCACTGGGGCAGCGATCTGATTGTCTGGCCGGAGACGGCCCTGCCGATGTTTTCCACCGAGGCCGGGCCCTATCTGGAAAAGCTGGACCGGCTGGCACGCCAGCACCAGACCGAGATGCTGGTAGGCATCGTTTATCAGGAGCCACGCCAGCAGCGCTATTATAACAGTATGGTTTCCCTGGGCAGCACCCGTGCCTATTATCATAAACATCACCTGGTGCCGTTTACCGAATATCTGCCTCTGGCCAGCGCCCTGGGCGGGCTCATCGATTTTCTCGATGTGCCCATGTCGGATTTCAGTGCCGGCCGGCTGGGGCAGCCGCCATTAACACTGGCCGGTCAGCAGGTAGGTATTTCCATTTGTTACGAGGATGCCTTCGGGGAAGAACTCATCCATGCCCTGCCGGCAGCGACCCTGCTGGTCAATGTCAGTAACGATGCCTGGTTCGGTGGTTCGGTGGCGCCCTGGCAACATTTACAGATGGCCCGTATGCGCGCCCTGGAGACGGGTCGCTATCTGTTGCGGGCCACCAACACCGGCGTTTCCGCCATCATTGATCCCCATGGCAGAATCACTGCCCAGGCGCCGCAGTTCGTTGAGACCGTCCTGACGGGGACTATCCAGCCCATGACAGGGGCGACCCCTTATGTTCGCTTTGGCAATCTTGCTGTGCTGCTGCTCGCGGCCCTCATGTTGACGGTGGTCTATGGGTTGAATAGAGTCAGATATCGGCATGAGGCGCGCGCGCAACAAGACAACACCCCGCAGGAGGGGAGAGGAAATCAGGACGCGGAATGAGTGAGCATAAGAGAACAAAGCATTATTGTCCGCAGGATATTGAGCAGCAGGTACAGCTTGAATGGGAGCAAAACGGCAGCTTTTGCGCTCGCGAGGACACTGATCGGGAAAAATACTATTGCCTGGCCATGTTTCCTTATCCCAGCGGGCGTCTTCATATGGGGCATGTGCGCAATTATACCATCGGCGATGTCATCGCCCGCTATCAACGTATGCAGGGCAAGAATGTCTTGCAGCCCATGGGTTGGGACGCCTTCGGGTTGCCGGCGGAGAACGCGGCGATCAAACACCATGTGCCCCCCGCCGAATGGACCCGTAACAATATCGATTATATGCGCGGCCAGCTCAAACGACTCGGTTTCGCCTATGACTGGGATCGGGAGTTAGCGACCTGCGATCCGGCCTATTACCGTTGGGAGCAGTGGTTGTTCAACCGCCTGTATCGTCAGGGTTTGGTCTACAAGAAGATTGCCCCGGTCAACTGGTGTCCTCATGACCACACGGTACTGGCCAACGAACAGGTCATCGAGGGCCGTTGCTGGCGCTGCGATACGGCGGTTGAGCGCCGGGAAATAGCCCAGTGGTTCATGAAAATCACCGCTTATGCGGAAGAACTGCTGGCCGATCTCGATGAACTGGAGGGCTGGCCGGAGCAGGTGCGTACCATGCAGCGCAACTGGATCGGGCGTTCTGAGGGCGTCGAGCTGCAATTTGTCATCGACGGCGAGGCGTCACCCCTGACGGTCTTTACCACCCGCCCAGATACCCTGATGGGGGTAAGCTATCTGGCCGTGGCAGCCGAGCACCCGCTGGCGCTCAAGGCCGCCCGACGGGACAAGGCCCTGGCGGCTTTCCTGGAGGCGTGCCGCCATACCGCCACTTCGGAGGCGGCGCTGGAGACCATGGAAAAAAAGGGAATGCCTATCGGCATGACAGCGATCCACCCGCTCAGCGGCGAGGCGGTGCCGATCTGGGTGGCCAATTTCGTGTTGATGGCTTATGGCTCCGGTGCCGTGATGGCGGTACCCGCGCACGATCAGCGCGATTTTGAATTCGCCCAGCGTTATGGTCTGCCTGTCCGGCAAGTCATTTTTCCCGCTGATGGCACCGATCACGATGTGAGTCAGGCCGCTTATACGGCATCCGGATGCCTGCGGGACTCCGGCCCCTTCAGTGGTTTGA
>CAZFJS010000108.1:0-1244 GCA_964519605.1 uncultured Gammaproteobacteria bacterium
AAGGCGGCCAGGATACGTTTTTTTTCCCGGAAGATACGTTGCAGTTCAGTGGCGTCGGGCGTGACCTTGTGTTTATCCCGGATGGTGATGCGCTGGGTCCGATAGTGTTTGTTATCTACCCTAAATGGAATACTGGTGTCCTTATTCTTTGTATTCCGGTAGTGCAGGTGGTGAATGCCTGGCTTGGTGCTGAGAGGAATGCCCACGACGGCGTACCACTCCTGTTGCCGCTTTTGTACCATGACCCGGTGCTGGTGGTAGTAGGCTTGTGGTGTCTTGGCCTCATGGCTGGCAAGCTTGATGATGGCAATACCACCAGGAACCGGGCGGGCCTTGGGTAGTGGCAGGCTCCAGGCGGGTAGGGGATTGCACCACAGCAGGAGGAGCAGGGCGCTGGTCAGTGTTCTCATGGCTTATTTCCTGTGGCTTTCAATGACGTTTGCTACAATCCTGCCCTGCGCCAGGCGTGCTTCGACGCGGTCACCCGGTTGCACCTGGCGGGCATCATGCAGCAGTTCATGTTCGGGAAGACGGCTCAGTACGGTGTAACCTCTTCCCAGGGTGGCCAGCGGACTGATGACATCCAGTGCCCGGCACAGCCCCTGCAGCTGTTGTGCAGAACGGTCCAGTTGTTGGCGGATGGCATTTTTTAGTCGCTGTTGCAACTGGTGGCAGTGTGCCTGTTTCTGAGTGATCCTCTGCAGCGGATTATGATGCTGAAGACGGGCACGGTATTCCCGGAGCAGAGACTGATGGTGTTTGAGCCGGATATTCAGGGCGCGGCTCAGGCGTTGTTCCAGTTCGTCCAGGCGCTGATTCCATTGTTGCAATCGCTGCCCTGGATGTTGCTGCTGCAGGCGGGTGAGCAGCCAGGCCAGGCGGCGGTTCTCCTGTGACAATTGTTGCCTGATGCTGGATCTCAGACGGTTTGCGGCTGCCGCCAGGCTTTGCCGCCATTCCTCCCGATCAGGGCTGATCAGCTCTGCTGCCCCGGAGGGCGTGGGTGCGCGCAGGTCTGCCGCGAAATCCGCGATGGTGAAATCGATTTCATGGCCGATGCCGGTGACCAGGGGGATATCGCAATCATAAATGGCCCGCGCCACGCATTCTTCATTAAAGGCCCACAGATCTTCCAGATTACCGCCGCCCCGGGCAAGAATCAGCACATCGCAATCCCGTCTTGCGGCCGCCAGCGTGATCATGCGGGCGATGAGGGGGGCGGCCTGTGTACCCTGCACTGGCAC
>CAZFJS010000108.1:1344-2891 GCA_964519605.1 uncultured Gammaproteobacteria bacterium
AGCAGGCGGTTACGGCCGCGAAACATGGCGCAGCGCACCTGGGCAGCCTCATCCTTGAGGGACAAGTACCAGTGGCCGGAGGCGGGGCGGGCAAGGTTGGAAATTTCCCCCTCCACCCAGATCAGTGGAAAGCCACTTTCCAGCAGCTGGCGTGCCGTCAAATTGAGGCGGGAAATAGTGTAGACCTCGCGTTGGGGCACCGTCTCTCTCTGGGGCTCAGTCTCGGATTGAACCATTGTCATTGCCTGCCTGCTGAATGCTGAAAACTTCACCCATTGTAGTCCACATTGGGTGCCGGTGGGCAAGTAGCGCTGATAGTCAAACAGGGTGTGAAATGGATTGTTTTTCTTGCATAGGCAGCGCCTTTCTGGTAAATTATATGAAGTATTAATTAAACGTAATATTTACGCTTATACATACTTCTACTTCAAAAATATTAATCAGGCAAAAGGAGGGGGTTATGTCCATATCCAAAAAGATGGCGGTTTTAGTCAGTAGCCTGTTGCTTGTTTGGCCCCTGGTCAGTTCTGCTCATTCCAGCGTGGTGCGCGCCATGCCGGAGGACAATGCGGTGCTGAATAGCCCACCCAAAGCGGTCCAGCTGTGGTTTTCCGGCAAGGTGGAAGCCGATTGGAGCAAGGTGGTCATCAGAAATGCGCGCGGCAAGCGTATTATCACCAGTGAGGCAAAGCCCATTGATAACGATCCCAAGTCCCTGCAGGTCGGTTTACCGAATCTGAATAAAGGCACCTATGAAGTGCGTCTGAATGTGATTTCTTATGACGGCCACCGCATCAGAAGCACATCCTCTTTTACTGTGCAGTAAGCCATGCACGCTTCGTTTTTCGAGATTGGCGTTATCGGCCTGGATTTTTTAGTGCTGGCCGCCCTCATGGGTGGTGCAGCCGTGGGCGGCTGGTTGACTGCTGATCTTGGTGAACGCGGTCTGTTAACCGATGGCCTGCGGGGTCTGGTTGATACCACCCTGGCTGTTTTGTTGGTGACCACCGTTCTGATGCTGGGTTTCCGCACGGCGAATCTGGTGGATGTCCCGTTTTTTCAGGCCTGGCCCTATGCACTGAAAGTGATTACGCATAGTCATTTCGGCACTCTCTGGCTGATGCGGGCCATTGCGCTGCTGGTATTGGTCATGCTCTGGATTTGGGTGCGACGGAATTTCAATGTCCGTGCCTACGCCTGGTTTGTCCTGGCGGGTGCCGTCATCGCCATTGCCATCAGTTGTACCACGCATGCCGGTAGCGAAGGTATCTGGACCTTCGATAATATGGTCAATAGCCTGCATATTCTGGCAGCCTGCTTTTGGGGCGGTACGGTGATTGCCTATATTATCGTCATGCGCCCGCTGTTCAGGCGCAGTCACGAGATGAGGCCGGCCATTGCCATCAGCGCCGTGCGCTTTTCCACGCTGGCCGGCGGTGCGCTGGCGATAGTGGTAGTCACCGGCCTCATTAATGCCTGGCACCGCCTGGACAGCTGGCAGATCTTGTGGACCACCGGTTATGGTTGGACCTTGTCCGCCAAGCTTG
>CAZFJS010000108.1:2991-6595 GCA_964519605.1 uncultured Gammaproteobacteria bacterium
GGCTGGAGCAAGGTCGAAGTGAGAAATTCACACGGTGATCTGATTGCAACCGGTGAAGCAGAGCCCATCAAGAATGATCCCAAGTCCATGCAGGTCAGTCTGCCTAGCCTGAATAAAGGCACCTATGAAGTGCGCCTGAATGTGATTTCCTATGATGGTCATCGCATCAAAAGCAGGTCATCGTTCACCGTTCAATAGCCTGTGCAGGCCGCCCCCTCATGGGTGGGAGGGGGCAGTTGAATACCAGCGCGCTATACCACCTTTTCCTGCCTAAGATTGGACCAAGGCCCTGAATGTTCCGATTGCACCGTTCAGGCAGCGTAGCAGGCCCTGATGTGCTCTAAATAATCTGGTATCGCCACCGTGGCAGTTTTCTGGCGGTTGTCTCCAACTGCCAGCCTCGCCTGTTATTCTGACGGTTTACCCCAGCTGCTTCCAACTATATAATATCCGGCTAATTTTCCTTAAAGAAAAGGTCCTTATATGCGGATTGTTCAGGATGCCCTAACCTTTGATGATGTCCTGTTGTTGCCGGATCATTCCACTGTGCTGCCCAAGGAGGTGTCGTTGCAGACGCGTCTTACCCGGGAAATCAGCCTGAATATTCCTTTGCTAGCGGCGGCCATGGACACGGTGACCGAAGGTCGGCTGGCGATTACCATGGCGCAGGAGGGTGGGCTGGGGATTATCCACAAGAATATGAGCATTGAGCAGCAGGCACAGGAAGTGCGCATGGTCAAGAAATATGAGAGCGGGGTGATCAAGAACCCGATTACGGTGCGTCCTGATATCACCATTCGTGAAGTCATGGCCTTGACACGTGCCCACAATATTTCCGGCGTGCCGGTAGTTGATGGGGAAGATCTGGTGGGTATTGTCACCCATCGTGATCTGCGTTTCGAGACCCGGCTGGACAATCCTGTTGCTAGCGTTATGACCGCCAAGGAGCGGCTGGTGACTGTGCCGGAAGGGGCGGGTCGGGATGAGGTGGTTGCGCTGTTGCACCAGCATCGGATCGAAAAGCTGCTGGTGGTCAATGATCACTTTCATCTGCGCGGTATGATCACCGTCAAGGATATTCAGAAATCAACGGATTTCCCCAATGCCTGCAAGGATCATCTGGGCAGTTTGCGCGTGGGCGCGGCGGTGGGGACTGCCTCGGATGATCGTGTTGAGGCCCTGGTGACGGCGGGTGTGGATGTCATTGTGGTGGATACCGCCCATGGCCATTCACAGAAAGTGCTGGATAGAATCGCCTGGGTGAAACAACACTACCCGGATGTCCAGCTCATCGGTGGCAATGTCGGCACCGGCACTGCTGCCCGCGCTCTGGTTACAGCGGGCGCGGATGCAGTGAAAGTGGGTATTGGTCCCGGTTCCATTTGTACCACGCGCATTGTCACCGGTGTCGGGGTACCGCAGATTACCGCGGTTTCCGAAGTGGCGCGCGAACTCAAGGACAGTGGTGTGCCCCTGATCGCCGACGGTGGCATTCGCTTTTCGGGTGACATCGCCAAGGCCATTGTCGCGGGTGCTCACGCGGTGATGATCGGCAGTATGTTCGCCGGTACCGAGGAATCGCCCGGCGAGGTGGAGTTGTTTCAGGGACGCTCTTACAAATCCTATCGCGGCATGGGTTCACTGGGGGCTATGGCAGAGGCCTTTGGCTCCAGCGATCGCTATTTTCAGGAGTCCAGCACCCAAGTGGAAAAACTGGTGCCCGAGGGTATTGAGGGCCGGGTACCCTACAAAGGCAGTGTGGTGGCAATCATTCATCAACTGCTCGGCGGTGTGCGCGCCAGCATGGGCTATACCGGTTGTGAGGACATCGCCACCATGCGCACCAAACCCCGCTTCGTGCGGGTAACTACCGCCGGCATGCGCGAAAGCCATGTGCATGATGTTTCGATTACCAAAGAGTCTCCCAATTACCGGATTGACTAGGCCTTCACATGCCCTGCCTGGCGGCGATACCGTGAGTCGCTGACACGCTACAGTGGCAGCTTGCAAAAAGGATGGTTTTTCTTGCCCCATAACCTGGACGAATGATTTTGACTGAGACCAATATCCATAGCGATCGCATCCTGATTCTCGATTTCGGTTCACAGTATACCCAGCTGATTGCACGCCGTGTGCGGGAAGCCGGGGTGTATAGCGAGATCCATGCCTGGGATGTGGCCGAGGAAAAAATCAACGCCTTTCAGCCCCGCGGGATCATTCTTTCCGGTGGCCCGGATACGGTAACGGCAGAGACCACCGGGCGGGCGCCTGAACTTGTTTTCCAGCTTGGAGTGCCGGTGCTAGGTATCTGCTATGGCATGCAGACCATGGCCTTGCAATTGGGCGGGGAGGTTACGAATGCCGATCATCACGAATACGGCTATGCCCAGGTGCGCGCCCGGGGACACTCCCGCCTGTTGCGGGAGATCGAGGATCACACCACGCCGGAAGGTTATGGCATGCTGGATGTCTGGATGAGCCATGGCGACCGGGTGGTCAGACTGCCGGAAGGGTTTAAGCGCATCGCCAGCACGGGCAACACACCCATTGCCGGCATTGCGGATGAGGACCAGGGCTTTTATGGTTTGCAGTTTCATCCCGAGGTGAGCCATACCCGCCAGGGGCAGCGTATCATCGAGCGTTTTGTGCTGGAGATCTGCGCATGCAGTGCCCTGTGGACGGCAGGTCATATTATTGAGGACAGTATGGCACGGGCCCGCCACCAGGTAGGCAAGGGCAAGGTCCTGCTGGGGCTTTCGGGTGGTGTGGATTCATCGGTGGTAGCGGCACTGTTGCATCGTGCCATCGGTGACCAGCTGACTTGTGTGTTTGTCGATACCGGTCTGTTGCGTCTCCATGAGGGCGACCAGGTGATGGCCGTTTTTGCCGAACATATGGGCCTGAGAATTATTCGTGTCAACGCGGAGGCCCGCTTCCTTGCCGCCCTGCAGGGCATTGCCGATCCTGAGGAGAAGCGCAAGATTATTGGCAGACTCTTTATCGAGGTCTTCGATGAAGAGGCCGGGAAGCTTAGCGGCGTCCGTTGGCTGGCCCAGGGGACGATTTATCCCGATGTGATTGAGTCTGCCGGTGCCAGTACCGGCAAGGCCCAGGTGATCAAGTCCCATCACAATGTCGGTGGTCTGCCGGAAAATATGAAGCTGCAGCTCATCGAGCCCTTGCGGGAGCTCTTCAAGGATGAGGTGCGCAAGATCGGCATGGAGCTGGGGCTGCCCTACGATATGGTTTACCGTCATCCCTTTCCCGGCCCCGGTTTGGGCGTGCGTATCCTCGGTGAGGTCAACAAGGCCTTTGCCGACACGCTGCGCCTGGCCGATGCTATATTCCTGGAAGAATTGCGCCGCCACGAGCTTTATGACCAGGTGAGTCAGGCCTTTGCCGTATTTCTGCCCGTCAAATCAGTAGGGGTCACCGGGGATCAACGCCGCTACGAACATGTGATTGCACTGCGTGCTGTGGAAACCGTAGATTTTATGACCGCGCGCTGGGCACATCTGCCCTATGATCTGCTGGAAACCGTCTCCACCCGCATCATCAACGAGGTGCCGGGTATCTCCAGGGTGGCCTATGATATCTCCGGTAA
>CAZFJS010000109.1:0-6476 GCA_964519605.1 uncultured Gammaproteobacteria bacterium
CTGTCAGAGGCGCCGGCCTATTGACTTGCAAGATTTATACCCAGGAACGCGCCAAACAATCCAAGGCCTACCTGATGATGGGGGGCTGGCTGGACGGCTACATCACTGGCCTGAATCAATATGAGGCCAACACCTATGACGGCACCTCCTTCGAGTCCACTGAACTCATTGCCGCCATTATCAATGATCACTGCAAGACCCACCCCAAGGACGGCCTGTTTGCGGTCACCAGCAGCATCATGGCCAGCCTGAAGGCCGACAGGATCCGTACGGGGTCCCCCTTTGTCGCAGTAAAGATTGGCAGCAGACAGACCCGCCTCTATCAGGAAACCGTGCGCCGATTACAAAAAGCACTCAATAAAAAAGGCTATTACAAGGGCAAGATCAATGGAAAATGGAATGGCAAGACACAACAGGCCCTGAAGACATACCAGCAGAAAGCAAAGATGCAGGCCTCGGGCTTTCCCGACCAGATCACCCTATGGCGTTTATTGAGGGAACACAGCTGAGTCCCATATAAAAAAAGGCCCGGAACACCCGGGCCTTTTACTATTGCCTTATCAAAGCTCAGGCAATCCTGCGACAGACATTGAGTCGCCAGGCCAGCATCATCAAACCCAGAAGCACCAGCATCAGCGAGGCCGGTTCCGGTACAGCAATCCGGAAGCTGGCCGCCTGCACCCGGTTGAAGCCCCCCAAATCATAGCTGTTGGAAAACAGCGGTGGCGTATCGAACAGATTCGTCCTTTTCAGCACTTGAAACAACGGGCCGACCGAACCGATATCGAAATTCAACCCAAAGGCCTGCAAGGCCAGGCTGGCCTTGAGGATATCCAGCTGAAAAACACCGTCGATACCCAGCAAGGTGTTATTCATAAACTCCGATTTTAAGAAAAAGGTCGGTGTCACATTCGTCACATTGGAAAGTAGCGCGATATCCGGCAAGGCATCCCAGGCACTGGTCAAAGAGCTAACCGGTGCTGCACGCCCGGCCACCATCACGGGTCGGTCAAACTGGAGATCCACATACAGCGTCGGCGTGAGTTCGAAATTCTGCTTCAGTGTGATCGTCGGCCCCATATCCACATCGATAAGATCTGCGCTGGCACTGAAAACACCGACATCGACACTAACACCCAGGCCCGGCAAACCCAGAGGTGCCAGCGCCAGACCATCGAGATCCACGCGCAGGTCGATAAAATCATCCGCACCGGAAGCCGCCAGATGATCGCCCGTTACGCCACCTGTCGCATTGATGTCAGGCACATGGATGGTGACCCCGCCCACGCTGCCCAAGGGATTGGTCGGACTGGGAATAGAGATTTCGTTATCAAACTGGAAAAGCGCTGGATCGAGTGCATTAAGGATCTTGATCTGTCCGGGGCTGTCGGTATCATTGAAAGACAGCAGCTCCACCGTCTGATCGGCAAAACCGATTTCTGTGATACCCGAGGCACACCCTGCGCCGATAAAACAGACCTGCCCTGCCAGACTCGCCCGGGCCCCGATCACGGCCTCAATCTTGGCCGAGGCCTCGGCAAGATTGGTATCCAGCTGTCCCCCTGCCAGGCTGCTGCTGGGGTTGAGATTGAAGAACTCTCCGGTACCCAGCCCACCGGCATCCGGCACTACAGCATTGGCAGCGAACTCTACAGTGGCCCCGACCGAGCCACTGTCCAGTTTGGCCCCGAAATTGAACCCGACACGTCCGTTGGTACTGATATCCACACTACCACCAGTACGTGTATCCACAGTGGGGCCAGGCACATTATGAATATGAATACCACCCTTGTTATGAAAATGCCCACTGGTACACAGAAAACCGTGACACTGCCAGCCGGAAGGCAAATGCGGATGCGGCAGGGGAATCGTGGTCGCGAAGACGCCACCACCGACACCGGGACCGAATGAACCGGAGGTATTCCACGTCGTCCCCAGGAAAAATGACTCATCCAGAATCGCGGCCTGCCCCGGACCCCACATACTTTGTCCGGCAGTACTAAAAGCCAAGGTTCCCGGATCATAGATCTGGATGGCAAAAGCGCTGCCAGGCAGCAAAGCCAGCACCAGGAGCCAGCCTGCTAGAGAGAATGCAGCGGCGTGTTCACTGCTCCTTTTTCTTATTGTTTTCAGAAACGTTGTGATACCCATAGACACATCTCCTTGAGAATACTTGTCATTGAGTATCTGGCAAAATGCATGCCATTATTATTTATATATAACAATCAATTAGTTACAAGCCTATATCACTAATATGTTAAAAACTTGTAAAGCATCCTTTATCTGACAAAAATAATTCGCACAGAGCAAGCATACACTTTCACTCTTACCCTCATGTAATGCCAACAGGCTGATTAATATAGATAATTATAAGAACCTCTCGCTTGACACGACCATAAAAGCTATCAATACCCCCTTTTATCACACCCCCTGGCTTTAGCACGGATAAAAAAGCGCGGAAAAACTGTAAGAATATCCGACAGTATCACTCAACTGTTTCAACTACAGTGAAAACTGGCCGCATAAAAAACGGTTTCTGGAGTACTTCCTACGAGCAAAAAATAAGGGTGCAATCGAAGATTAAGAATTATTCCGAATGCGATCCAGAATTATCCATGTCCCTGTAGAAAATTACCGGTTGTGGGCTAGCTTGAAAGTTAAAACCACAAGTTGTCTGCACTTCTTTCAATTGCGCAGCCGTCCTGGGAAATTTCCGGCAATTTCCCGGGCGGAGCTTATAAATGCCGCAGTAATACTTTCCTGCTGAATCTGAGCGCAGGAACCTACAGGTATTGGGCAAACGACAGCAGGCACCGCACTGGTTGCAGTCTCCTGTTCTGCCGTGCTCGACCGGCAATATGGAAGTGATGGTGCGTGTGATCTTTTTAAACATAAGCCTTTTTCCATTGAGAGCAATCATGTCGTGCGCCGGTGATCCTCAACCCCTCAGCTGGACATCATATCGTCACGCCCTAAGCGACGGCAGCAGTTATGACAACGACTCGCTGTCTGAATTAGTTTTTAGTGAACAGAAATAGTTCAAATAGATGTGTTTGGATATTTGTCTGTTGCCGCAATAAGGACAGCCAGCACATCTTGTGAAAGCCATAAGTCCTGCAAAATAGTTTCGCTCAAAAATCATGGTGCCGGAGAAAGGAGTCGAACCTTCAACCGTCGCATTACGAATGCGCTGCTCTACCGATTGGAGCTACTCCGGCGGGAAACAAATCATACGGCTGCGCATCTTACTACAGAACAAGCCTGGAGAGAAAGCGCTGCCTGCCGCCGCCAGCACCGTATCACAACAAGCGATAAGGCGCAGGATCAAGGATCATCTCGGCATGCGCACATATGATCTCCGCCAGCAGCCGGGCACTGGCCGGCCCCAGGCCGACGCCATTGCGGAAATGGCCACTATTAATATAGAGACCATTGATGCCCGGCACCGCGCCAATCAGAGGTACCCCCGAGCGATTGCCGGGACGCAGACCTGCCCAATGGGCGACCAGGGGGGATTCCGCCAGACCTGGCAGCAGGCGCCGGGCAGCCTGCTGCAATTGCCCCCGGGCCACCTCCGTGGTCGCCTTGTCAAAGCCGCGGTATTCCATCGTGCTGCCCACCAGCACATGACCATCACGACGCGGAATCAGATAATGATCATCCTGCAGCAAAATCGGTGCCAGCAGACCCTGTTCTGCACGATACAACAACATCTGACCACGCACCGGTTCAATGTCTGTTGCAATACCAGTCTGTTGCAGAATCCTGCCGCTCCAGGCGCCGCCGGCCACGACAACACGGGGAGACAGCAACGGTCCCTGACGGGTCCGTAGCCCTTGCACCTGGCCATTGTCCTGAAGAATTTCCACCACTTCCGCCTGCGTCAGGATCAGCCCACCCCGTTGCTCCAGATCCTGCCGCAGGGCCTTGAGTAAACGGGGATTGCGCACCTGGGCCACCTGGGGCAGCCACAGGGCCTGTGCAGGCAGGCAGCCCAGGGCTGGGGCCAGCTCCCGGCAGGCATCCGCATCAAGCAGCTGCGCCGTCTGCCCAGTCTCCTGCGCCCAAGCCAGGGCCTGCTCATGCTCCTGTGCATCGAGAATCAGCAAGCCGCTGCGGGTCCATTGCGGGTCAATCCCTGTTTCATCCCGCAAGGCGTCTGCCAGCTGTGGATAGCATGCCTGACTCCATGAAGCCAACGCCGTCACGGCAGGTGGGACGCGCCAGGGATGCAACGGAGACAAAATGCCACCCCCGGCCCAGGATGATTCGCGGCCTGCTTCCCCCTGCTCCACCAGCATCACGGACATCCCGTTGAGCAGCAGCTCGCGGGCGCTCAGCATACCGATCAGACCGGCACCGATAATGAGGCAATCCGCTGTGTTATCTCTGTTCATAATCCCTGGCAACACCCGCCCACCCCCGAAGAACCAGAGGCCAGCTCATGCCATCTCAGACCTCAGCCTTGAGCAGCGCCCGTGGCAAAGAGAAAACGATATCTTCCTCACGCCCGGCAAGCTCTTCAACAGGACCGACACCCCATGTGCACAGCCGCTGGATCACGCCCTGCACAAGGTGCTCAGGCACAGAAGCCCCCGCCGTCACCCCGACGCGGGTGATATTATCCAGCCAGTGCCGGTCAATTTCCTCGGCATTATCGATCAAATAGGCGGGGATATCCCCCCGCTGGACAATCTCCCGCAGACGGTTGGAGTTGGAACTGTTACGGGAACCCACCACCAGCACCAGCTCGCAGCAGGCGGCCAGCGCCTTGACCGCGTCCTGACGATTCTGGGTGGCATAGCAGATATCATCCTTTTTGGGGCCCACAATGGCGGGAAATCTTTCCCGCAACGCAGTGACGATGGCCACGGTATCATCCATGGACAGCGTGGTCTGAGTCACATAGGCCAGGCGATCAGGCTGTTTCACCTGTAAGTCAGGTACTTCTCCGGGTGCTTCCACCAGATAGATCCCCGCGCCGCCCGCAGCGTGGTACTGCCCCAGCGTTCCCTCGACCTCCGGGTGTCCGGCATGACCGATCAGGATACACTCACGGCCATCCGCCTGGTGTTTCACCACTTCCATATGCACCTTGGTGACCAGCGGACAGGTGGCATCGAAAACGCGCAGCTGTCTTGCTCCGGCCTCCTCGCGTACCGCATGTGAAACACCATGGGCACTGAAGATCAGAATCGCGTCCTCAGGAACCTCCTGTAAATCCTCGATAAACACTGCACCCTGGCTACGCAGTTTGCCGACAACAAATGTGTTGTGCACCACCTCATGGCGCACATAGACCGGGGCACCAAACAGGGACAAGGCCCGTTCAACGATTTCAATGGCCCGGTTGACACCGGCACAGAAACCACGGGGATTAGCGAGATAGATAGGCATATTTATTGCGCATGATGTTCCGGGGGGGCTTTTCTGGCCATCGCATCCAGTAGCAACAACACGGCCCCCACAGTGATTGCGGAATCAGCCAGATTAAATGCCGGCCAGTGCCAGGCATGGTAGTAAACATCGATAAAGTCTACCACATAGCCCAACTGAATCCGGTCCCAAACGTTCCCCAGAGCGCCTCCAAGAATCAGCGCCAGCCCCATTGCCGTGCGGCGCTCGCCCCTGGGCAGGCGTCGTAACCAGAAAAAGATCAACAAGCTAACCACCAGCGCGATAGCGGTAAAAAACCAGCGCTGCCAACCGGATTCATTGCTGAGAAAGCTGAAGGCCGCACCGGCATTATGCACCAGGGTGAAATTGACGGACGGCAGCACTGCCCTGGCCTCATGCAGCACCAGCACCTGGCTGGCGGCATACTTGCTGAGCTGATCAAAAAGGAGCACGACCAGGGACAACCACAGCCAGCGCCCGCCGCCACGGGGAACCACCGTCATCTTGTCAGGCATGGAGGCTGTCTCATGCGAAATGCCGGGTCTCGCCCTGGGCGCCGATATTGGCGACACAGCGTCCGCACAAGGCCGGGTGCTCAGGATACTGGCCAATCTCTTCCCGATGATGCCAGCAACGGGCGCATTTAGGATACTCCGAACGAACTGCCCGCAGCCACAGGCGATTCGTACCATCGATCTCGGCCTCCACGGCATCGTCAGGCTTTTGCGTCAAGGGATGAATGCGGGCATAGGAAGTAATCAGCACAAAACGGAGTTCATCTTGCAATTGCGCCAGCGCATCATAGAGTTGCTCACTACAATACAAGTCCACTTCAGCATCCAGCGACGAACCGATGGCGCCGGCAACCCGCAGTTTTTCCAGCTCCCGGCTGACCGCCTCACGCACTGCAATTACCTGCTCCCAATAGGCATTATCCATACCCTGGACCCCACCCGCCTGCGGCCAGTCGGCTACCGGCGTATACCACTCTTCCAGAAAAACCGACTCACTCCGCTGGCCGGGAATATGCCGCCAGATATCCTCGGCAGTAAAACTCAGCACGGGGGCAATCCAGCGCA
>CAZFJS010000110.1:0-6452 GCA_964519605.1 uncultured Gammaproteobacteria bacterium
AAACCCGGCTGATTATTTGCCAGCAAGCTTCTTTTCAGCGCGCCGCTTGCGCAGATAATTGAGCGTCAGGACTGGGCCCGAGGCGGCATAAACAGCGGCCATACCAAAGAGGATGATGGGCGGTTCGATAGAGATGAAGACAAACACCAGCACCAGCAACAGCACACTGACGAAGGGGACCTTGCCCTTGAAATCGAGATCCTTGAAACTCTGATAGCGGACATTGCTGACCATCAGCAGCCCGGCAGTCAGTGTCAGCAGGAAGGCCAGAAACGACAGATCTGCGCCCTGGATGCCATTTTCACTGCACAACCAGACCAGACCGGCGATCAGGGCAGCGGCCGGCGGTGAGGGCAGCCCCTGAAAATAGGCCCGGTCAGCATTGGCCGTCTGGGTATTGAAGCGCGCCAGTCTCAGGGCGGCCGCGGCCGTATAGACGAAGGCCGCCAGCCAGCCGAGCTTGCCCAGGTTCGACAGCGACCAGACATAGACCACCAGTGCCGGCGCAATACCAAAGGCCACCATGTCAGACAGACTATCGTATTCCACTCCGAAATCGCTCTGGGTATTGGTAAGACGGGCCACCCGGCCATCGAGCCCATCCATCAGCTGGGCGACAAAGATGGCGATCCCTGCCGCCTCGAAACGTCCACCGATGGCGGCCACGATGGCATAAAACCCGGCAAACAGTGCTGCGGTAGTAAAGAGATTGGGCAGCAGATAAATGCCTCTGCGGCGTTTCGGCACTCTGGCTTCTTCTGTCACGGTTCCTTCGCCACTCCCATACTTGAAAAACTATTCATGAACCAGGCTGGCAATGACATCTGAACCGGCCATCACCTGGTCGCCTGACTGGCTTTGTAGCCGACTGTTGCCCGGCACATAGACACTCACGTCCCCGCCAAAACCCATGATTCCGCAGCGCTGCCCCTGACCGACGCGCTGGCCGATATGCACATAGCACCGGGGCCGGAAAAAACTGCGTTGCACGTCGAGGGTTAACACGACATCATCTTGTTCATCGGTCTGTACCCAGATAGCATAGCGCCGCTTCTGACCACCCTCCCGGTCACTTAGCGCCTTCCCCGGACTCGGCTCGCTCGCGGGATGATACCAGATCTGCCTGATTTTTCCTTCCGCCGGGCTGCGCACAGAATAGGGCCCGAGCAGACTCATACACAGACTGATCCTGATGGCCTCACGATCGAGATAAGGGTCATGACAGCGTTCTGCCACGCTCACCCGCCCATCGACGGGACTAACGACCCCCAGCGGAGCGGATGATATCGCACGGTCAGGATCACGAAACAGGAAGGCTAACGACACCGCCAACAGCAACAAGGGCACCGCCCAGGCCAAACCCAGCCCCATGCCCAGCAGCAATGCCAGCAGTATGACCGCCAGAAGTAGTGGCCAACCGGATCGCGCCACCAATGGATAGTCTGCAGACATGCCCGGCAGCCTGTTGGACGGAATCCCAGACCTTCCCGAGTATTAGTTCTTCTCGCGATCGACGATCTTGTTGGCCTTGATCCAGGGCATCATATCCCGCAGCCGCTGCCCCACCGTCTCGATGGCATGCTCACGACCAATACGACGCTTGGCCTTGAGCGTTGCCGCCCCGGCCTGGTTCTCGAGGATAAACTCCCGGGCGAATTCGCCGTTCTGGATCTCTGTCAGGATGCGTTTCATTTCCGCGCGGGTCTGATCCGTAATCACCCGCGGCCCCCGGGTCAGATCGCCATACTCAGCCGTGTTGGAGATGGAATAGCGCATATTGGCGATCCCCCCCTCATACATCAGGTCCACGATCAGTTTGAGCTCATGGAGGCATTCAAAATAGGCCATCTCCGGCGCATAACCTGCTTCCACCAGGGTCTCGAAACCGGCCTGCACCAGCGCCGTCGCACCGCCGCAAAGCACCGCCTGTTCACCAAAGAGATCGGTTTCCGTTTCTTCCCGGAAAGAAGTCTCGATCACCCCGGCCCGACCACCGCCATTGGCGCTGGCATAGGACAGGGCAATGTCCTTGGCACGACCGCTGGCATCCTGATCGACGGCAATCAGGCTGGGCACCCCGCCACCCTGGGTATAAGTGGAGCGCACCAGATGGCCGGGCCCCTTGGGGGCGATCATGATGACATCCAGATCGGCGCGTGGCTCAATCTGACCATAATGAATATTAAAACCATGGGCAAAGGCCAGCGCTGCACCTTCCTTGATATTCGCCGCCACCACATCGCGATACAAGCGGGCCTGATGCTCATCCGGCACCAGAATCATCACCACATCGGCTCCCTTGACGGCATCGACAACCGGCTGCACGCTCAGACCGGCATTCCTGGCCTTGGCTTCCGAGGCAGAACCGGGCCGCAGCCCCACCACCACATCGACACCGGAATCCTTGAGATTGTTGGCATGGGCATGACCCTGTGAGCCATAGCCGATGATGGCCACTCGCATGCCTTGTATCAGGCTCAGATCCGCATCGTTATCGTAGAAAATATTCATCGCTTTTTTCCTTATCTTGTTACATTCAACCCATTCACAAAAAAATCTTCAGGAAGCCCTTATCGTCATCATAGCGGACTTGATCCGGCATCCAGGTCGTTAATCTTCATGGATTCCGGCGCGCAGGCAGGAATGATGAAAAAATTCGCACAGCAAGCTGTACGGCAGCCTACAAGCTCAGGCGGCGGCTCCCGCGGGCAATACCGGTCACGCCGGAACGCACCGTCTCCAGAATGGCGGCCCGGTCCATCGCCTCGATAAAGGCATCCAGTTTTTCACCGGTACCGGTCAACTCAATGGTAAAGGTATGCTCCGTTACATCAATAATGCTGCCGCGAAAGATATCCGTGAGCCGCATAATCTCCTCTCGGGAACTGTCCAGCGCCGTCACCTTAATCAATAGCATCTCCCGCTCGATATGGGCACCCTCAGTCAGATCCTGCAATTTGATGACATCGATGAGCTTGTTGAGTTGCTTGGTAATCTGCTCGATGATCTCTTCCGAGCCACGGGTTACCAGTGTCATGCGGGACAGCGAGGGATCCTCGGTGGGCGCCACTGTCAGCGACTCGATATTATAGCCCCGGGCGGAAAACAGCCCCGCCACCCGTGACAGGGCGCCGGCTTCATTTTCCAACAAAATAGAAAGAATATGCCGCATCACATTATACCAGTATCATTTCATTGAGCCCGGCGCCGGCGGGAATCATGGGATAGACGTTTTCGGTCTGATCCGTAATAAAATCCATAAACACCAGGCGATCCTTCAGCTTCATGGCCTCCTTCAGGGCGGGCACCACATCCGCCGGTTTTTCGATGTGCATCCCCACATGCCCGTAACTCTCCGCCAGTTTGACGAAATCCGGCAGTGCATCCATATAAGACATGGCATAACGACCCTGGTAGAAAAATTCCTGCCACTGGCGCACCATGCCCAGATAGCGGTTATTGAGGGTGATGACCTTGATGGGCAGCCCGTACTGCAGGCAGGTGGAGAGTTCCTGGATGCACATCTGGATACTCCCCTCGCCAGTCACACAGGCCACTGTCGAGCGCGGATGGGCCAACTGCACACCCATGGCCGCCGGCAGACCGAAACCCATGGTGCCCAAACCACCGGAGTTGATCCAGCGGTAGGGTTTGGCGAATTTGTAAAATTGCGCCGTCCACATCTGATGCTGTCCCACATCGGAAGTCACATAGGCATTACCACGGGTAACCTTATAGAGGTTATCCAAAACATACTGCGGCTTGATCACCTCATCGCCCTGCTCGTATTTCAGGCATTCGGTGGCGCGCCACTCGTTGATCTGCTGCCACCAGGACTTGAGCGCCCCCTGATTTGGCTTATAACCCTTGGCCTTAATCACCCGAATCATCTCCCGGAGCACCTGATCCACTGCGCCGACGATGGGCACATCCACCCGGACATTTTTAGATATGGATGAAGGATCGATATCCACATGAATGATTTTGGCCTTGGAACAAAACTTCTCCACATTGCCGGTCACGCGGTCATCGAAACGGGCACCAATGGCAATCAGCACATCACAATGATGCATGGCCATATTGGCCTCGTAGGTGCCATGCATGCCCAACATACCCAGAAACTGCTTGTCGGTGGCCGGATAGGCCCCCAAGCCCATCAGGGTATTGGTAATGGGAAAACCCAGCAAGCGGGTCAGTTCCGTCAGCACTGCCGAACCGCCCCCCAGCACCACACCACCACCGGTATAGAGCATGGGTCGCTCCGCTGCCAGCATCAACTTGGCAGCACGCTTGATCTGGCCGATATGTCCCTTAACCACCGGGTTGTAGGAACGCATCTGGATCTTTTTCGGATAAACATAGTCCGCCTTGGCAGCGGTCACATCCTTGGGAATATCCACCACCACCGGACCGGGCCGACCGGTGGTGGCGATATAAAAGGCCTTTTTAAGGGTTATGGCCAGATCATTGACATCCTTGACCAGGTAATTGTGCTTGACGCAAGGCCGGGTGATGCCCACTGAATCCACTTCCTGGAAAGCGTCATTGCCGATCAGGCTGGTGGGCACCTGACCGGTGATCACCACCAGGGGGATGGAATCCATATAGGCCGTAGCGATACCGGTCACCGCATTGGTGGCACCCGGACCGGAGGTCACCAGGGCGACACCCGGTTTCCCGGTGGAGCGCGCATAACCATCCGCGGCATGGGTGGCACCCTGTTCATGGCGCACCAGGATATGCTTGATGCTTTTCTGCCGGTACAGGGCATCATAGAGATGCAGCACCGCCCCGCCGGGATAGCCGAATATATGTTTTACGCCCTCGTCCTTCAGAAAATGGACCAGGATCTCAGCACCTGTCAATTCCACGCCTTTTTATACCTCGATAGTGAGTCTTTTGCCGCCAGCCAAACTGATACAGAACCTGCCATTGTAATAACAAGCTGAAATAAAAGAAAGTTGATGCGCCCGGCCCACCCGCAATAGCCCTGTTTTCACTCATGAAATAGCACGCCGACAAGCGGATATTGATAACTGCAGAACGGCGTTAACACCAGGAATCACAGCAGCTATAATCCACAGCGAGCCAACCAGGAAAGCAAGGTGCCAGCATGCCCTACCTGAAAGTACAGACCAATATGGACCTACCTATGGACACACAGCAAGCGGTGATGCAGACCCTGTCCCGAACGGTGGCCGCGCAACTGGGCAAAGCCGAGCGCTATGTCATGGTCGCCCTGGAGACAAACACCCCGATGCTGTTCGCCGGTGATGACCAGGCACTGGCCTATCTGGAACTAAAAAGCATCGGCTTGCCGGAAGAAGAGACTGCCCGCTTATCCCGGAGCTTGTGCAGTGCCGTCAATGAGACCCTCGGCATTCCAGGCGAGCGTATCTACATCGAATTCAGCAACGCGCCCCGTCACCTGTGGGGCTGGGACGGCCGCACTTTCTAGCCCCCTCCGAAAAGCAGGGCAAAAAAAGCAAACAAGGCGATGGCAAGGCCCGTAGCAATGATGAACCAATCGCCTGATGCCACCCCGGGCTCCAGGGTGGCCTGCTGCGGATCGGCGGGATCATAATGCACCTCGACAGGGGCATTGAGGGGATATTTTTCCAGGTAGGCACGTACCTGTTCGGGCATGGGCGCGGCACCGCCGGAATATTCCATCCTGCGGCGATAGGTCTGCCGGTCCACAATATAGCTGAAAATGACCTGGGGCAACTGCTCATCCTCATCCACTTGCGATACCTCAATCACGCCTTCAACCGTCGGCCAGTTTCTGGTCGCCCGCCCCCGGGCCATGAGTTTCCAGCCCCAGACAGTGGCCAGCAGTCCACCGACAATGGCCAGACCCAGAATCAGACTGTAATAGTTCATCGCTCAGGTGCCAGCATCAACTCAAGAAAACCCTGCAGTGCACGACGTTGATCAATCGTCAACCTGTCGATACTGCAATAGATTGCCTGCGCATCCCCACCAATATCCGCCGATTGTCCATAAACCCGGGCGCTATCTGCAACACCCTGAATACAGGCCTGACCATTTTCCAGGGTATGTTCCAGTCGTGCAAGTATCTCGGCATTGAGACTACGGTGATTCTTCGTGGCGATACCCGCCAGAAGCTTCTTCAGTTCCAGCGGCATTCTCAGTCTGTAGAGGGGATCTTCTCTGGCCATTGAGGGGATTTTCTTTCAAACAGGGCTTGACAACAATGGGCCACCGTGGCCCACTTCAGCTATGATCATCACTATGGAATCAATAATTACTGACGAAACTTGAGCGAACACTACCAATTGCGGTCGATTTCCCTGATAATCCGTGCGCGAACAAACTGCAACATAAATCAATCAACAGGGAGGTAATTTGTTTATGTATTTGCTGGGCTATACCCGGGTATCCCCGGAGGAACGAACCAACTTTGCCAAAAGCCACACCATCCAGGAGCT
>CAZFJS010000111.1:0-6218 GCA_964519605.1 uncultured Gammaproteobacteria bacterium
CCTTTGATGAGCTATGGCGGTAGCAGCCTGATCATGTCCACTGTTGTTGTCGCCCTGTTGCAGCGGGTGGCCTGGGAAAGTCACGAGACTCAATGATGGTGATGCAGAAACGATGGTGACCAGAGTACTGATTATGGCCGGTGGCACCGGTGGTCATGTTTTCCCTGCGCTTGCAGTGGCCGAACAGTTGCGCAGTCAGGGGGTGGAGATCCGCTGGTTGGGCACGCGTCGTGGGCTGGAGTCCCGGGTGGTGCCCGCTGCCCATATTCCGCTCGATGTGATCGCCATTCGAGGTTTACGGGGCAAAGGTCTGTTGGGTTGGCTGAGATTGCCTTTCAGATTCAGCGGCGCCTTGCTGCAATCCTTATTGGTTATCATGCGCTTTCGCCCCATGGCGGTGTTGGGTATGGGGGGGTTTGTCTCCGGGCCGGGTGCGCTAATGAGCTGGCTGCTGCGCATTCCCCTGCTGATTCATGAACAGAATGCCGTTGCCGGGATGACCAATCGTTTTTTAAGCCGCCTGGCTCAGTGCACCATGACCGCCTTTCCAGGCACCCTGCCAGCGCGTAGCAAGGTGCTGCTGACCGGTAACCCGGTACGTTCCGAGATTGCTTCTTTGGCACCGCCGGAGCAGCGTTTTGCTGCCCGGCACGGCGTATTGCACCTGTTAGTGCTGGGCGGTAGCCAGGGGGCTCGGGCACTCAATGAAGCGCTGCCTGGCGCGGTGGCGGCATTACCGGCGGCGTTTCGCCCACTGATTCGTCATCAGAGCGGCCGGCAGCAGGCTGGGACCGTGCAGCAGGCCTATCAGACTGCGGGCCTGCAGGCAGAAGTCATGCCTTTCATCGAAGACATGGCAGCGGCTTATGCCTGGGCGGATCTGGTCGTCTGCCGCGCCGGTGCGTTGACGGTTGCCGAGCTGGCGGCAGCGGGTGTCGGCGCCATCCTCATTCCCTATCCCCATGCGGTGGATGATCATCAGACGCGGAATGCCGACTATCTGGTGGCCGCCGGGGCCGCTCGTCTGCTGCCCCAGTCGGAGCGGCTGGGGCAGCAGTTGGCCGCTATGCTGACCGATCTATTGGCGCCTGGCGCCGCCGAGGACAGTGAACTGCAGTCTGTACGTTACCGTTTACTGACGATGGCACGGGAGGGGCGCTGCCTGGCGCAGCCCACTGCCGCTCAACAGGTGGCGCAACGCTGTCTGGAGGCGGCCCATGGTGATTAAGCACAAAGGAATGTCCTCCCCAGAGGGTGCTGCAGCAGTGCCCCAACGTCCCGGCAGGGCGGATGCCTTCCCCTGGATGGGGCGGGTACAGCGTATTCATTTCGTCGGTATCGGGGGCGCGGGTATGGGCGGCATTGCCGAAGTACTTGCCAACCTGAGGTATCAGGTATCCGGTTCTGATCGGCAGGAGAATGCCATTACCCAAAGGTTGGCGATGCTGGGTGTGAGTGTCACCATCGGTCACGATTCCGCTTTGGTACAGGGTTGCGATGTGGTGGTGAAATCCTCGGCGGTGGTCGATGACAACCCTGAGATCGCCGCGGCCCTGCAGCTGCGGATTCCAGTGGTGCCGCGGGCCGAAATGCTGGCGGAACTGATGCGTTTCCGTTATGGCGTGGCGGTAGCAGGTACCCACGGCAAGACGACGGTAACCAGTCTGATCGCCAGTTTACTGGCGGAAGACGGCCTGGATCCGACCTTTGTTATTGGTGGGCTGCTCAACAGCATCGGTAGCAACGCCCGTTTGGGAAGTAGCCGTTTTCTGGTGGCTGAGGCCGATGAAAGCGACGCATCGTTTCTCTATCTGCAGCCGATGATGGCGGTAGTAACCAATATTGATGCCGATCACCTGGCTACCTATGGCGGCGATTTCAATCGCCTGCGACAGACCTTCATGGATTTTCTGCACCATCTGCCATTCTATGGTCTGGCCGTGGTCTGTCTCGATGATCCGGTATTAGCGGCGATGTTGCCGGAGGTGTCCCGTCCCCTCATGACCTATGGTTGCAGTTCCCAGGCGGATATTCGTGCCAGCCAGTTGCGTTATGTGGGGACGCGTACCTGTTTTAGCGTATCACGCCCCGGTCAGGACAACTGGCTGGAAGTCAGTCTCAATCTGGCGGGGCATCATAATGTCCTGAATGCTTTGGCGGCGATTGCAGTGGCCCATGAGTTGGGGGTTACTGATGAGTCCCTGTTGGCCGGTTTGCTGCATTTCGAGGGGATCGCCCGGCGTTTCCAGGTCTATGGAGAGCTTGAGGTGCCGGCGGGACGGGTGCTCATGGTCGACGATTATGGTCATCATCCACGGGAGCTCGCTGCAGTGATTGGTGCGATTCGCGCCGGTTGGCCACAACGGCGCCTGGTGGTGGTTTTCCAGCCTCACCGTTATAGCCGCACCCGTGACTTGTTTGACGACTTTGTGCAGGTGCTCGGTGAAGTGGATGTGCTGCTGCTGCTGGACGTTTATGCCGCGGGTGAATCCCCGGTCTCTGGTGCGGATACCCATGCCTTGTGCCGCACCATCCGGATGCGGGGACAGCTGGATCCGCTCTATGTGGGGAATATGACGGATCTGGTGGAAGTGCTGTCCGCTCAGCTGCAGGATGGAGATGTGCTGTTGATGCTGGGTGCCGGTGATATTGGTGCTATGGCGGCACAGCTGCCGATGGCGCTGCAGCAGGCTGCAGGGGCAGTGGATCGATGAGAATGGATCAGCGTACAGGCAAGCCGCTGTCAGGGGATGCCCCCTGCCGGGGTGTGCTGCGGCGCATGGAACCACTTTCCCGGCATACCTCCTGGCGCGTGGGTGGGGCTGCGGAACGTTTCTATCAGCCGCAGGATTGTGATGATCTGGCCAATTTTCTGGCGCAGTTGGCACCGGATGAGCCGCTTTTCTGGCTGGGTCTGGGGAGCAACCTGCTGGTGCGGGATGGCGGCATTCGTGGCACGGTGATCTGCACCTGCGGCATGCTGGGGCGGATCACCCAACCGGCTGCGGACAGACTGCGGGTGGAGGCCGGCGTACCCTGTGCCAAGGTGGCCCGACGCAGTGTTGCTGCCGGTCTTAGCGGTGCCGAGTTCCTGGCCGGTATTCCCGGCACCATGGGCGGTGCCCTGGCCATGAATGCCGGCGCTTTTGGTGGTGAGACCTGGGAACTGGTGCAGGCAGTAGAGACCATAGATCGTTGTGGTCGGCGGCAGTGGCGCGAGGCAACAGATTTCAGCATCGCTTATCGCAAGGTACATGCGCCAGCAGGGGAATGGTTTCTGACAGTCGAGCTGCGGTTACAGTCGGGCGATGGCGTTGCAGGTGCGGCCCGGGTTAGAGATCTGCTGAACCAGCGTAGCATGAGCCAGCCTACCGGGGTGCCCAGCGGTGGTTCCGTTTTCCGTAACCCGCCCGGGGATTTCGCCGGACGTTTGATCGAGGCCAGCGGTTTGAAAGGCCGGCGTGTCGGTGGCGCCAGTGTGGCGAAGAAGCACGCCAACTTTATCGTCAACGACGGTCAGGCGACAGCTGCAGATATTGAATCACTGATTCGGCAGGTGATCACCCTGGTGGAGCAGAGGCAGGGCGTGATACTGGAGCCCGAGGTACACATTGTCGGTGAGCCCGCTAGTGGTAACAGTGATGACTAGAAATTATCCGACAGATAGCGCCAGGGACTTCGGCAAGGTCGCCGTGTTGATGGGTGGGCGCTCGGCGGAACGCGAAATTTCCTTGCAGAGTGGTGCCGCTGTTTGTCAGGCACTGCAGCGCTGCGGGGTGGATGCTGAGGCACTGGATGTGGACAGCACCATCCCGCGCGCTTTGCTGGATGGCGGGTTTTCGCGGGCCTTCATCGCCCTGCATGGCCGGGGGGGGGAAGACGGCGTGATGCAGGGATTGCTGGAGAGTATCGGCATGCCTTATACCGGCAGCGGTGTGCTGGGCTCTGCCCTGAGCATGGACAAATTGCGCAGCAAACAGTTGTGGCAGAGTGTGGGTCTTTCCACGCCATCTTTTGTTTCCGTTACGGGTGAGGCGATGCTGAAGGATGTTGTGGCTCAACTGGGTTTACCGCTGATCGTTAAGCCCATGCGCGAGGGTTCCAGCCTGGGTATGAGTAAGGTTAGCCGACGTGAAGCCCTGCCTGATGCCTGGCGGCAGGCCCGGCGACTGGATCGCCAGGTGCTGATCGAGCAATGGATCGATGGCAGCGAATACACGGCTGCCATCCTCGGGAACAAGCTGTTGCCCCTGATTCGTATCGAGACCGTGCGGGAGTTCTACGATTATGCGGCGAAATATCAGGATGACGGCACCCGCTTTCTGTGTCCCTGCGGTTTGCCTTCAGACGATGAAAAGCGACTGCAGCAATTGGCGGCCCGAGCCTTTGCCGTGCTGGACTGCCGGGGTTGGGGGCGGGTTGATGTGATCCGCGATCAGGAGGGCAGGTGCTGGCTGATCGAGGCCAATACCGTTCCGGGCATGACAGATCACAGTCTGGTGCCCAGGGCCGCCCGGGCGGCGGGTATGAGTTTTGATGATCTGGTGTGGCGCATTCTGGAAAGCAGCCTGGCCGGGGAGACGGACTAGCATGGCGAAAAGGCAAGCTAGGAATCATTACCGGCAGGAGGAGCCGCAGCCAGTAGCGCGTCGGAATCGTCTGCTGCCGGTGTTAGTCCTGCTGTTACTGGTGGCTACTGCTGGCTGGTTGGCGTGGAGTTTTCGTTCGTTGCCGCAACTGTTGAGTCAGGCTGATTTTCCGCTGAAAAAAATCCGTATTGCCAGTACCTTCCATCATCTTGACGCGCAAAGGATTCGGGCGGTGATCACACCCCTGGCGCGGCGAGGATTTCTGGGGGCTGACATGGATACCATTCGCCACGCCCTGCTGGCACAGCCCTGGGTGGCGGCGGTTGCGGTGCGACGGGTGTGGCCCGATCTTCTTGATGTCAGCATTACTGAGCAGCAGGCCCTGGCCCATTGGGGCACGCGGGCCTTGCTTAATCCCCGCGGGGAGATTTTTTTACCACGACAGGTGGCGGCGGTTGCCCCTGATTTAGCCTGGTTGGACGGTCCTCCTGGTAGTGAGCAGCAGGTGCTCATGCAGTTCTACCAGATCAATAACAGCCTGGCGCCGCTGGCTTTGCATGTCCGGCGCCTGCAGCTGGATGTTCGGCGTTCCTGGGGGGTGACCCTGAATAACGGGGTCAGGCTGGCGTTGGGAAAGGAGCAGACCCAGCAGCGTGTCCAGCGTTTTGTGCGCTTTTATCACAAGCTGATGAGCACCAGGCAACAGGAAATTGATGAGATTGATATGCGCTATGCCCATGGTTTTGCCGTCCGTTGGGAGAAGGCTGGCAAGGGGCGGCCGGCTGGTGGGCTGAGTTGACAGGCAGGAGAAATAAGCGTGCCCAGAAAAGATAACAAAGACTTGATTGTCGGCCTCGATATAGGCACCTCGAAAGTGGTGGCCATCGTCGCCGAAATCACCGAGGACGATAAGATAGAAATCGTCGGCCTTGGTTCGCATCCCTCGCGGGGGTTGAAGAAAGGGGTGGTGGTGAATATTGAATCCACTGTGCAGTCGATCCAGCGGGCGGTGGAAGAGGCCGAGCTGATGGCGGGCTGTGAGATCCATTCGGTTTATACGGGGATTGCCGGCAGCCATATCCGCAGCCTCAATTCCACCGGTATTGTGGCTATTCGTGACGAGGAAGTAACCGCCGGTGATGTTGACCGGGTGATCGATGCCGCCCGTGCTGTGGCGATACCGGCCGACCAACGCATCCTGCATGTCCTGCCGCAGGAGTTCATCATCGACAATCAGGAAGGCATCATGGAGCCCGTCGGTATTTCCGGTGTGCGCCTTGAAGCCAAGGTACATCTGGTGACCGGGGCGGTCAGTGCCGCCCAGAATATTACCAAATGCATTAAGCGTTGCGGGCTGGAAGTGGACGACATCATCCTCGAGCAGTTGGCTTCCAGCTATGCCGTGTTGACCGATGATGAAAAGGGGCTAGGCGTCTGCCTGGTCGATATCGGCGGGGGTACCACGGATATTGCCGTGTTCACCGAAGGTTCAATCCGTCATACCGCTGTGATTCCCATCGCCGGCGATCAGGTGACTAATGATATCGCCGTCGCCTTGCGGACACCCACCCATCATGCGGAGGAGATCAAGATCAAATATGGCTGTGCGCTGGCTCAGCTGGCGAACCC
>CAZFJS010000112.1:0-4015 GCA_964519605.1 uncultured Gammaproteobacteria bacterium
GAGAAAATCATGGGGGAGACTACCCGCTTGACGGCTGCAGCCGAACAGATGTCATCGGCGGCCAGCGATTCACAGCAGAAGATTCTGAGACAACAGTCGGAAACCGACCAGGTGGTTACCGCGATCACTCAAATGTCCGCTACCGTAACCGAGGTGGCGCAGAATACCGCGAGTGCCGCGAATGCGGCCGATCAGGCCAGCCAGGCAGCGACACAAGGGAAAGCTGTGGTGTCGCGGGCTATCGATTCCACCGATGAGGTTGCCAGGCACATCAGGAGTGCCAGCGAAGTGGTGAGCAAACTGGAGAGCAAGAGTGAAAATATTGGTTCGGTACTGGGTGTGATCCGTGGGATCGCCGAGCAGACCAATTTATTAGCCTTGAATGCCGCTATTGAGGCGGCCCGTGCGGGTGAACAGGGGCGTGGATTTGCCGTGGTGGCAGACGAGGTACGTTCATTGGCGAGCCGGACCCAGGAATCCACCGTCGAGATTCAGAGTATGATTGAACAGCTGCAGGCGGAGGCCAAACGCTCGGTCGCATCGATGGAGCAGAGTTACGCCATTGCCGGTAGCAGTATCGAGCAGACCCGGGAAGCCGGGGTGTCATTTTCGGCGATCGTTGACCGCGTCAAAGAGATCAATGATATGAATATCCAGATTGCTACCGCCTCTGAGGAACAGTCTGCTGTCACCGAGGAAATCAACCGCAACGTGGTGGTGATCAGCGATATGGCGCAGCACACCACTGCGGGGACCACCCAGATTGCTGCGGCCAGTGAACAGGTCAGTAATTTGGCTGAAGCCTTGCAGGCCCTGGTGAGCCGCTTTAAGGTGGCCAACCAGAAAGATTTTGATTTTGCAGCTGCGCGAGCGGCGCATTTAGCCTGGAAAACCAAGCTGCGTAGTTATCTGGATGGCAAGGCCTCCTTGAGCCAGGAGCAGGCGGTATCACATCGCCATTGTATGTTGGGTCAGTGGTACTACGGTAGTGGGCTGGAAAACTACGGGCAACTGAAAGAGATGCGGGAGATTGAGGCGCCGCATACAGAATTGCATCGTTTGATCAGCACGATTATCGAGACCAAGGAAAAGGGGGATTTGAGGGAGGCTGAGCGACTGTTTTCCAATGTGGAGCCCCTGTCGCAGCAGATTGTGAGCCTGCTGGATGCCGTTGCAGGCAAAGCGTAACAGTTTTATGGCAACGGCATATGGTTGTCTGCCTCAGTGTCTGGATCTGGGGCCATCTTTTTCATGCCAGCATTCGCCTTCTATGGTGCGCGGTCCATGCCGTGGCGCCGCGCCGTGGGTACCGTCGCTACGAATGATTAAGCTGCGCTCCAGCAGCCAGGTGATGAGGCGGCGGCGGATAGAGGGGATCAGACATAGAAAGCCGAGTGTGTCGGTAAAAAAACCGGGGGTCAGTAGCAGGGCGCCGCTGATCAGCAGGACGACGCCCTCGAGCATTTCGATGGCGGGAATTTCTCCGCGGGCCAGCATGGCTTGTACCCGCTGCATGGTGGCGAATCCCTGCAGACGGATCAGAAATGCACCCAGGACGGCGGTAAAGACCACAAGGAAGACCGTGGGCAGCGCACCGATTATGCTGCCTACCTTGATAAGCAGATAAATCTCCACCATGGGGATGGTAAGAAAGAGAATCAGCAGAATACGGAATACGGTCATGATTTTGCCTGGTCAGTCATGGTCTCTGTTGACACTATACCATTTTTGCTCCTGCCGGACAGATGAGGTATGTTCACGGGCATGGAGACGGACTCAGGCTACTGTATTGCGATGACGACCTGCCCTGACCAGACCTGTGCCGAGGTCATCGCCGTGGGGTTGGTGGAGGCAGGGCTGGCGGCCTGTGTCAATGTCCTTCCGGATGTCCGCTCAGTCTATCGCTGGCAGGGGCGTATTGAGAAAAGCACGGAGACGGTGTTGTTGATCAAGACCCGCCGGGATCATTATACTGCTGTGGAGCGGGCCATTGTATCGCGGCATCCCTATGAACTTCCTGAAGTCGTTGCCATGCCGGTGGTGGCCGGATTGCCCGCTTATCTGGCCTGGATCGATGCTGCTCTTGAATCTTCCAAAGTGTGATATATCAGCCGGTTATTTTTGCCGCATCCTATTATGATGAAAGCGCTGCTTCACCCGTGTGTCGTTATTCCGGTACAGGTCGGGAGCCATCGGTGGTGTGGTCACTATTTTCTTTAACTAACGATTTCCGAGGTTGGGCGTGATTAGGACAGCATTCAATGAGCGTGCCTGCGGACATGGCTGGTTTCTGGCAATTTTATTGTACGGGCTGCTGGCCGGAACGGCACAGGCGTCGACCGGTGAAAATTCCGCCAGCCTCTTTAAGGGGGGCAGCATTTTCGGTCAGAGTCTAGGATTTAGTGGTGGCGCAAAGAAATTTTTACCCGCTGACCAGGCCTTTATGTTTACAGCCGATGTCCAGGATGGGCAGCATATCACCGCCCATTGGCAGATCGCGGATGGTTATTACCTTTATCGTAGTAAATTCTCTTTTCAATTCACAGATGCAGATGGCGTACGCATCGATGCCCCTGTCTTCCCCGCGGGCAAGTTTAAGCAGGATGAATATTTTGGCCGCATGGAAGTCTACAAACATGCGGTTAATATCGCGCTGCCGCTGCAGCGGAACACGGCCGGCCGCTTGCCAGTGGTGCTGGAGGTGCGCTATCAGGGTTGTGCGGATGCCGGTTTTTGTTATCCGCCACAAAAGAAGCGCATCGATTTGGTGTTGCCGGCAACAGGTGGTGCAGGCGGTACTGTGGGGCCGTCGAGCGCCGCACCCTTAGCGGACATGCCGGAACAGGATCGCATCGCCCATTCGTTGGCGAGCCAGAGCACCTGGTTTAGCCTGCTGGGTTTTTTCGGTTTCGGTTTATTGCTGGCCTTTACCCCTTGTGTCTTTCCCATGTTGCCTATTTTGTCCAGTATTATCGTGGGTCAGGGACAGCGGGTGTCTACCCGCCGGGCCTTTATGTTATCCGCCAGCTACGTGTTGGCGATGGCGCTGACCTATACCATGGCAGGTATCGCGGCCGCGTTGTTTGGCAGTAATCTGCAGATCATGTTCCAGAATCCCTGGGTGCTGGCCAGCTTCAGTGTCGTATTTGTCGTCCTGGCACTATCTATGTTTGGCTTATTTCAGCTGCAGCTGCCAACCGCTTTGCAGTCAAGATTTTCCGCACTAAGCCGGCGTCGGGAAGGCAGCAACCTCTATAGTGCCGCCATCATGGGCTTTTTCTCGGCACTGATCGTTGGTCCCTGTGTGGCCCCCCCTCTGGCGGGTATCCTGATCTATATCGGTATTTCAGGTGATGCCTGGCGCGGCGCATTGTCACTGTTTTTCCTCAGTCTGGGGATGGGCTTACCCTTGCTGGTATTCGGCACCTCGGCAGGGAAACTGCTCCCCAGGGCTGGACCCTGGATGGCTGTCATCAAGAACAGTTTCGGAATCATGTTGTTGGCTGTGGCTATCTGGCTGCTGGAGCGCATTGTTCCGGCTGAGGTGACCTTGTTGCTCTGGGCGGCCCTGCTGATTATGGTGGCCGTCTATCTCGGGGTCTTTGATCGCCTCGAAGGCGTGGTCACGGGCTGGCGCCGCTTCTGGAAAGGGGCGGGGGCGATGATGTTCATCTATGGTATTGTGCTGATTGTCGGGGCGGCGGGTGGTGCTGGAGATGTACTGCATCCCTTGCAGGGCTTCCACCTGTCCGGTGTGCAGAGCCCTGCAGGGAGCAATGTCAGTCAGCCGGCGCAGGCCTTCAGACCAGTCAAAGGAACGGATGGCTTGATGCAGGCAGTGCAGGTGGCTGCTGCCGATGCCCGGCCGGTGATGGTGGACTTTTATGCTGACTGGTGCATTGATTGCAAAAGAATGGAGCGGCGGACTTTTACGGATCCGGCAGTCAGGCAGTCCCTGCGGCAGATGATGTTGCTGCAGGCGGACGTGACGGCCAATGATGCGGATGACAAGCGT
>CAZFJS010000112.1:4115-6197 GCA_964519605.1 uncultured Gammaproteobacteria bacterium
GTCATCAACATCCTGTACAAGGCGCAAATCACTAAGGAAGCATCGCAGGGAAAGGACGCCGCCAGTCTGATTGGGCGCCATCGTCCGGATTTCACGCTGTCCGATATTGACGGTTTCCCCCGGGACAATCGTGAATGGGATGGTCGTGTGGTGGTGCTCAATTTCTGGGCGGTCTGGTGCCGTCCCTGCCGCCGGGAAATGCCCGCCTTTATTCGCCTCCAGCAGCGCTTCGGTACCCAGGGTGTGCAGTTTGTGGGCATCGACCTGGATACGGTGGATGCCCGCAAGGTGGTTCAGAAATATCTGGGAGAATTTGCGCAAAAGATCAATTATCCTATCCTGATTGGCAACGACGATGGTATTGATATCGCCAGGGCCTATGGCAATGCTTTCGGTGTCTTGCCCTACACGGTGGTGATCGGTCGTGATGCGCGTATTGCCCATATTCAGTATGGCGAATGGACAGAAGCCGCGGCCACCGAGGTGATCGAACGACAGCTCGGGGCTCAGCGGCCAAAGTAAATTTAGTAACGAACTGCGCCGAACTCGCCGGGATGTCACGGCAACTTTACAAACTTCGTCGATCAATGCTAGATTAGCGAAGCGGCTATCGTCATTGTATCCAACTATATATTTTTCAAGGGATTCGCTGTGGCTAAAATTCTGGTCATCAATGGACCGAACCTGAATCTGTTGGGGACTCGGGAGCCACAGCATTACGGCGCCCGGACCCTGGAAGAGATCCGCCAGCGCCTGGAAGCCATTGCTGCCCGTTCAGGAGATGAGCTGCTGTTTTACCAGAGCAACGCCGAGCATGAACTGGTCGGGCGTGTTCAGGATGCGCGTCAGAAAGGCGTTGATTTCATTGTTTTAAATCCTGCAGCTTTTAGTCATACCAGCATTGCCCTGCGGGATGCCCTTTGTGCAGTCGACATTCCCTTCATCGAGATACATCTATCGAACATTCATGCCCGGGAGGCCTTTCGGCAGCATTCCTATTTTTCCGATATTGCCGTTGGGGTGATCAGCGGACTGGGCGCCCAGGGCTATGAGCTGGCATTGCAGGCCGCTTTGCAATACGGCAAACCCTAACTATTCATTGGTACAGCAAAAAAATAAATTCGACATATGGATATCAGAAAAATCAAAAAGCTCATCGAGCTGTTGCAGGAATCCGATCTAGCAGAAATCGAGGTGCATGAAGGCGAGGAATCAGTGCGCATCAGTCGCAATGTGCCCATGTCATCCCAGGCCGTTTTCGCCCCGCCGGTGGCATTGGCACCAGCATCCTCGGATAGCTTGGCAGGGACGCCTCCGGCTGCAGAGGAAAGTGGTGGGGAAGTCTCTTTGCCCAAGGGGCAGACCGTGACCTCGCCCATGGTGGGCAGCTTTTACCGCGCTCCGGCGCCCGGAGCACAGCCTTTTGTAGAGATCGGTCAGCATGTCAACGTGGGTGATACGCTTTGTATCATCGAGGCGATGAAAATGCTGAATCAGATTGAATCCGACAAGGCTGGGGTGGTCGCCGCAATTCTGGTAGAAAACGGTCAGCCGGTTGAATATGGCGAGCCACTGTTTATCATCGAGTGAGCCAGATTAAAGATGTTTGAAAAGATTGTGATTGCCAACCGTGGCGAAATCGGCCTGCGCATCCTGCGCTGCTGCAGTGAAATGGGTATCAAGACCATTGCCGTGCATTCTTCCGCTGACCGGGACCTGATTCATGTCCGTCTGGCGGATGAATCGGTTTGTATCGGGCCACCGCCTTCAAGCGACAGTTATCTCAACATCCCGGCCATCATCAGTGCGGCGGAAGTCACGGATGCCGTGGCCATCCATCCCGGTTACGGTTTCCTGGCGGAGAATGCTGATTTTGCCGACCGGGTTGAGCAGAGCGGTTTTGTCTTCATCGGCCCGCGACCGGAAACCATCCGGTTGATGGGCGACAAAATCTCGGCGATTGAAACCATGAAGAAACACGGGATCCCTACGATTCCCGGCTCAGATGGACCGCTCAGTGATGATCCGGCCAAGAATCTTTCTCTGGCGCGAAAAATCGGTTTTCCGGTGATCATCAAGGCG
>CAZFJS010000113.1:0-6160 GCA_964519605.1 uncultured Gammaproteobacteria bacterium
CGACCTCGAACAGGGAAAGATCACGCTGCCCCTGATTCATGCCATGGGGCTGGATTCGGAGTTGGCCGCCCGAGTCAAGGAGATTGCCGGCCGCGGCGGCTATGAGCATCAAGAACGCGACTGGGTGCGTCAGAGGGTGCGCCTGGCCGGCGGCGTCGAATATTGCCTTGAACAGGCCAGGGCCTGTTCCGGGCGGGCCGAGGGCCTGCTGCCCCCGGATTCTGATGCAACCGTGCGCCGCCTGCTGGCCGATCTGGCCGCCTTCGCCTGCCAGCGTGAGTATTGATATATCACGACCCTTCCCGTGGTGACTGGCATGGCAGTGGAGGCAGGGTCTTCTCTACAGGAGATCACACCGAACAGTTGTTTCGATGTTGCAGTGGCGGCGGATCAAATCTAGGATGCGCGCCCCTTCAGGTATGGTCGGAAATTCGGGGTGTAGCTCAGCCTGGTAGAGCACCGTCTTCGGGAGGCGGGGGCCGGAGGTTCAAATCCTCTCACCCCGACCATAAATTCATCTGTGGAGTGCTCCGTACAGTGTCTCACTCACATATATGTAACAGGTTGAGATTCTAACATGGCCTTAAACAGAAGCGGGGGCAACAGCCACGGGGCGCCGCAATCCGACGGGTCGGCGTTAAGCCCGGCAGGAGCCCTGGTTCTCATTCCCCTGTTAACGCTTCCCTTTATACTGAATGCCAGGGTTATGCAGTTTCCCCTCCCCAATGAACAGCCGAAATGGGCGATCCTGCTGATTGCCGGTATAGGGTTGGCCATTGCCCTGGCCGCACGGCTATGGCGCCGGGAGAGTTCCGGTTCCATCCAAATCTCCTGGCCGGGGTTGTTGCTGACCCTCTTGTATCTGCTGCTGGCGATCGGTATCGGTATTGGACCCAACTGGACGGAGGGCGCCATCAGGTTTGCATTCTGGGCCTTCACGCTGGCCATATGGCTGGCAGCCGTCCGTGCTTTGCGAACCGAACCGGCCTTTATCAACTGGCTGGCCTGGGCAACGAGCATCTCGGGTTTTATCTTTTCACTGCATTACTGGTGGAACTATTTTCTTGAATATGGTGCGCCGGGCTACGATATCAGCGTTCTCTTTTCACCCATCGGCCAGGTGAATTTCACCGGAGACGCGCTGGCTGTGCTGCTCCCCGTGTTGCTATGGTTGCTCGCCACGCGCAGGGAGCTGTCCATCCGGATGATGACCTGGGTTTCAGCCACAACCTGCGGTACGGTTCTAATGGTTGCCTCCAGCCGCGGAGCCCTGGTGGGTCTGGGTCTGGGTGTGCTGATTATGACCATGATAGCACTTAGGCATGGATCAAGGATTTCCCCGGTCCGGAACAGGGCCGCCTGGTTACTGCTGTGCAGCGCCTTCGTCGCCTCAGTGACTGCCTACATGGTTCTTCCCTATCATTTTCGCGAACTGGCGAGGGTGAGTGCAACGTTTACAGGCGGGAAACAGACGTCTGTGGATCATGTCCGGTCCACGCTGGCGCCGGTCACGCGAGGACATTCCATCGATCAGGCGATCAAGGTGCCACAGCCTCCGCTGGCATCCCTGTGGCGCCGGCTGTCTCCATGGATCGGCAGGGAGCGGGCCGCCATGTATGCCTCTACGTCAGCCATGATCGCCGAAAGTCCATGGCTGGGGCAGGGCACGGGAAATTTCCCCTATATGTACCCGAAGTACAGCAACAGCTTTCCGGAATTTCGTGATGTGATCTTCAGTTCGGCGACCAGCTATACCACCAACCCTCATAATATATTTCTGCAGATCGCCTCTCAGAACGGGCTGCCCGCCGCCTGCATCTTTCTGGGATTGCTGGTGTTTTTTCTCTGCAGGCTCATTGCAGCGCTCTGGCATCGGTGGGAAGGCCTGACGGCGGCAGGGGTCGTGGCCGTGGCAGCTGCTATATTCGACGCGATGTTCAATCATCTGTTTTTCAATCCGGCCAGCATGTATGTCTTTGCGCTCTTTGCTGGTATCTGGTATGCGGGCCTGCCGGTAAGCCGTCCCCTGTTTTCCGTAGCGCTGAGGGGCAAGATCTGGGCCGCCTGCATTGTCTGCCTTGCGATACTTCTTTGCGTCTGGCCCATGCGCTGGCTGGCCTCGGACTGGTACGCATCGAAGGCGCTGGCCGCCGAGCCCTATCTTGCGGGCATGGCAACGAACTACCTGCAGGCGGACAGGCTTAATCCCTATAATTTCCGGGCTGTCTACGGTATGGCAAAGGTAGGGTTTCTGCGAAGGGATTACGATGCGGTTATTTATGAGCTTGAATGGCTCAGAAAAATCTTTCCCTATAATGCCGCGGCGCTCAATATGCTGGGCGTGGCCTACATGCTGAAGGGCAGGTTTCCGGAGGCCGAGCAGGCCCTGCTTGAATCGCTGGCGGTATTGCCGGATTATCGGAAGGCGCAGGAAAATATTCGTCGCCTGCAGCTCAGGGCAACTAACCGATCCAATGCGCCCTGATTTGTCACTGGAAAAGCCTGTCGCAGGCTTGTGATTGGCCCTGTTGCAAATTGACACGGTTGCATCGGGCGGGGCTTGAACTCTTGGCAGGGGTGTACTTAGATTGCGTCAGCGGCTGTGGATGGATCAGTTTGGTCCAGCAGAGTAGCCTAGACCTTGAGGGGCAAATAGTGCCTTGACATGTCTGCCAGCGCTAGCTAGTCTGGCTACGTAAAGCTTGGTCGTGTGTAACGGACAAGCTAATATTAATATAGGAGATGAGGATATAATGATGAAAAAACTAATACTATCAGTGGCCATCGCTCTGCTGTGTGCTGTCTCAACACCAAACAGCGCCCGTGCGGATGCCGTTCTGGTCCAGGATATTGATACAACCACCGGCTGGATTGATCTGGTAACGGTTGTCGACCATTACGGTGGTCCTGGCGAGCTGCACTGGATGTGGCGCTGGGACGATCCGCTTACCCCGGCAAATGAGTGCCTGCACTTTGACGGGTTCTCGGATAACACCCCCAATGATATGATGGTTGTGGATGTCAGCAACACGATCAATGGCGGTCTTCCATTGTTTGGGGATACAACATCAGGAAGTGTTAATATCGGCCCGGGCTTTGAGGCGGAGCTCATCGTGTCGAATTTGACTGCGGGCGGTCTCGATGATCCCGAGAACTCTCTGGTTGTGACCTCGATGCACATCAACCCCGCAATCGGCGTCTTCTCGATTCGTGGCGCCAATGATATCACTTCTTCTTCAGGGGGGCTGTTGACGAACTTCGATGATGTGGCCTATGGCGCCTGGCCGTTCAAGGTCGATCAGTTTGGCTCTGCGATGTTCTATCAGCCGAGGGCCATCTGGATGAGCACGGCGGCAGTGAGTACGTCTTGGGAGGTTATCGTGACTGGCCTGCAGCAGGCGGTTGCACCCCCCGATCCGGCTAACCCCGGACTGGCTGCGAACCTGTCCGCGGTGATCGGTCTTCGTTCACCTGGCGGCGGCATCTGGGTATACAATATCGACGAGACCCCGACATCCGGTGTTATCGATGTACCGGTTGACTGCTTCAAGAAGGTAGTCCTGGCCGATTTCCTGAATGGACCCTCTCTGACGGCTGCCCAGGGTGGCGGTTGGGATAATATCGAGATGATTACCCCCGCGCCGTGGACCATTGACAAGGGCATCCTCGTCTATAAGGAGGAGTTCAGCTCGGCACTGGGTACGCCGATGGCGGCGATGACAAGCGCCAACCGTCTGGACGAATAGTCCCTGACGTCCTAGCATAACAGGCGGAGTATCTCCGCATCGGAAAGAGGCAGGTGTTACCTGCCTCTTTCTTTTTGTATCAGGATGTAAAATAATTAGCGTCCATAACCAGCGGGCGTCCGCCCGGTAACTACACAAATGTTAGGAGGATTGAATGGATCTGAGATCAAGAGTCAAGGCGGGGTATGCCCTCATCCTGCTGGCGGTGCTGTGCGTGCCGCTTGCGGTTCAGGCGGAGGTCATTACGGATCGGAAGGTGCCGTTGCTTGCCCCGGACGATGCCCCGCAACCCCTTTACCATAAAGGCAGGCTGGCAATCGCCTATTACGACGCAGACAAGGAGGGACGAAATCTGCATCTCTCCTGGCTGAAGGGCGGAAAACCGCTCACCATAAGCCGGCATGGTCTGCCGGATGCAAAGAACTCCTACATCGGCGCCTTCAGTCTGCAGGGCAATATCTACCTGATATGGCGTCCCAAGATTATGTCTACTAAACTTGGGAAGAGCGGTGACAAACACCTTCTCTTTTCAGCCTCCTATGATGATGGAAAGACATTTTCAAGGCCGATAAGGCTGGACAGCGGCAACGGCGCCTTTCATCCCAAGCCGCTCATGGCCGCGGGCGACAACCTGTATCTGATGTGGCTGGATGAACGGGGCGATGGTAGGCACTATAAGGTGATCTTCAACAGGTCCACCGATCAGGGCAGACACTGGCTCAAACACGATATCCAGCTGAACAAAGGGAATACACTAACCATAGACCCGTTCATGACGGCCGACGGCGATAACATCTGGGCCGGCTGGCTGGAATTTGACAAAAAAACACAGACCAGCTCCATGAAACTGAGGCGTTCGAAGGATGGTGGAAAAACATGGAGTAAGGAAAGACTCCTTGTCAGGCCCAAGGGCAAGACGATATTTACACCCGAGATGCTCCGGACAAAGGCCGGTCTGCTGCTATTTTACCACCGCCCCGATCTGGGTATCATACTGGCCCGTTCAACCGATTCGGGTGAGCACTGGAATAAACCCATCGTCTTGCCGGGCACCTCAAAGAGAGGGACCTGGCATTTTCAGCTTACCGCAAACCAGAGGGGCGATATCTGTGCTGTGTGGCCGGGACCGCACAAACTGGAGAGAAGGAAGACGGATATCTACCTGAGCTGTTCACATGACGGGGGGCTCAAATGGGATAATCTAAAGCGGCTGGACACCAACACGCCGAGACTCACACACTCGCTCTCCCCCGCCATTACCATGGATGAGGCCGGGAATGTGGTGGTCGTGTGGGGTGATTCACGTAAAATTCGTCCACGCCTTTATCTGAACTACTCCCGGGATGGCGGCCAAAGCTGGCTGAACCAGGACCTTGATCTCAACGAGAAGGGGAAGAGGAGATTCGTACATTTCCCGAATATTGTCAGCGATGGTAAGGGTAAATTTCTCGTCACCTGGCAACACCAGTTATCGGATGCGCCCAAAAACGAAACGGTGCTCTCCTATGAAAAGCTGACGCTTGGCCCCTCCTGTCTGAAACTCGGTGCCGGCAAACCACGTCAGTTGTGCCCCCAGAAGAAGAAAAAGATATCGGTCACGGGGCCGGATCGGAAGAAAAGGCTGATTGAGCGCGCAAAGCAATTCTGGAAGAGCTATGTTGCCGGAGATTATCGGAAGGGCTACGAAATGCTGGACCCATTCTATCGCAGCATCATCAGGCCTGATGCCTTTGTCGCACAGGTCAGTCAATTCCACTATCTGGATTTCAGTATCTCTGAGGATAGCGTAAACATTACCGAGAACAAGGCAAAATTGCAGGTCAAGATAAAATTCGAGGCCAAGCGCCTTATGATCAAGGGGAAAGAGACCGCGATTCCACCTACCGACAGTACCATTGTGGAGGAGTGGATCTGGATCGATGGAGACTGGTTCAAGGTCGTGTATGTGACAAAAAAGGGTAATCTGCTTCCGCTCTAGGGTGTGTTGAGCAGGTTTAATTCCAGGTTCAAATCCAGCTATTAAATCTGCTCCCGCCCCCACTGTTATCTATGGACCAGCCGGCTCTAAGGTCATACTGACTACCAGATATTTGCTAAAAATTCCGGACTGGCACTTGGCGATCAATTGAAGAGGCAATCCATATGAGGTGAGGGCAGCGTTCCAAATAGCATTCACCCGGTCCTGGTATTATTATAGAATATGCAATCATAGGCTCGCCGATAGTCAAAGGTATTCCCTTATCTCCAGCAGAACCTTGGCTGGATCCCCCCCCCTTGGAGGGGAGTAGCCTACACTCAAACTCAATCCTATTGGGGATTATCGCCTGCCAGGCTGGAGGGATCCCTTCGTTTTTGCTCGACCTGTGACTGATACTGCTGTTCGGCCATTGCCTTGTATTTTGCTTCCTTCTGCT
>CAZFJS010000114.1:0-3811 GCA_964519605.1 uncultured Gammaproteobacteria bacterium
CCCTCCTTTCTCCAGCTGATGGCAAGACACCGTCTTGAGGGCGCCACGGAAGTCCTCTTCGGCAACCTGCAGCTTGCCCGTCTGGAAGCGGTCCGACAAGACAAGCTCGTTACCGTAGCCTTTCAGACTTCAACTGATGGCTGGCGCTGGTGTTACGCCATCAGCGACCATGGCGCCTGCCGGTGTGACCGCCGCAATGACTGCCGCCTGAATAGCGCCGCATCCCCCATTGTGAGCACCTCAGCATTTCAGCGGATTCGCCTGCAAATCAATTTTCACCACCAGCAGACTGCCTTCACCCCGCTGCGAGGTGCCCTCCATGCGGGCAGCGCTATTCTCCACAATGAATACGGCAGCGCGCGCATTATTGTCAGTAGTCTGGGACGCATCAGGATCTGCTCCGATGAGCTGCGGTTATACCCGGCCTGCTGAATCCAGGGCGCGCGGTTTTACGCTGCTCGAGGCTCTGATCGCCATGGCGATCAGCCTGGTCATTCTGGCCGGCCTCACGGGTTTCTTCTACAACATCGCGAAAATGAATACGACCACACTGCGCATGATTCATCTGCGCCAGGAACTGCGTGCCATGATGACCACAATAAGCGACGAAATCCGTCGCTCGGGATACCGGCATCTCGCCGGCAACATAAACCTCAGCAATAGTACCAATCATTTCGCCGCCATCAAGATCATCGGCAACACCTGTCTGCTGTACAGCTATGACAGACATCGGGATGACCGCGACGGCTGGCCGGATGCCGATGACCAGGGTGGCTTCCGGCTGACGAATGGTGTCATCCAGAGGAAAACGAGCGACACTCATTGCGACAACAGTGCATGCCGGGATTGCCGCAGCGGCCGCTGGTGGCGTATGAACGACGACCACAGTCTGCGCATTACCCGCTTGCGTTTCGACAGTATCCACGCACCGCTCATTTCCACAACCCACCCGCCCATGCGAGGCATCATCATCACCCTTGGTGGGCAGCTGATTCGTCAGCCGAATATCAGACTGAGCCTGCAGGACACGGTTTATCTCCGTAATCAGGAAAAGACGGGCATATCGCCATGATCAAGCCAGTCGGGCAACAGGGTATAGCCACCCTGGCGACCACCCTCCTGCTGCTGTTTATCCTGACGATGACCAGCCTGTTGACCGCCCGCGTCAGCATCACAGAACAACGGCTGAGCCGTGGAGAATACCAAACGCTACAGGCCTATGAGGCGGCCCAGGCAGGGCTCGCCGCCGGTTTGTCAGACATCAATGCGCAACTGCAAAGCGAGCTTGACGGGGTACCGACAGGGCCATCCGGACCACGCGACATTCTGGGCAATGGCGCCCGCTACCAGGTCAGCTATCTGCGCGGTGACATGCAGACACCACCCGTGCTGCTGACGATCATCGCCCGAGGCTATGCTCATGATGCCTCTGCCAACAAGACCCTCCACCAGGCAATAAATTTCAGAAAATTCATCGCCACCATACCCCGAGCAGCGCTCACCGTGAGGCCCCCCCCTTCCCTGAATCAAGTGGTGCTGAGCAACCCCGATACCGGTCTGCTTATCTTATCAGGCGAGACAACACGCCAGACTGCTGGGCTGAACTGCCAGAGCGGATCCTGTCTGATTGATCCCCGGCTACAGAGCATCAGCCCCCAGGGCTTCATGAGGCAATTTTTTGACCTGTCCGCAGCGGCCCTGAGGCGCGCGAGCCGACGGATAAATTGTCGCCTATGCCGTCTAAGCATAGACGGCCAGGATCAGCGTCCACTCTGGATCAATGCGCCGCAAAAACAAGCCATCCGCATTGACAGCAGCCGTCTGGGCACAGCGGAACATCCCGTGCTCGTGATTGTCAATGGCAGCCTCGCCCAACTGAGCGGCACACAGATTCACGGCCTGCTCTATGTCAGAGGTGACATCATCTTGCACCAAAACCACTTTGAACTTGAGGGCGCACTCATCGCAGCAGGCCGGATCGATATCACCGGCCCGGCACTCATACACTACAACGGCGCTGTCATGAGTCGGCTGGATCACATGGGCTACTATGACAAACTTCCCGGTGGCTGGCGTGACTTCTGATCGCGTGCTCACCACCTGCCCGAAGAATCTCACACTGGCAAGCTACCGCAGGCCTCAGCCTACGGGACTGACACTCATCGAGGTACTGATCACTATGGTTATTCTGGCAACGTCCCTGCTGGCGCTGGGTCGCCTGCAGATCAATCTGTTACACGCCAACGTGCTGGCCAGGCAGCGCAGCACTGCGGTCCATTTTTGCCAGGACCGCATCGAATATTTGCGACTGGAGGCTGCCGAAGGCATGGCGCCAGCAAGCGGCAGTGATACTCTGGGCCCGCCTTTTTCCGGCAGCGATATCGAACTTGAGGGCCTGAGCGCCACCTTCTCGCGGCACTGGGTTCTGTCAAGCTCATCTCATGTTAGCCATGTGCAGACATTGACGGTGAAAGTCAGCTGGCACGACAAAGCAGGCAGGTCCCATTCAATCCGCCTCGACACCCTGCTTTCCCCATCGTGAGCGCCTGGTGCATAAGTGGCGGCTACCGGACGGATAGTGCTAAGATGCAGTCACTTGCTATTCTAACTTATCAAATATCCAGAGTTTCCGGATGTCCGCAATTAACAGAACCAGGGCGGTGCTAGTCGCTGCGCTAAGCATTGCCATACTGCTTATCTTCTCCCTGCCCTTGCACGCCGGCCCCATCATCAAAAGCCCTCTCGACAAACGGCAATACAACTTTTTCACCTTGCCCAACAAGCTGCGGGTATTGCTGGTATCCGATCCGGCTGCCGACAAGGCAGCAGCCTGCATGGATGTCAATGCCGGCTATTTCGATGACCCTGGAAAACACCCCGGTCTGGCACACTTTCTGGAACATATGCTGTTCCTGGGCACCAAAAGATTCCCGGCTGCCAGCGCATACCATGAGTTCATCAATGCCCGCGGCGGACATGACAATGCCGCGACTGGTGCAGAACACACCAATTTCTATTTCGATATCGACCGGCATTCCCTGGCACCCGCACTCGACCGTTTTTCACAGTTCTTCATTGCGCCGCTGTTCGACAACAAATTTATACAACGGGAACTGAATGCCGTAAATGCAGAGTATCGGCTGAAATTAAAAGACGATGGCCGGCGCTACTGGTCGGTCATGAAGGCCACGATGAATCCCGGCCACCCCTTCAGCAAGTTTTCCGTGGGTAATCTCGGCACGCTGGCCAACATGACGCAAAAACAGCTGCGTAGCACCCTGATCAGATTTTATCGCCGGCATTATTCCGCCAATCTCATGACATTGACGGTTATCGGCCGGGAACCACTACCGATACTGAAACAGATGGTAGAGAAATATTTCTCAGCCATTAAAAACCGACAACTGCAAAAAGCGCCGCTGCACGCCCCGCTCTTTCTCAGCAATCAACTGGGCGTCCGGATCAACATCATTCCGCGCCGGGATATTCGCCAACTCCATCTCAGTTTCCCCCTGAGCTGGAAAGAATCTTTCTATAAAACGAAACCGGAGCTACTGATTGCCTTTCTGCTGGGAGATGAAGGTCGAGGCAGCTTGCTCAGTCTGCTGAAACAGCGGGGTTGGGCCAACCGGCTGGCTGTGGACACCACCACGAATGCCGGCAATTACCATACCATGGAAGTCATGGTTGATCTCACTCGCGAGGGCCAGCGCTACATTAACACCATTACTGCCATGGTCTTCCAGTATTTGCACCTGCTCGACAAACCGGGAAGGCAAATGGCAATCTATGATGAAATCCGCAAAATAAA
>CAZFJS010000114.1:3911-6154 GCA_964519605.1 uncultured Gammaproteobacteria bacterium
AAAAATACGCACTCGTTGGCTGAACTCAACCATCGATCCTGCGCTGCGCATTCCAGTCAGGAACCCTTTTATCCCCACGCGCCTCGGGATCAAACCCCAAGGCAAGGTCAGCGCCCGTCCGCGCCTCCTGATCGACAGCCAGGCACTGCGCCTGTGGCATAAGCAGGATGACACCTTTCTGATTCCCAAGGCTGATATTGTTATCCGCATGATTACGCCCTGGGCAGGCGACAGCCCTGCTCACAGCATGCTGACCAGCCTCTATCTGAGACTTTTAAACGACCACCTGAATGAATATACCTATCCCGCGCGCCTGGCTGGCCTCCATTACGCGCTCAACTATACCAATGATGGTATTGCTGTTTCGGTATCCGGCTATGATGACAAACAAAGTCTGTTGCTCGATGTCATTCTGCAAAACTTGCTTGAGCCGGATATAGATCCGCAGCGCTTTTCTATCAGCAAGGAAAAATTACGCCAGAACCTGGACAATAGTCATCTGGGGAAACCCTACAGACAGCTCAACAGAGAGCTGAATACCATTCTTCTGCATAATAGCTGGCAACCTGACGAATATCTCCAGGCACTGGCATCCCTGACGGTGAAAGACCTGAAATCATTCATCCATCAACTATATTCTCAGGTAGATGTGGAAATACTCGCGCATGGCAATATCACATCACAGGAAGCGGCCAAACTGGGTAAACACATCGGAAGAAAAATCTTCCAGGTCGCCACACCGGGCCCGGATGACGCTTTAAGGGTAACTCGACTGATACCCGGCAGGCAATTTTTACGCACCATCAAAACAGATCATGAGGATAGCGGACTGCTGGTCTATTACCAGTCCCGGGATGACACGCTGCAACAGGATGCCTATATCACCTTGCTGCAACAGCTGATCAAGGGGCCATTCTTCTATTTTCTCCGCACCAGGGAGCAGCTGGGTTATGTGGTCTTTGCCGCCAATAATACCGTGCTCCGGCTACCGGGCCTGAAATTTATGATCGAGTCACCAGAAAAATCACCCCTCGAATTGCTATCCAGGGTCGATGCCTTTCTGAAAAAATATCCGACGCTGCTACAGGTGATGAGCGAGAAAGAGTACCGCCAAAGCAGACAGGGACTGCTCAGCCGCATCCTGGAACGGGATGCTTCCCTGCAAAGACGGAGCGGGCGCTATCGCAATTTGCTGGCGCTAAAATATTATGACTTCTCATTTCGGGAAAAACTGGCCAAAATTATCCGCGGGATCAGCAAACAGGACATGCTGAAGTTTTATCGCCAATGGCTACTGTCAAGCCAGCGGCAACGACTGATCATCCAGTCACCGGGGAATCACCAGCGAAAATTGATTGGCGACAGTAGCTTTACACCTATCAGGGACATCCATGCTTTCAAGAAAAGCATGCCGTTTATCGAATTATCGGCACACCTGTCAACGCAACCTTGATTCCAGCAAGGCAATCTTATCATTCATCTCGGTGGAGATAATGGCCAACTCCTGACGCAGAAAAATATTTTCTATATTTAGTTGCAACAAGCGGGCAAGTCGTTCCAGTATCGCCCGGTCTTCATCATCGAAGGCCTTTCCACCCAGCTTATTGAGAACCTGCACCGCCCCGGTCACCCTATCCTGACTGATGCCATGAACCGGGACACACAACGCACTACGGGTCACGAAACCGGTCTGCATATCGACAACCCCATGACTACCCACCAACATATCCATATCAGTTTCCTGACGGTATTCTCCCGTCGATATCACCTGACCCACCAGGGAATCACGCTGTGGAACAGTCACCTGTTTTTCAGCCAACCCGGTGCCACATTGCAGCCAGATATTTTCATTTTCCGGATCCAGAATAAAAATACTGCAACGTTCAGCCTGCAGAAGCTTTGGCATCATATCTACAAAAAACTGTAACAATTCCTTGTTGCCCGTTTTTCGCCAGACACGATTGACCTTTTCCTGTTTTATCCGTAGTGCCTGCAGTTTGTTCTCAAGCAAGTTTTTTTCCATTATTCGCCATCCTCAGAAAACTTTTCTTTTCCCTTGTGCTACTTTCTATGACATATCTCCACATACTGGCGACTGCATCAATCCTGTATACCGGTAATTCGTGCTTAGCACTTATACAATTGGCGATCCGTAACCGACCAATACTTCCAACACGCATGATTTTATGCATTATTAATTTTTTTATTTCCCAGACTGCCCCGTACCAGCATTTTTTCAAGGA
>CAZFJS010000115.1:0-3636 GCA_964519605.1 uncultured Gammaproteobacteria bacterium
GCGCTGTCATTGACCACCTTAGCCTTATCCGGGCGACCCTTCTTGTAGATATAGAACCCGCGCCCGCTTTTCTTCCCCAAACGGCCTTCCGCCACCAGAGTGCGTAGCCGTTCTGGTACCTCGGTCCCCGGCAACTCACGGGAGAGAATTTCTGCTACCGAAAGACAGATATCCAGCCCCACGGCATCCGCCAGTTCAATGGGCCCCATCGGCATGCCGAAGTCCACTGCCATCTTGTCAATCAGCTCTGCCGCCACGCCTTCGCTCTCCAGCAACACCGCTTCCAGTAAATAGGGCATCAGGATACGATTGACCAGGAAGCCCGGGCTACTCTTCACCGGCAGCGGGAAACGATCAATCTGGCGGCTAAAACGGTTGGCGCACTTGACCACATCCGCACTGGTATGTGGACTGCTAACAACCTCAACCAGCTGCATTTTGGCCACCGGATTAAAGAAGTGCAGACCCACCAGCCGCTCAGGCTCGGCCAGTGACTGGCTGAGTTCTTCCAGCGGAATACTGGAGGTGTTGGTAGCCAGCAGGGCCTCGGCCTTCATGCGCGGCTCCAGCGCCTGATACAGGGCCTGTTTGGCCTCGGCATTCTCGAAAATCGCCTCGATCACCACATCAGCGCGCGGCACACCATCACCCGCCACATCAGGCATCAAACGGTCCATCGCCGCCTGCACCAGGCGGGGTTGACGCAGACGCCTGACGAACAGCGCATGGGCCCGCTTGACCGCCGGGGCGATACGCTCAGCCGACTGATCCTGCAAGGTGACATGTAAACCCCGCAAGGCGCACCAGGCAGCGATATCCCCCCCCATGACACCAGCACCCACCACATGAACATGGCGCGCCTGAAAATCGCCTTCACTACCCAGACCCTTGAGTTTTTCCTGGAGGAAAAAAACCCGGATCAGATTCTGGGCGGTCTCTCCGGTGACCAGACGGGCGACCGAGCGGGCCTCGGCGGCCAGCATCTGCCCCGGATCATCCACATGTTTCAGCCACTGCTCGATGAGCGCATAGGGGGCGGGATAATGCACCTCCGCCACCCGGCGCGCCACACTGCGGCGCAGATATTGCGCCACCAGCGGCCGTAGCAGGCGATGCCCGGGCAGCACCTGCCAACGGCCGGGCCGCCGGGCTGCTGGTGGCTTGAGGATCAGTGCGCGTGCGGCCCGCTGTAAATGACGGCGAGGCACCGCATGATCCACCAGACCGATCTTGCGGGCCGCACGCGCACTGAGCGTACGACCGCTAAGCATCAGCTGCAGGGCGGGAAGATGGCCGATCAACCGTGGCAGGCGCAAGGTGCCGCCAAAACCGGGATGGATACCCAGCTTCACCTCAGGCAAACCCAGACGTGTGGCGGGATCATCCTCAGCAACCCGGTAGCGGCAAGCCAGCGCCAGCTCCATACCGCCGCCGAGACAAAAACCGTGAATCAGACAAACCGTCGGACAAGAGAGGGATTCGAGACGGGCAAAGACGGTATGCACACCCCGCATCATTTCTGCCGCCTCATCCTCCGTCTTGATGCTAAGGAACTCCCTGATATCTGCACCGGCGATAAAGCCTCTTTCCTTGGCTGACTGGATCACCAGCCCGCGCACCGGCTCCTGTGCGAGGGTGGTGAGCCGCCGGTCCAGTTCGGCAATGACCTCAACGGACAAAACGTTCGTGGTAACACCCGCTTTGTCCAGACTCAACCAGCAAATATCCTCATCGTCGTGATGAATCTGCCAGTGTTGATAGCTGCTATCATCCGTCATGGTTATTATTCCTTAATCTCTGGCAACCAGCATGGCGCCGCCCTGCCCACCGCCGATACACAGGCTGGCGATTCCCCGGCGGGTGTTGGTGCGTTTCAGTACCTGCAGCAGGTGCAACACAATACGGGCCCCGCTGGCGCCTACCGGATGCCCCATGCTGACACCGCCACCATCCACATTGAGGCGTGTCTCATCAATGGCGCCGATGGCGCTGCGCCGACCCAGCTCCCGGCGGCAGTAACCGGCATCCTGCCAGGCCTCCTTGACCGCCAGCACCTGGGTGGCAAAGGCCTCATTGATTTCCCAGTAATCCACCTTGTCTACTGACAGGCGGTGACGCTTCAACAAAGGGGCCATGGCGTGGGCCGGGCCCAGACCCATCTGGGCCGGATCCACCCCGGCCCACTCGCAATCGACAATACGCCCCAACACCGGCAGCTGGTATTTTTCCACCGCCTGCGCGCTGGCCAGGATCAACAGGGCCGCGCCATCCGTCACCTGCGCGCTGTTACCCGCCGTTACCAGACCGAAGGGACGATCGAAGACCGGCCGGAGCTGGGCCAGTTTCTCCAGAGTGGTCTCCCGCCGCAGGCCATCATCCTGCTGATAGACATTGCCCCGGCTATCGAAAAGCGGCGTGATCTCACCGAGATATCCCTCGTCCTGGGCACGGGCAAGACGCTGATGGCTTTGCAGGGCATAGGCGTCCATCCGCTCCCGGCTGATATTGAAACGGTAGGCCAGATTTTCTGCCGTCTGCCCCATGGACAGACCCACCACCGGATCGGTGAGCCCGCGTAGTAAGCCAATCACAGGCTTCAAATGACCCGGCCGCAGACACCCCAGGGTCTTGAGCCGTTGCCCCAACGTCTTGCTGGCACTCCAGTTCACCAGCCAGGTCACCATTTTATCGCTCAGCAAGACCGGGGCATGGCTCATGGATTCAGTCCCGCCAGCCAACACCAGCTCCGCACGCCCGGCAGCGATATTGCGACAGGCGCAGTCCAGGGCCTGCATGCCGGAAGCGCAGTTGCGCTGTACCGTCCAGGCCGGCACCTCCTTGCCGCAACCCAGGCGCAGCGCAATCACCCGGCCGATATTGGCCTCATCGGGTCCCGGCATCACACAGCCAATAATCACCTCGTCGAAAGCCTCTGGTGCAAAAGGCTGCCGCGCCAGCAGGGCCCGACCAGCACCCACCGCCAGATCCCCGGCACTGAAGGGGCCCGGTTTGCCCCGCGCCTTGAGCAAGGGGGTCCGGCCGCCGTCCACCACATAAACTGCTCTGCTATCGCCCTTGATGCTATTTGTTTTTGTTGGTGCCATCTCGCTACTCCCTGTTCCAGTAATCGGCGGGAAAATCGTCCACCTGGATCACCTCCCGGCGCGCTGCCAGTGCACTACGATAACGCGCCGCTTGCTGCGCGTCGAGTATCCCTGCCTCCGCGGCCTGATCAAGCAGCTGTTCCTCGCTGCCAGGCCGAATCTGCCCCTGCCGTACGGCATCCTGTAGTTTTCGTTCCAGAGCAGCAACCGCCACCACCCGCTCCAGGGCGTGATCAATGCGCCCGCTAGCCTCCCCTTCGTCCGCACTCACATAGATGCCGTTGCTAAGACGATCACGGGCGGGAGAGGGCGCCAGCACCAGGGCGGCCACCTCATGGCCCAGAGCATCACTGGGTCCACGGAAACGCCGACCCAGAGGAAAGGCCAGCAGCCGCAACAGCCCGGCGACCGGCCGGACAGGCAGGTTGCGGTAGAATTCTGCTAGACTGTCCTGCATCAGATTCAGAGCATGCTGGCAGCACCAGTGAACCAGGGGAAGATCCTCCATGGGACAGCGTTGGTCCTCAAAGCG
>CAZFJS010000115.1:3736-6130 GCA_964519605.1 uncultured Gammaproteobacteria bacterium
CTGATAGGAATGGCCTGATAGACCCGCCCCAACAGATTGCGTGGCCCCATGCAAATGCCGCTACCTCCCTGGACATCCATAGCATCATTGATGACCTGGCGCATGCGTTCGGTGAGATGATACTTCACAATAGCGGAAACCACTGCGGGATTGGCGCCCTGATCCACGGCGCCCGCCGTCATGGTCCGTGCGGCATCCATCATATAGGCGCTGGCGGCAATCCTGCTGAGTGCCTCCTCCACACCTTCGAATTTGCCGATAGGCACCTTGAATTGTTTGCGGATTCTGGCGTAGGCGCCGGTCATCCGGCTGGCCATTTTGGCCGCGCCGGTGCTCAAGGCCGGCAGAGAAATGGAACGACCGGCCGCCAACCGCTCCATCAACATGCGCCAACCCTGCCCCACCCGTGGGGCACCACCGATGATCCAGTCCAGAGGAATGAAGACATCCCGCCCCCAATTGGGGCCGTTCTGAAACACCATATTCAACGGGGCATGGCGCCTGCCGATTTCGATGCCCGGGGTAGCGGTGGGAATCAGCGCCAGGGTGATCCCCAGGGCCTCCTGAGTACCCAGTAGGTGCTCCGGATCATAGAGCTTGAAGGCCAGCCCCAGCACAGTGGCCACCGGCCCCAGGGTGATGTAACGCTTTTCCCAGTTGAGCCGGATGCCGATAATCTCCTTACCCTGAAATTGTCCCCGGCACACCACCCCGCGGTCCGGCATGGCACCGGCGTCACTGCCAGCCTCCGGTCCGGTAAGGGCGAAACAGGGCACCTCTTCGCCCCGCGCCAGCCGAGGCAGATAATATTGCTTCTGCTCATCGGTGCCGTAATTCAGCAGCAGCTCCGCCGGCCCCAGGGAATTGGGCACCATCACGGTTACCGCCGCCGTGGTACTGCGAGTGGCAATTTTCATCACCACACTGGAATGCGCCAGAGCGGAAAACTCCAGGCCGCCATATTCCCGGGGGATGATCATGCCGAAAAAACCTTCATCCTTAATAAACTGCCAGACCTCGGTCGGCAGATCATGCAGTTCCTCGGTAATCTGCCAATCATTGAGCATGCGGCACAAGGCCTCCACCGGCCCGTCGAGAAAGGCCTGTTCATCAGGGCTCAGGACGGGCACAGGCATCTCCAGAAGGCGCCGCCAATCGGGTCGACCACTAAAGAGATCACCATCCCACCAGACCGTGCCCGCTTCCAGCGCCTCTTTTTCAGTCTGCGACATACGCGGCATGATGCGGCGAAAACTCCGCAGCACCCGTTTGCTAATCAGCTGACGCCGCAACAGGGGGATATTCAGGGGCACGGCTAGCAGCGCTAACAGACCCCAGCTCAGGACCATGCTCACCGTGGATGGTTGCGAGAAATATTGCCAGGCAAAAAGCGCCAAAGCCAGCAGTGCAGTCCAGACAATGACCGGTGTGCGCAGAATGGTCATGGCCCAGACCAGAACCAGGAACAGCACCAACCCGACCGCAATTTCCATATCATTGCTCCAGAAAAATTATTATGAATCCATGTCCTCGGGGTACCGCCGTGCCCACACAGCTGAGCCCGGCAGTCATAGCTTAGTCGCATCAGCGGCATAATTCTATTAGGCGCGGCTTCATTAAGGGATGCAGTCACCCAATTCATAGCGGCCCCATACCGCTTTTCCCCTAAAAAAACATCTCCGGCAAACAATATGCTATCTTTTAGCGCAAAGCAGATTGCCTATACGATGTGCAGACCTGCCAACGGGCTGACAATCTGCGCGCTGCCAGCCGTGGAGATACTATGTTCAAGATTGCTACCTGGAACGTCAATTCACTCCGCATCCGTCTCCCACAGGTGCTGGCGTGGCTGCAAAGTACTGCGGTCGACATCCTCGCACTGCAGGAAACCAAACTGCAGGACCAGGATTTTCCCACGGCGGCCTTGCGGGAAATCGGCTATCACGCTGTCTTTGCAGGACAGAAGACTTATAACGGTGTCGCCATCCTGAGCCGCAGCCCCCTCCACAATGTCATCAATGCGCTGCCTGGCATGGAAGATCCGCAAAAACGCCTGCTGTGCGCCAGCTATCATGACATTCGCATCGTCAATGTCTATATTCCCAACGGCGCCAGCCTTGAGTCTGAGAAATTTGAATACAAAATGAGGTGGTTAGCAAAATTAAAGGCCTTCCTTCAAACACAGTTGCAAGATCACCCACGGCTGGTGCTGCTGGGCGATTTCAATATCGCCCCGACGCCGGAGGACGTCCATGATCCCCAACAATGGGAAGGCAAGGTATTGTTCAGCCCCGCTGAGCGGGCAGCCTTTCAGGACGTGCTGGCCACCGGAATGTGCGATACTTTCCGACTGTTCCCCAGAGATGAGCCGCAATACAGCTGGTGGGATTATCG
>CAZFJS010000116.1:0-1931 GCA_964519605.1 uncultured Gammaproteobacteria bacterium
AGCCAGTACTATTGGCTCCGAATATCGCATGTCTTGATTGCAGCGTGGTGAAACCCGGAGGCAGTTTGGTAGCTTATCGATGGGATGGCGAGCAAATCATGAACAGTGAATGTGCAAACCTTGGGAAAGAAAAGCATCGATCTGCGTTCCACCCACGTTCCACAAAAGCGACATTCAGAGACAATGGAATGAATTTACAAATACAAAAAAATCACTGTAAATACAGTGCGTTTGGAGGTTTCTGATGGTCTATGATAGTCTGTCAAAATGGTGCCGAGGAGAGGACTTGAACCTCCACGGACTTTGCCCTACTAGAATATTTGAATAGAAGGCAGGAAGGTTCTTCGAAAAACAGCCAATTTAGGCACGTGCCTCTATGCCGATCACCAGATTTTTGCCTAGCGCTTCAAGGGCGGCCTCAATCCGTGGGAGTTTCGATTTATGGTGGGGATCCAAGAGGCGGCGTACCTCTTTCTCATCAGCACCGAGCCGCCGGGCTAGTTCGGTATTTTTAATGCCAGTCTCTTTGACCGCCAGATAAAGTGCGGCTTTGACGGCTATCTGTGCGGGGACAGGTACTATGGTTTGTCCAGGTATTGGCCTGGAAGGATGAGGGATATCATCTTCCCGGTTGATCCGTCCGGCAATTGCCTCTTCCAGGGCATCGGCCGCCTCATGCAGGGCTTCCGCTTCGGATCTTCCATCGGTTGCGGTCTCGGGGAAATCTGGAAAAGTCACCAGATAGAATCCTGCCTCATCGCGTTCGACGGCTACTGGGTAAGCAAACTGTTCAGTCATGGTGTGCCTCTTTATGGATACTGCAATCCCTATTCAATATCGGACTTGTCTAATCCCAAGTTTGCGAGCATCTTGCATAGCAGTCCGGGACCAATCTCCTTCTTGCGGTCCTTCATGATCGTGTATTTATCGCCAAGATAGAGCGTGCCATGGCTGCCTTTGCCGCGCTCTCGGATAAATTTCAGGCGGAGATCTCGCTCCTTGGCAATTTTTCTGAGCTTCTTGAGAAGTTCGTTTCCGGTCATTACAATTAAGTGTCGGACAAAAATGTCCGTCTGTCAAGGAATATAATTGTGCTAACTTGAAAGCACAGTGAACCGTAAGTCATTGATAAGTCAACTGCGGTATGAAGGGGGCGCCACAAGTGACTGTTTAATAAAGAAATATAACCCTCATATTGGGGCTGAGAACTACGTGGTCGGGAGTTCGAATCTCCCGGGGTGTGCCCTTGATGATAAAAACTCCTGGCTTTATCCGATAATACATGGACGCGCAGGCCCCACGGATCCCTGCCTGTTCTGCAGCAATAATGGTGCGCTGAACTGCATGGCATTCTTTAGCATCCCGATTCCAATTTGTTCGTACTGCCGATTTTCATCCACTGCAATATTTTGCCTCAACTTTGCGTGCAGTTTCAGTGCAGAAAAGTGGACATTGGGAGACAATGAAGGACAATGTGAATCAAAAATAATCAGCCTGTAACTCATCGTAACAGGCTGATTATTAGTGGTTTATGATGATCTGCCGTGGTTTATCAGCAGATATTGAAATGGTGGAGGCGGCGGGAATCGAACCCGCGTCCGCGAGCACTCCGCCTTCGGCTCTACATGTTTATCCACGTCGATTAATTTAACTGGCTGCTACCCGACGGGCAGGGAAGACAGACAGCGAGTCCGGTGAGAGTTTAACGAATCCACCCCGGACGAGCTTCATCGCGATTCTGTGAGAGATGACGCCTGAAACCTGAACGCACAGACACGGCTTCAGTCAGACGGCACCCTACTGGGTTTTAAGCAGCGAGTGCGTAGTTGTCGTCGTTGGCAACTATAAGGTTGCAGCTGGATTTACGAGGTTTTCTGCCCCTCGACATGCACCTAAGGTTTTGCGACCCACGTCGAAGCCAAGTCGCCCCC
>CAZFJS010000116.1:2031-4523 GCA_964519605.1 uncultured Gammaproteobacteria bacterium
CTCACTGGTACCAGGGTATAGCCCTTGCGTTCGATGGCGCCGATGAGTGTGGCCAGTTCCTTGCGGTGGAGCAGCAGTTTACGGGTGCGCAACGGGTCCGGGTGAATATGGGTGGAGGCGGTGGAGAGCGGGGAGAGGTGGGCGCCGAAGAGCCAGGCCTCGCCGTTTTTGATCAATACGTAGCTTTCCTTGAGCTGGATACGTCCGGCCCGCAGGCTTTTGACTTCCCAGCCCTGCAGCATAAGACCGGCCTCGAATTGTTCTTCAATGAAGTAGTCATGCTGCGCCTTTTTGTTGAGGGCGATGGTGTTGTCCGGCTGTGATCTGGATTTACGTTTTGCCATGGGGGTGTTAGGATTCTGGACTTTTTAGTGGTCGTCTGATGGCTGCGTGATCTTTGTTAACAAGTCGAGATTATACACATTAAACTGCATGTGGTTGAGAGATAAGTAAAATTCGACCACAATATCAGCTGGTCTGGCGGATTGGGGAAAGCATGGCGGAAAATCAGAGAACAAGCATCCATGGGCAGTGGTCGTCCCGCCTGGCCTTCGTGCTGGCGGCAACCGGTTCGGCAGTTGGTCTGGGTAATATCTGGAAGTTTCCCTATATTGCCGGTGAGAATGGCGGCGGCGCCTTTGTGCTGGTCTACCTGGTCTGCATTGCCATTGTCGGTATCCCCATTATGATGGCGGAAGTGATGATCGGTCGTCGTGGGCGGCAGAGTCCGATCAATACCATGCGTATCCTGGCACGGGAAGAGGGCGGCAACCGTTATTGGCGTTTTCTGGGCTGGTCCGGGGTGGTGGCCGGTTTTCTGATTCTTTCTTATTACAGTGTCATTGCCGGTTGGGCGCTGGCCTATGTGTTCCGTGCGGGTACGGGGATGTTTTTCGGCGCCAGTGCGGATGACATCAGTAAAATGTTTGCTGATTTTGTGGCCAGCCCGGAGCGTCTGCTGGCCTGGCACACCATTTTCATGGTGATGACCATGGTGGTGGTGAGTCGCGGGGTGCGTGGCGGTCTGGAGCAGGCGGTGCGTTTTCTGATGCCGGCGCTTTTCGTTCTGCTGATCATCCTGGTGGGTTATGCCATGACCACCGGGTCTTTCATGGAGGGTGTCCGCTTTTTGTTCGCTGCTGACTTCAGCAAGATCACCAGTACCGGAATTCTCATCGCCATGGGGCATTCCTTCTTTACCCTGAGCCTGGGGATGGGCGCCATCATGATTTATGGCTCCTATATGCCGGCGAATATTTCTATCGCCCAGACTTCCATCGTCATCGCTCTGGCGGATACCCTGGTGGCGCTGTTGGCCGGGCTGGCGATTTTCCCCATTGTGTTCGCGAATGGGCTGGAGCCGGGTTCCGGTCCCGGGCTGATTTTTCAGACCTTGCCGCTGGCCTTCGGGCAGATGCCCGCCGGTGCGTTATTCGGCCTGCTGTTTTTCGTCCTGCTGGTATTTGCCGCCTGGAGTTCCGCGATTTCTCTGATTGAGCCTGCGGTGGCCTGGCTGGTAGAAAACCACGGCTTCACCCGGGTTGCGGCCTCGGTGTGGGGCGGCATTGCCACCTGGTTGCTGGGTCTGGGGACGATTTTGTCCTTTAGCAGCTGGTCGGAGTTCAAGCTGTTTGACCGGACTTTTTTCGACCTGCTGGACTTTGTGACCGCGAATATTATGTTGCCCCTGGGCGGGCTGTTTATTGCCCTCTTTGTGGGCTGGGCCATGTCGCGCAGGTCCACGAGAGAAGAGTTGCAGATCGCCATGCCCATAGCCTATGGGCTGTGGCGTTTTCTGGTACGCTATATTACCCCACTGGCGGTGATTGTCGTGTTCCTCAAGGCGATCGGCGTAATCCAGTAGCCGGGGGGGAAGATGCCGACAGTTAACAAGAGTGCGCTGGTACCTTATTCCGCTGCGGAAATGTACGAATTGGTGGATCACATCAGCGCCTATCCGGACTTTTTGCCCTGGTGCAAGAGCGCCCGCGAGTGGCAGCGCGATGAGGATCAGGTCAGGGCTTCTATTGAATTGGCGCGCGGGCGGCTGCATAAATCCTTTACCACCTGTAACCGTTTGCAGAAAAACAAGATGATTGAAATGCGCCTGGAGGAAGGCCCTTTTCACCGCCTGGAAGGCTTTTGGCGTTTTGATCCCCTGGGGGCACATCACTGCAAGGTATCGCTTGATCTGGAATATGAGTTTGCCAGCCGCTTGCTGAAAATCACGATTGGGCCGATATTCAACCAGATTACCAATACCCTGGTGGATGCCTTTTGTAAGCGTGCGATAGAGGTCTATGGAAAACGTTAAGACAATAGAGGTGGAGGTGGCCTACGCGCTGCCTGAGGAACAGCTGATTATCCCGGTCAAAGTGCCCGTGGATGCCACCATCGAGGCGGCCATCCAGCATTCGGGGATACTGGAAGAGTTTCCCGAGATCGATCTGGCGGTGAACAAGGTGGGGGTGTTCGGGAAACTGGCCAAACTG
>CAZFJS010000116.1:4623-6100 GCA_964519605.1 uncultured Gammaproteobacteria bacterium
GTTGAAGGTGTCGATGATCAGCGGTGTTCCCATGATAAAGCGGACCTGTTTGCGGCTCATCCCTGTTTTAAGCTGATTAACCATGTCGGTTGTGACGATATTGCCCTGTTGCACGTCGATTTTGTGAATGGCGCAGGCACTGTTCAGCAGGGCGCTCAGGAGAATTAGCAAAGTTAGTAGGGTCTTCATTAAGGATTGTCTGGATAGAGGGATTTTGTGGCATGATTATAGATGAATGAACGGCAGCTTTGAAATGCCGTACCGAGATTTAGCATAGTAGGCGGAGAGGCGCGGTAATGGAAGATGATAACCTGAAAAAAGCAGGCCTGAAGATTACAGTGCCGCGTTTGAAGATTTTGCAGATCCTGGAAAACAGCGACCAGCGTCATATGGGGGCGGAAGATGTTTACAAGGCGCTGCTGCAGACGGGAGAAGATGTGGGGCTCGCTACGGTCTACCGGGTGTTAACCCAGTTCGAGACCGCCGGCCTGGTTTCCCGCCACCACTTTGCCGAGGGCCACTCGGTCTATGAACTCAATCAGGGTGAACACCATGATCACATCCTGTGTGTTCGCTGCGGCAAGGTGGATGAGTTTGTCGATGAGGTGATCGAGCAGCGGCAGCAAACCATTGCCGCTGATGCCGGTTATGAGATCACCGACCACTGTCTCTACATCTATGGGGTCTGCAAAGCCTGCCGGAAAAAGCCCTGAAGTGGTCTGATCCCGCGGGTTCAGGCCTCCTGCCGGCTATGGCTGATCATCTCCTCGGCATGGGCGCGGGTCTGGGCCGTGATTTCAATGCCGCCCAGCATGCGGGCAATTTCCTCGCTACGCTCTTTTTCCCCCAGCTTTTGAATGCAGGTGGTCGTGTCTTCTGCCGATGAGGCCTTGCTGACCCGCAGGTGGTGATCACCCTGAGCAGCCACCTGGGGCAGGTGAGTGATACACAGTACCTGGCGGCGTTTGCTCAGCTTGTGCAGCTCCTGTCCGACGATGCCCGCAATCCTGCCGCCGATGCCCACATCCACTTCATCGAAAATCAGGGTGGGAATGCCGCCGCGCCGTGCTGTAATCACGTGAATGGCCAGGCTGATGCGGGACAGTTCACCGCCGGAGGCCACCTTCTCCAGGGGCTTCAGGGGTTGTCCGGGGTTGGCGGTGACCAGAAAGCAGGCCTTGTCCTGGCCGCTCGGGTGACAGCTATCCGCTGGCAGCGGTGTCAGCTCGATTTTGAGGTGACCGCCCGGCATACCCAGCTGCTGCATATGCGCGGTGATCTGCTCGGCCATGAGGGCCGCGGCTTTTTGCCTGCTGGCGCTTAGTTTTTCTGCCTGAACCCGGTAGTGTTTTTCCGCGTTCTGGATTTCTTCCTGCAACTCTTGTTTGCGGCTATCGGCCTGTTCCAGGGTGGTGAGTCGTTGCGCTAGTTCCTGGCACAGCTGTGGCAGTTGTTCCGGCCTGATATGGTGTTTGCG
>CAZFJS010000117.1:0-6084 GCA_964519605.1 uncultured Gammaproteobacteria bacterium
GGGTGGCGAAATCAGTTAACATGGCAGCAGCCATGAAAGCGGAATCCCTAGATATCGAAACGGCCATCGATGAGCTGTCGAGGCAGCTGCGCACCTGCCTCAGGGAGCGAAACATTGACAATCCGGTCATGGTGGGCATTCATACCGGTGGTGCCTGGATCGCAGAACGTCTGCACAAGCTGCTGGCACTGACTGCCCCGCTGGGCGTACTGGATATTTCCTTCTATCGGGATGACTTCACCCGCATTGGCCTCAACCCCCAGGTCAGACCCTCACAAATGCCGGGCAATATCGACGGTCGCCATATTATTCTGGTAGACGATGTCCTCTATACCGGCCGCACGATCCGCGCCGCCCTGAATGAAATCTTTGACTATGGCCGCCCGGCCTCTATCATCCTCACCGTCCTGATCGACAGAAACGGCCGGGAACTACCGATTCAGGCAGATGTTTCCGCCTGTCACCTGGAGCTTGGCCCACAGCAGCAGGTCAAACTGCAAGGTGGCCCGCAGTCTTTGCAGCTTGAAATCAGTGCGCTGGATAATAAAGGATGAACAAGGAGAATCTCCAACTCGATCGGCACGGCAATCTGCGCCATTTTCTCACCATCGAAGGACTCAACCGCGCCCTGCTGACAGAAATCCTGGACATGGCGGAATCATTCTCGGGAGTCACCGAGCAAAGCGTCAAGAAGGTGCCCCTGCTGCGTGGCAAAACCATCGTCAACCTGTTTTTTGAGGCCAGCACCCGCACGCGCACCACTTTCGAACTGGCAGCCAAGCGCCTGTCGGCGGATGTGTTGAACATCAATATTCCCGCCTCGGCCACCAGCAAGGGCGAGACCTTGCTGGATACGCTGCGCAACCTGGAAGCCATGCACTGCGACATGTTCGTCATCCGTCATCCCAACAGTGGCGCTGCCCATTTTATCGCCCGGCATGCCGCCCCCCATATCAGCATCATCAATGCCGGGGATGGCCGCCACGCCCATCCCACCCAGGCGCTGCTGGACATGTTTACGATTAGACGCTGTAAATCCTCGTTTCATAATCTCTGTGTCGCCATCGTCGGCGATATGATGCATTCGCGCGTGGCCCGTTCGCAGATTCATGCGCTAAGCACCCTGGGGGTCAGGGAAATCCGCGTCATTGCGCCACGCACCCTGGTCCCCGCCAGCGCCGCCAGCCTGGGGGTACATGTCTATCACGATCTACGCGCAGGTCTGCGAGACGTGGAGGTCGTGATCATGCTGCGCTTGCAACGTGAGCGCATGCGGGGTGCCTCGCTGCCCAGCGAACATGAATATTTTCAGCTCTTCGGGCTCACCGAAGACAAACTGGCATTGGCCCATCCAGAGGTCATCATCATGCACCCCGGCCCCATCAACCGGGGGGTTGAAATCGATTCCGCCACCGCCGACGGCCCCCGTTCGGTCATTCTCCAGCAGGTGGCACACGGCACCGCCGTGCGCATGGCGGTCATGGCCAGGGCCATGCACCACCAGGCTGTTGGCAGCGGAGAACGCCCGTGAAGAAAATCCTTATTCGTGGTGGCCGTGTCATCGACCCTGTCAATGAAGTTGATACGGTACAGGACATCTATATCGCGGAGGGCAAAATCTGCGCCCTCGGCCAGCCGCCGGACGGTTTCACCCCCGAGCGGGTCATCGCGGCACAGGGACAAATTGTCTGCCCGGGACTGGTGGATCTGCGGGTCCACTGCCGGGAACCGGGACTGGAACACAAGGCCACTATCGCCAGCGAGACCCGTGCCGCTGCCGGCGCCGGGATCACCACGCTGTGCTGTACGCCGGACACCGACCCGGTGGTGGATTCACCCGCTGTGGCCAGCCTGATCCGGCGCCGCGCCGAACGGGCGGGCAGCGCACGTCTGGTGCCGCTGGGGGCACTCACCCGAGCACTGGCGGGGCGCCAACTCAGCGAAATGAGCGCGCTGAAGGCAGCCGGATGCGCCGGGGTCAGCAATGCTGATCAGCCGGTGGAGAATCATCTCATTCTGCGCCGGGCGCTGGAATATGCGGCCACCTTTGACCTGACGGTGTTCATCCGCCCCCAGGATCCAGCCCTGGTGAATCAGGGCTGCGCCCACGAAGGCGCTGTCAGCACCCGCCTGGGTCTGCCGGGTATCCCTGCCGCTGCGGAAACCGTGGCGGTCGCCGCTCAGCTGGCCCTGATCGAGGAAATCGGGGTGCGCGCACATTTCAATCTGCTGTCCACTGCCCGCGCCGCCCAGATGATTGCCCGTGCCCGCCATGACGGCCTGCCGGTCAGCGCCGATGTCAGCGCCCACCATCTCCATCTGACCGAAAACGATGTGCTGGATTTCGATAGCCAGTGCCATGTCATGCCGCCGCTGCGCAGCCAGCGGGACCGTGACGGTCTGCGTCACTGGCTGTCGCAAGGTGCCATTGCGGCCATTTGCTCCGATCATCAGCCCCACGAGGCAGAGGCCAAACTGGCGCCCTTCAGCCTGACTGCTGCCGGTATGTCAGCACTGGAGACGCTGCTACCCCTCAGCCTGAAACTGGTGGATGAAGGCGTGCTGGGACTGAATGATGCCATTGCCCGCCTCACCTGTGGCCCAGCGGAGATCCTCGGCTTGCCGGCCGGCACCCTGAAGCCAGGGTGCCGCGCCGATATCTGCATCTTCCAGGCCGACTGCTATTGGATCCTGGATGAAGACAGCCTGCAGAGCCGCGGGCACAACACCCCCTTCCTCGGCTGGGAAATGAAGGGGCGGGTGACGCATACCTTGCTGGCAGGGCGGATAGTCTATGAGCCGGATGGGCAACCGGGGTGAAGGCGCATCAGAAAACGACTGAACACCGCGCTGATATTCATGTGGAAGCAAGCGTGGTCCTCAGCCAGGAAGGCTTTCCCGGCGACCAGTATCTCCTGCGGCTGCAGGCCCCCCATACCGCCGCAGAGGCCCGCCCCGGCAGTTTTATCCATCTGCAGTGCCACGACATGCTGCCCATGCGCCGCCCCCTGTCAATCATGCGTGTCGACACGCATGCTGGCTGGATCGAAATACTCTACCGGGTCTTCGGTGCCGGTACCCGTCGGCTCTCTCAACACAAGGCCGGAACACGGCTCAGTCTCCTGGGTCCAATCGGCAGGCCCTTTGTGCTCCATCCGGAGCGGCCCCGCCCGCTGCTGATTGGCGGCGGTGTCGGCATCCCTCCCATGATCTTCCTCGCCTCACAGATCCATCAATCGCCACACCCCTGGCGACCTCTGCTACTGATGGGATCGGAAACCCCTTTTCCCTTCTCGCCCCGCCCCTCGCAGATCATGATTCCCGATTTGCCACCTGAAGTCATCGCCGCCATGCCGCTCATGGAAGACTGGGGAATCCCCAGCCGCCTCACCAGCGGACAGCCGCGGCCCGGCTGCCATGTCGGACATGTCACCGAACTGGCTCGGCACTGGCTGACAGGTCTGGATCAGCAGCAGCGCACCGAAGTCGAAATTTTCGCCTGTGGCCCCCATCCCATGCTGGCGGCCATCGCCCGCCTGGCGGCCGGATTTGCACTACCCTGCCAGGTCTCCCTGGAAGAGTTTATGGCCTGTGCGGTGGGTGGCTGTGCCGGCTGTGCCGTCAGAGTACAGACCCCCGGCGGCCCGGTGATGCAACGGGTGTGCGTCGACGGTCCGGTGTTCGATGCCACCGCCGTCTTCCCACAAAATTGACCGCCGCCCACCTCGCACCACCCGCCCTCTGTAAGCATGTCTGGAAACGGACGACTACTGGAAAATGTCAGCGGACAACAAGTTTGCACGCAACGCCGCCGGGCATCAGTAGAAACCCTTGCATTACAGGGCAAACAGGAGCAGACACCAGCAATGCAAAGTACCAATTTCCTCACGCGGGCGGCAAGCGCCTGCGGAATCACTGCGGCCTTATTGATCTGTGCGCTCTGGTCAAGTACCAGCCGGGGCAATGAACCGGACTGGACGGACTACACCGCACTCCTGCAGCAACATGTCCATGCCGGCGTGATCGATGGCATCCGGCTCAGCCTGGTGGATTACCCAGGCATCCGCCGCGATCCCCGCTTTGCCACCGCCGTCAGACAAATCGCCCACTTTCCGCTGCAGCAACTAAGCAGCCGCGAAGAACGCATGGCGTTCTATATCAACGCCTACAATCTCCTGGCCATCAAAATGGTGACCGATCACTGGCCGGTAAAGAGTATCAAAGACGCCGGCAGCCTGTTCACCACGGTGTGGAAAAAACCCGCCGGCACAGTGGGCGGTCAGGCAGTCACGCTCAACGACATCGAGCACCATATTCTGCGCCCCATGGGCGACCCACGCATTCACATGGCCATCGTCTGCGCTTCTATCAGCTGTCCCGACCTGCGCCCGGAAGCCTATACGGCAGCCCGGCTGAATGCGCAACTGAATGAACAGGCACGACGCTTTCTCGCCAACCCCGGCAAGGGACTGCGTATCGCAGGCGGCCATATCCGGCTGTCGCGCATCTTCGACTGGTTCTCTGAAGACTTCCGGGTCTACGGAGGCGTCAGGCAATTTATCCTGAAATTCAGTGATCATCTGCCGACAAACTATGAGATCGAGACCGATCTGGACTACAACTGGTCACTGAACTACAAGGAAAAACCGGCATCATGAGTCGCATGGAATATGATATCTGCATCATCGGCGGCGGCGCCGGCGGGCTGGTGGTTGCCGCCGGCGGGGCTGCCCTGGGTGCCAAAGTGGTGCTGGTGGAAAAGAAGCATCTCGGAGGCGACTGCCTGCACTATGGCTGCGTACCTAGCAAGACCCTGCTACATTCCGCCCGCGTTGCACAGGCCATGCGGACCGCTGGAAAGTTCGGCCTCCCGGCGGCACTGCCCGAGGTTGATCTGCCCACCGTGATGAAGCATGTACAAGAGGTAATCAGCACCATCGAGGTCAACGACAGCCCCCAGCGCTTCCGCGATATGGGCGTGGAGGTCATCTTCGGCGAGGGCCGTTTCATCTCACCCGAATGCTTTCAGGTCGATGGCCACGACCTCACCGCCAAAACATTTGTCATCGCCACTGGTTCCCGTCCGGCCATCCCGCCGGTCCCGGGGCTGGACAGCGTTCCTTATCTTACCAATGAAAGCATCTTTTCCCTCAATGAAGCGGTCGAACATCTGATCATCATGGGTGGCGGCCCCATCGGCATCGAAATGTGCCAGGCCTTCACCCGGCTGGGTAGTCGGGTCACTGTGGTGGAACGCAGCACGCAGATTCTACCGCGCGAAGACCACGACCTGGCGGTCATCGTTGCCGCCAGACTGGCGCAGGAAGGGGCGGAATTCCGTCTCAACAGCACTGCCAGCAAAGTCAGCTGCACCGAGGGCGAGATCGCGCTGACGCTCAGCGATACCGACGGCAAGGAAAGCATCCTGCGGGGCAGCCATCTGCTGGTTTCTGCAGGCCGCAGATCCAATGTGGACGGCCTGGGCCTGAAACAGGCGGGGGTGGATATCGTCCAGGGGCGGATTAAAACCGATACCCGCCTGCGTACCAGCAACCGCAAAATTTTCGGCTGCGGCGACGTGGTGGGGCCCTACCAGTTCACTCATATGGCAGAACACCATGCCGGGGTGGTGCTGCGCAATGCGATTTTTCACCTGCCGGCAAAAATCGAACAGCGGGTCATTCCCTGGTGCACCTTCACCGAGCCGGAACTGGCGCGTGTCGGTCTTTCCGAGACCGAGGCCCGTACGCAGAAAATCCCTTGTGAGGTTTTCAGCTTTCCCTTCCACGACATCGATCGCGCCCAGGCCGAAGGCGAGACGGAAGGCATGGCAAAAATCCTCACCGACCCGCACGGCAAACTCCTGGGCGCCGCCCTGGTGGGTCCCAATGCCGGCGAACTGATCCATGAGTATACCCTCGCTCTCGCCAAAGGTATGAAGGCCGCCGATCTCTCGTCGGTGATCCATGTCTATCCCACCCTGGCGCAAATCAATCGCCGGGTCGCCGATCAGCGCATGAAGACGGGGCTAACCCCCAGCCGACTGAAATGGATCAAACGACTCTTCGGTCTGCGAGGTTCCTA
>CAZFJS010000118.1:0-6078 GCA_964519605.1 uncultured Gammaproteobacteria bacterium
CTTGCCATGGTCGACGTGGGCGATGATGGCGATGTTTCTGATATGATCAATCACGGTAATAATTCCAGTATGCGCAACGAAAAACGGCCATTATACTATAAAGAGGAATCTTATGAGGGCTTAATTATTCTACCCGGAATGACCCTGCGGGCGCAGGCATGAAAAAAATTTATGCCGCCGCCAACCTGCAGGATGCCCATATTATTGCCCATACACTCCAGGCTGCGGGCATTCAGTGCCATATCTTTAATGAAAACATGCAGAGCGGGGTAGGGGAGATCCCTTTTGTACAGGCTTATCCGGAGATCTGGGTCGTGCTGGAAGACGATGAGCCACGGGCTTTGGCGATGATCCGAGAATTTGAACAAATTGATGAGGAGCCACCGTCGCGGCGCTGTCCTCATTGCAAAGAAGAAAATCCCGGCAATTTTCAACAGTGCTGGCACTGTGGCCGGCCGCTGGATTAAGCCCAAATATTTTGCTGTCGACTATGATCCTGGATTCCGCAGTTGACCGCTTAGAGGCGCTATCAAGGTGTTGATGGCTAAGAATATTCAGGGATCCGCCAGGTTCACCCTGCGGGTGAGTTGCTACGACCTGTATCGCCCGCTGTATTTTGCGTCTGGCGGCGTTGCAAATCGTCGCAAGAGGCCGGCTATTCCTCCTCATCGCGCCTTGCCAGCCACAAAATGCAACGCCCGCTACAGGCCGTTCAACTGCGGAATCTAGGATGATGCCTGCTGCCATCGATATTTCTGCTGTCTATAAGTCTTTTGGTGCAATCCATGCGCTGGATGGTGTCGACTTGCAGATTGGCCGGGGCGAGTTTTTTGGTTTGCTGGGTCCCAATGGCGCCGGTAAGTCGACCCTGATCAATATCATCGCAGGGCTCACCCGGGCTGATCAGGGCAGCACAGCGGTGATGGGCTATGATGTCGTTCAGCAGTATCAGCAAGCCAGGCGCTGTATCGGCGTGGTGCCACAGGAACTGGTTTTTGACCCCTTTTTTACTGTCCGTGAAGTGCTGCGTATACAGGGCGGCTATTTTGGTCTGGGTAAGGATAACGATGATTGGATAGATGAGTTGCTACATGAGCTCATGCTCACCGATAAGGCGGACACCAATATGCGTGCCCTCTCGGGAGGGATGAAGCGCCGTGTACTGATTGCCCAATCCCTGGTCCACCATCCCGATGTGGTGGTGCTGGATGAACCCACTGCCGGGGTAGATGTGGAGGTCCGCAAGCTGCTGTGGAATTTTATCCAGCGACTGCACCGGAACGGCCAGACCATCGTCCTGACCACGCATTATCTGGAAGAGGCGGAATCCATGTGCGAACGCATCGCCATTCTGAACCATGGCAGGGTTATCGCCCTGGATAGCAAGCAGGATCTGTTGAATAGTGCCTTGAACAGCATCCAGCGAGTCCGCATCAACTGTCATGCGCCACTGATTACTGTGCCCGCGGCACTGTCTGCCAAGCTCATCAGCCTGGAGGGGACTACCCTGGAACTGGCACTGCATCGGGATAGCGATTCAATTATTGAAGTATTGGAAATACTGCGTGCCGCTGGGAATGAGGTTGCCGATTTGCATACCGAACGCGCCGATCTGGAAGATGTCTTCATGGAACTGACCCACGGAACGGGGAAATGATGAAACGAGGATTCTATACCTTGTTCTACAAGGAGATTCTGCGCTTCTACAAGGTATCGCTACAGACCCTGCTTGCGCCGGTGGTGACCACCTTGCTGTACCTGCTGGTATTTTCTCATGCGCTCAGCGAGCATGTGGTGGTTTATGGCAGCGTTCAGTACCGTGAGTTCTTGATTCCCGGCCTGGTGATGATGACCATCATTCAGAATGCCTTCGCCAATAGCTCTTCCAGCCTGATTCAATCCAAGGTAACCGGCAACCTGGTGTTTGTGCTGCTGGCCCCGCTGAGCCATATGGAATTCTATCTGGGCTTCGTGCTGGCCGCCATGGTACGGGGCTTAATTGTCGGGCTGGGTGTTTACCTGGCAGCCGCCCTGTTTGTGTCAACACCGCTATACAATGCTGCCTTCCTGCTCACTTTTGCCCTGGCGGCCAGCGCCTTGCTGGCTACCCTGGGACTGTTGGCTGGTATTTGGGCGGATAAATTCGATCAGCTGGCAGGCTTCCAGAACTTTATAATCATGCCACTGACCTTTTTGAGCGGCGTCTTTTATTCCATTCATTCCCTCCCTGTTTTTTGGCAGCAGTTGTCACGTTTCAACCCTTTTTTCTATATGATCGATGGTTTTCGTTATGGTTTCTTCGGTGTCTCCGATGTCAGTCCGTGGTTAAGTCTGTGCGCTGTACTCATATCTTTCTTGCTATTGTCATCTGGCACCCTATTACTGCTGAAACATGGTTACAAGTTGCGGGGCTAAAGAAGTTATGGAAGCGGAGTTCTGGCATGAGCGGTGGAATAACAATGAAATCGGATTCCATCAGGAAAAAGTTAATACTTATCTGCAGTGTTACTGGCCGCAGCTCAGCCTCTGCCCGGGCAGCAGGATCCTGGTGCCACTTTGTGGCAAGAGTCTTGATATGTGCTGGCTGCTGGAGCAGGGGTATCGTGTGCTGGGTGTTGAGTTGCACAATCATGCGGTGGAGAATTTTTTTAGCGAAAACGGATTGGCAGCCAGCTGCCAGCAAAGTGGGTCCTTTCGCGTCTGGCGACATCCCGAGATTGAGATCCTGCAGGGGGATTTCATGGCGCTCACAGCACAGCAGACAACGGAGATCCGTTGTGTCTATGACCGCGCAGCCATGATTGCACTGCCATCGGAGATGCGGCGTGATTACTGCCGACACCTGCAGAAAATCATCTCTCCTGCGACGGAAATTCTTCTCATTACCCTCGAGTATCCCCAGATGGAAATGTCAGGGCCACCATTTTCGGTAACTGAGGCAGAAATTATTGCTGCCTATGGCTCGTCAAGAGAGGTGCGCTGCCTGGCAAGTCGGGATATTCTCATGGAGAATCAGTCATTTATAGAAAAGGGTGTCACAAAACTGGAGGAAAAGGTGTATCACCTGCCCCCCGATGAAAGTGGTCGTGAGCGCCTCTTCTGGCGGCGGTTTTAAGGCGGGTGGCTTTCGGTGTATGAGTAGTTGGTATATTATGGCAGACAGATACTTAATCAATTCGATAAACAATTATAAGAATCACAACCGTTTTATTGATTGATCGACTGTTTCCTGGGAAAAACGGGTGGAATATCTGCCCCGTCTTTAGCAATAAAACAGGGAATAGTGCATCTTCTATCCATTAACGTATGAGGAGCGATGATGGATGCAATATATTGCCGAGTTATAAGCAAGCTGCCCCTGGCCACTATCTTCATACTGCTGGCACTGAGCGCCTGTGCAGGAAAAACACCGACAATCTCCTCATCTCCGCCGTCTGCAGTAGATACTCAAAAGGCATCACAGCCTGGTGGGACTGAGCCTGCCGCAAAGAAGACAGCAGCGCCGACAGAAGCGGATAATAGCAATGGTATCAGTTTTATTCTTGCCGCCCGCTATGGCAATGAGAATGCGTTGCGCGTGCTGTTATACCAGGGGGTCGATATCAATCAGCAGGATGAACTGGGCAATACAGCGCTAATCGCCGCGAGTGCAGAACGGTATCCAGCGATTACCCAATTTTTACTCAAACAGGGTGCCGATGTTCATCTGCTCACCAATGACGGGACCTCTGCGCTGATGAATGCTGCTGGGAATGGCCGTCTGGATAATGTAAAAATGCTGTTGCGTGCCGGCGCAGAGCTGGATGCGGAGAATAATCAGGGTGAAACGGCGTTGGTCTATGCCATCAAGTTTGGCCATGGCGATATCGTCGACTATCTGCTGGATGAAGGCGCGGACCCCGACATCTATGATCAGGAAGAAATCCGCGCCAATAACCGTTATACCGCATTGATGTATGCTGCAGAATACGGTTTTGCCCAGCCTGATGATGATCATATTGTCAACAGCCTGCTGGATTATGGTGCCGACCCGGGCATCCACCGCAATAACGGCGATACTGCCTTGTCGATCGCTTTGAGCAATGGCAACGAGGCTATTGCTACTCGATTGCGCCGGGCAGGGGGGCACGATGAAAGCCCCTATGCCTCGTTGACGGCGGAGGATGCACTATTAAAGGCCATCAAGCTCAATGATGGAATCAAGCTGAGAATACTGCTGGATGAGGCGGCCGACCCTAATTATCGCGACAGTCTGACGGGCATCACTCCTTTGTTAATGGCCACTTTTTACGATCGTGAACAGATGGTTAGTCTATTATTGAAGAAAGGTGCTGATATGGATAACGTGCCATGGGGACTGCGCGAACGACGCATTGATGCCTCCGATACGCCTATCCATGAACGTGAGTTAATGCGCATTGCGGCACGCGGCGATACCGCCCTGATTACCGCCATTCGCCAGGGACATAGTGCTCTGGCGCAATTGCTGATCAATCAGGGCCATGCCAGTCCATTACAGCCCAATCGACGGGCACAGTCACCCGCCTTATTTGCCGCCAGAAAAGGCGATACCAGGGTGATGGAGGCTTTGCTTCAGCATGGTCTGAATCCCGACCAGGCGCAATCTTCACAGCTGCTTGATTATTTTACTGCCCACATCGCTAGCAAGGAGGATACCAGGCCGCTTATCGTTGTCGCTGCGGTCAATGGCCATGCGGATACCATCGCTGTGCTGTTGAATGCGGGTGGTGATCCGGATTTACGCGATGAAGCGGAACGAACCGCGCTATATTGGGCTGCCTCCCAGGGATTTAGCAACTGCATTGGTGTGTTGTTGGAACATGATGCCAATCCCAATCTAAAAAACAGTGCGGGTAAAACTGCCCTGATGGCTGCCGCCCAGAGTGGCTACCGCAAAGTCGTTGCGCTGTTACTGGAGAATCATGCAGAGATCAATGCCATTGAAGATAACGAAGGTTCAGATGATGAGAGCAGTAACCGTATGAACGCCTTGAGCTATGCCGCCCGTGGAGGCCATACCGCTATTGTCCGTATGCTGGTCAGTCAGGGTGCGGATATTTCCCTGAGAAACAGTAACGGAGAAACGGCCGGGGATATTGCTCGCAAGAATGGCTTTGGAGAGATCATCAAACTACTCAGTGCATCTTCCTCGCAAACTCAGCCTGACAAGGCGCTGATACAAAGCGCTTCATTTTCCATGTGAACCCCGCCCTGATCGTTTTTATAGCTGCCCGCGGCAACCTTAATCGCTTCCCAAATCTCATCACGGCGCACCGGGCTCAGCGTTGACAGCAAGGCGACGACCGGGGCACTGATATCCCGGGTGAACTCCGCATAGGCCTCGACACTGGGCATGTCAAAAGATACCTTCACGCTCGTGGCAGAGATTGCGCTGAAACCAGCATTGTGCAACGCGGTCTGCAACCGCTTCCCATCGGCAAGAGAAAAAGGGCCGGGGGTATCTGGCGACGGAGGCGGTAGTGCCAGTTGCTCGCGGACGACATTCATTGCCAGGCTGATGGCGGGTACTTTCTCCGGCGTTGACCACACTGCAGCCGACAACCGGCCACCCTGAACCAGCCGTTTGCGGATATTGCGCAGGGCGGTTTCCAGTTCAGGAAAAAACATCAGACCCCAGCGACACAATACCACGTCATAGGTCTCCTCCAGGCTATCCATAGATTCACCATCCAGCTGCCGAAAGACAAGATTATGCAGACCCTCTTGTACTCCTCTCTGGCGCGCAATCTGTAGCATGTTTTCCGCCTGATCGATGCCCAGTACATAGCCGTCAGGGGCAACTCGATGTGCTGCGCTGACCGCAGGTTCGCCAATCCCGGTGGCAATATCCAGTACGCGTTGACCGCTTTTTAGCATTGCCATTTGCAACATTTTCGCGCTCACATGGCAAGCCCCTTCTTCCAGTGTCTGCCACCATTTTTCCCAACCCGGTGCCACGGCATTCCAGTCATTTCTTTGGCGTTTCTTAAGTTCATCCCCGTTTTCTTTCATGGTGGTTATTGTTTCATCCTTAGTCCATTTTCAGTCATAATGTCC
>CAZFJS010000119.1:0-5944 GCA_964519605.1 uncultured Gammaproteobacteria bacterium
GAGACTCTGGAGATCTACGCGCCCCTGGCCAACCGGCTGGGTATCTGGCAAATCAAGTGGGAACTGGAGGATCTTTCCCTGCGCTATCTGGAGCCGGCGCAATACCGAAAAATCGCCGGAATGCTGGATGAACGCCGCATCGACCGGGAAAAATACATCCACAACTTCATTGAGCTGCTGCAGAATGAACTCTGTAAGGCAGGTATCAAGGCAGAAATCAGCGGTCGTCCCAAACACATCTATAGCATCTGGAAAAAAATGCAGCGCAAGCATCTGGACTATCATCAAATTCATGATATTCGTGGTGTCCGCATCCTGGTAGACAGCATTCAGGACTGCTATTCCGCCCTGGGGGTGGTGCATTCACTGTGGCAATACATCCCCGGTGAATTCGATGATTACATCGCCACCCCCAAGGAAAACAACTACCAGTCCATCCATACCGCTGTGATCGGGCCGCACGGTAAAACCGTCGAAATCCAGCTCCGTACCCATGCCATGCATCAGAGAAACGAGCTGGGCGTAGCCGCACACTGGCGCTATAAGGAAAACACCAGCAGAGATGAAGACTTCGACAATAAAATCGCCTGGCTGCGGCATTTACTGGAATGGAAAGACGAAGTCGCAGATGCCGGGGATTTCGTCGATCAGTTCCGCTCGGAAGTCTTTCAGGATCGCATCTATGTCTTCACCCCACAGGGCAAGGTGATCGATCTGCCACAGGGGGCGACGCCACTGGACTTTGCCTACCATATCCATACCGATGTGGGACACCGTTGCCGGGGCGCCAAAGTCAATGGCAAGATGGTACCGCTGACCTACCCACTGCAGACCGGCCAGCAAGTGGAAATCCTCACAGTCAAGCATGCCTCTCCCAGCCGCGACTGGTTGAACCCCCATCTGGGTTATCTACGGACCCATCGGGCACGCGCCAAGGTACAGACCTGGTTTCGCCAGCAGGACCGGGAGAAGAATATCCAGGAAGGGCGCGCAGCCCTGGAACGTGAACTGCGGCGGCTGGGGATCAGCGGTGTCAACCTCGAAAAGCTGGCGGAACGGCTCAAGCTGCGCAACAGCGAGGATCTGTTTATCGCCATCGCGCATAACGAGGTCAAAACCGCCCGCTTTGTTGCCGCCGCCCAGGGCCTGACCCGGCCGGACAACCCGGATGAAAGCGAAATACTCACCACCGCCACCCGGCGACGCCCCCACAGTTCCGGGAGCGGCAACATCCGTGTTCAGGGTATCGGTAATCTGATGTCCCATATGGCCCAGTGTTGCAAACCAGTGCCGGGGGATGAGATTCGGGGCTACATCACCATCGGTCGGGGCATTTCCATCCATCGCAGCGACTGTGCCAACATGCTGCGTTACTGCACCTCCCACCCGGAACGCATCGTCAGCGTGGAATGGGGTGAGGATGCGGCAGAAACCTACCCGGTGGATGTACGCATCACGGCCATTGACCGCCAGGGTTTATTGCGGGATATCACCGCCGTGCTGGCCAATGACAAAATCAATTTACTGGCGGCCAACACGCTTTCTGATCATAAACATCATCAGGCACAAATGGAGCTGACGCTGGAAATCGCCAATTTCACCGAACTCAGCAGGGTCCTGGCCCGGATCAACCAGTTGCCCAATGTTCTGGAAGTAAAGCGGGTCAGTCATTGAATCACTCCAGATATGTTTTTTAAGCTATAATCCTGATAAGCGCCTATCAGATACCGTCAAGGCAAAAAGATAAAGTCGGAATGTTAAGGAGACTGTCATGCAACTTTCATTACAAATCACCAGCCGTAACATGTCTCTTTCAGAGGCTGCAGAGCAAACGATTCGGGAAAAAGCGGGCAAGCTGGATCAGTTTTATGACAAGATTACCAGCTGTCGGGTGATTGTAGAGTGCCCCCACCGTCACAATCACCAGGGCGTACTGTATAATGTCCATATCCTGATCACCGTGCCCGGTAGCGAGGTTGTCGTCAAGCGGGAACCCAATGAGGATCTTTATGTCGCCATTCGCGATGCCTTCGACGCCGCACGGCGTCAACTACAGGATCTGATTCGCCGGCAGCGCGGTGAAATCAAGGCCCATGAAGCGGCGCCGCACGGTGTGGTCAGCAAAATCTTTCCCGAAGAAAGCTATGGCTTTATCAGTACGCCGGATGGCCGGGAGATCTATTTTCACCGCAATAGCGTTAAAAATAACGAATTTGATAAACTGGCCGCAGCTTCCCAGGTGCGATTCTCCGAAGAGGAGGGGGAAGAGGGACCTCATGCCACAGTGGTCATGCCCTTGGGCGGCTGATTGCTCACATGTCGCCAGCGGGGCGCTTCCCACCCGCCGCTTCTCGGCAGGAGACCTGAACCCGGATGAAGGGTCATTATTTCGACCTCCACTGCAGGCAATGCCCGCGTTTGTCCACATTTCTGGATGAGGTCCATAATCGCTATCCTGATTACCACGCCCGTCCGGTTCCTCCCTTTGGTGTACAAGACCCTGATTTGCTGATTGTGGGACTGGCGCCAGGTATGCACGGCGCCAATGCCACCGGCCGACCATTTACTGGGGACTATGCTGGAATAATCCTTTATAAGCTATTATATAAATATGGTTTCAGCAACCAGGAGATCTCGGTTTCCAGGGATGATGGCCTGCGACTTAAGCGCTGCCGCATCACCAATGCAGTCAAATGTCTGCCACCGCAGAACAAGCCCCTGGGTAGCGAGATCAACTGCTGCAATGATTTTTTGAGCAGGGAGATTGCCAGCCTCAAGGAAGGGGCTGTGGTGCTGGCGCTGGGCACGGTGGCACACCGGGCGGTGTTGCGGGCTCTGAATCTCAGACAGAAGGATTATCCCTTTGGCCATGACCGTCAGTATGTCTTATCCAGCGAACGCTGGCTGATCGATTCCTATCACTGCAGTCGCTATAACACCCAGACAAAGCGACTGACAGAAGCCATGTTTTGCGAGGTTTTTGACCATATCTGCGCTAAGATAGACCGCTAGTCTCTTTCCCCGGCGAGCGCTATGTTCGACAGCCAGTCCTTTCTGAAATCTCTGCCAGCTTCCCCCGGGGTCTATCGTATGATCGACGCGGCAGGCAAAGTCATCTATGTGGGCAAGGCGCGTGAGCTGAAGAAACGCGTCGCCAGCTATTTCAGTAAACGGGATGCAGCCCCCAAGACACGCGCTATGGTGGCTCAGGTCGCCACGATCGAAGTGACCGTAACGCATACGGAAACCGAGGCCTTGCTGCTGGAAAGCAACCTCATCAAGACGCTACGGCCGCGTTACAATGTCCTGCTGCGGGACGACAAGAGCTACCCTTATATTTTCTGCGCCAGTGAGCAACCTTATCCACGGCTGAGTTTCCATCGTGGTCCACGGCGTGGCAAGGGTCGTTATTTCGGCCCTTTTCCCAACGCCGGGGCGGTGCGTGAGACGCTGGATATGCTGCAGAAACTGTTCCGCATCCGCCAGTGCGAAGACAGTTTTTATCGCAATCGTTCGCGGCCCTGTCTGCAATACCAGATCAAGCGTTGCAGCGCCCCCTGTGTTGGCCTGATTTCCCGCGAGGAATATGCCCATGACGTGCGCCACGCCATGATGTTTCTTGAGGGGGCCAATTCCCGGGTGATTGATGAACTGGCGGTCAAAATGGATCAGGCGGCGGAACGGCTGGATTATGAACAGGCCGCCCGTTACCGCGACCAGATCTCCCGCCTGCGCAGGATTCAGGAAAAACAGTACATTACCGGCGAGCAGGGGGATCTGGACGTCATTGCCTGTCGGGTGCGCAATGGTGTCAGCGTGGTGGAGGTCTTTTTTATCCGTGGCGGGCGAAACCTGGGCAACAAGAGTTTCTACCCCCGCCATCCCGCCGATGCCGATGAGCAGACCATCCTCACTGCCTTTATACCCCAGTATTATCTTCATCAGCAGCTCAGTGCCGAAATCGTCGTCAATCAGCTGCCGGAGAATTGCGCACTGCTGGAGGAAAGCCTGGCGTTGCACAGCGGGCACAAGGTGAGAATTCATGCCAGGGTGCGGGGCATACGCGCCCGCTGGCTGGAAATGGCATTGAGCAATGCGGAACAGGATCTACAACGCCATCTTGCCGGCAAGGCGAATATGAGACAACGTTATGAGGCCCTGCAGGATGGACTGCAGCTGCCGGAACTGCCACAGCGTCTGGAATGTTTTGATATCAGTCATACGGGGGGGCAGGCCACGGTCGCCTCCTGTGTGGTGTTTGATCAGCAGGGCCCACTTAAATCCGCTTATCGCCGCTTTAATATCACCGACATCACGCCGGGAGATGACTACGCCGCCATGCGTCAGGCCCTGCAACGCCGTTACCTGAGGATCAAGAAAGGAGAGGGCCGACTGCCGGATATCCTGTTTATCGATGGCGGCCGGGGGCAGGTGAGGCAGGCCCATGAAGTGCTGCAGGAACTGCAGATCAATGACCTGAGCCTCATCGGTGTCGCCAAGGGTGAGGGGCGCAAACCCGGGCTGGAAACACTTTATCCTCCCGGAGGCGGGACGGGCATCCAGCTTCCCGCCGATTCCCCGGCCTTGCATCTGATCCAGCAGATCCGCGATGAAGCCCACCGTTTCGCGATCACCGGGCATCGCCAACAGCGTGCCCGTGTGCAGCAGGGATCCGTCCTGGATGCTATACCCGGAATTGGGCCACAGCGCAAAAAACAGCTGTTGCGACAATTTGGTGGCCTGCAGGGCATTGCCCGGGCCGGAGTCGAGGATCTGACTGCGTTGTCAGGCATAAATAAGGAGCTAGCCCGGCGTATTTATGCTATCTTTCATGGGGAATAATCAGTTCCCAATATTCGTCAAACTGGCAATAGACCGGTGGAAATGAGTGACGATCAAGATCAGACACCACGATGTCTGGCAGCACAACCAAATTGAGGGGATGAATACGACATGACCGTTCCTACAGGTCTTACCCTGTTGCGCATCGCCCTGATCCCCATCTTCATCCTCATGTTTTACCTGCCATTCGAATGGTCCCACGTGGTGACTGCGATCATCTTCACCCTGGCGGCCGTCACCGACTGGCTGGACGGCTATCTCGCCCGCCGCATGAATCAGACCTCTGCCTTCGGCGCCTTTCTGGACCCGGTGGCGGACAAGCTGATGGTGGCAGCCGCTTTGGTGATGCTGGTCCAGGCCCACCCCAGCCCCTGGATGGCGATCCCCGCCGCCATCATCATCGGCCGGGAAATCGCCGTTTCCGCGTTGCGGGAATGGATGGCGGAAATTGGCCACAGCCACCGTGTGGCGGTGAGCATGATGGGCAAGGTCAAGACCACTTGCCAGATGGTGGCGCTGATCATGCTGCTCTACCATGAGCCTATACTGGAGATTCCTATAGAAACTCTGGGCTATATTCTCCTGTATATCGCCGCGGCGCTGACCCTGTGGTCGATGATGCTCTATCTGCAAAAAGCCTGGCCGAGCATGAATCGGACCTCATAAAGCGCATTTGTTCAACAACAACTTGACAGCAGGCGGTCCGCCATAGAAAATAGCGGCTTGCTGATGGGCGGGAATAGCTCAGTTGGTAGAGCACAACCTTGCCAAGGTTGGGGTCGCGAGTTCGAGTCTCGTTTCCCGCTCCAGTCAACCCCAGGCAGCATTTCCCTCCGGATATACTTGCAGACAGACCCCCATGGCTGGGTGGCAGAGTGGTTATGCAGCGGCCTGCAAAGCCGTGGACGCCGGTTCGATTCCGACCCCAGCCTCCATTTTCTCGTTCGACAATAGCCTATGTCCTCCATAAGCCCGCGTAATTGCGGGCTTTTTTATTTTGTCCTGCCCAGTACTCTAGTGTGCATTAGGAAATCATGTTGTACTAATATCCTTGTATTTTTTGCCGATAATATGGATAACTGTACTGGAATATTTTCATTTG
>CAZFJS010000120.1:0-5904 GCA_964519605.1 uncultured Gammaproteobacteria bacterium
TACGCTTGGCGCGTTACCTGTCCCGAAAACTACCCATGAATTCTTCTGACGAGGCTATTTTCTTAAAGTCTGTCTTCCCATGGGATTTTCTCCTTCGTCATACACAGTTTATTGGATTACCTATCTGTTAACCTTATAACTAACATGTGATATCCTGTTTTTGAAATTCTATTTGTGAATGGAATCGATAGCTTGAGGGAATATATACTATGAATCTAAATCAACTCCGCTTTGCCGTGGCAATTGCGCGGAGCGCGTCCTTCAGTAAGGCGGCCAAGCAATGTCATATCACCCAACCCAGCCTTTCCAATGCTATCGCACAATTCGAAGAAGAGCTGGGAGGAAAGCTTTTTGTACGCACCACACGCTCAGTTCGTCCCACACCCTTGGGAGATCACCTGTTACCTTTTATGGAAGACATACTCAACGCCAAGCAGGATCTTCACAAGGCCGCGAAGTCCTTTCTCAACCCGTCTCACAAACTCATCAGAATTGGCATGTCGCCATTGATCAATATCCGTCTCGTCACTACTGTTCTTAAACCTTTCAGGGAAGAACACCCTGATATCGATATCATCTTTAAGGAGTGTCTTCTCGACGACCTTGAACAACGCCTTGAGGAGCACAAGATTGATCTTGCCTTCCTTCTAAGACATGAACCAAATGAGCGGCGACACAGTAATTTTTTCTATGAAGAACCACTTTATTACCTCTCCAGGGGTGGTGCAGATAACATCCCTTCCCATCATTCTCTGACACTTTCAGATATTGCCTCTGAGCGTATTATCGTTTCTAAGGGCTGTGGCCTTGCCGATGGCATCAGAAAACTCTTCAATGAATCCGGCTATAAAATCAAGGAATACCCTGGCCAAGCCCTCAGCTACAAAGTGCTCGAAGAGTGGGCCGATCTTGGCATTGGTGCTGCGATCCTGCCCCACTCTAAAATATCACCACAAATCAAGGCTACCCCACTATTAATGCAATCTGGACAGATAGCCACCTTCACTTATGAAACCGTTTGGAAGATCGATGCGCCTCTGGCAAAACATATCGAAGCCATCCTCTCTTACTTCAAGGACGTTGCCCCCAGGCTCATTGGAGAAATAGCCGCATAGCACCCTCTCATCCTTCGGGTCTATTTTAGAATACCGCTGCCATGCGCACCCCTCCTGTCACCTGGACACCACTCAAGGTAGAGAAATCGCTGTCATAGGAAAGGCTGTCTGCACAAAAGTTGCGATTTCCGCAGGCCTCGTGCTCTGAAAAACCTCGCTATTATTGCCAATAAATGTCGAGGTTCCCAGCGGTGTAAAAAGAAAACCTCTATAAAGATTGGCGTTTGATGCTAAGAGAAATCTACGAACATGAGTATGGGACCATCGGACCTCGGTTCGAAGGACAGCGGTCAAGATCACGCGCGAGTGTTTTGTTTCAGCGTTCCTTTACACTCTCATCCACATACTGCATCAACGGACTAAGAAAATATTCGATCAGTCTGCGTTTGCCGGTTTTTATCTCCACCGTCACTGCCATACCGGGGCTTAGCTTGACCAGCTTTCTGCCGACCTGGATGGCGTGCTTTTTTAGCAGCACACGGGCGGTATAGATCAGCCCTAGTTTTTTATCGGCGACGGCATCTGTTGAGACATTGCTCAAGACGGCATCTATCAAACCGTATTTGGTAAAGGGGAAAGCTTCGACCTTGACCTCAGCAGCCTGACCTGCAGAGATGAAACCGATGTCTTTATTGGCGATCATGGCCTCAACTTCGATATTATGTTCCTGAGGCACAATCACCATCAGTGTCTGCGCAGGAGTGACCACACCCCCTACGGTATGTACCGCCAGTTGTTGCACGACGCCGGCAACGGGGGCAGTCAGCTGCTGCAGGCGACTGTGCTGCCGGGCTTTGATGAGTTCTTGCTCCAGCCCCATGGTGCGTTGTTTGGCATCGGCCACTTGGGCCAGACTCTTGTTGATGAAGGCTGCCTCAGCTGCCTTGCGCTGATAGGTTACTTGCCGGATCGCGGCCCGAATTCCCCGCAGCCGTTGACGGCTGGCCAGCAGATCCTGTCGCGCCTCAATGTGTGTCTGTTCCAGCTCAAGAAAGCGATCTCGCGCCACCAGTTTCTGAGCGGCCAGCTTTTTCAGTGATGCGGCCCGTTCCGCGATCAGCGGCAAGGTTGCCCCCAGTTTTTTTACGACCACTTGAGTGGCTGCCAACTCCGCCTGTTTGACTTGAATATCATTATCCAGACTCGCCAAACGCGCCTGATGTTCTTGGTGTTGGCTGCGAAGTAATTGCCGATAGGTAGCAACTACTCCCGCGCTCGCGCCTGCGGGCCACACCAGGGCATCATCGAATTGTGCGCCGTTCTCCGTAGCCTGTATGAGAGTCGTGGCACGAAACAGTTCCAGGCGGGCGTTGCGTAGCTTCTCCTTAATACGTGCCTGGTCGGCGTTGGCATCGGTGGCATCCAGATCGACCAGCACATCCCCCTTGCCAACGGCCTGTCCTTCTGTCACATGAATGGCCCGCACCGTACCGATCTCCAGCGGCTGAATAAGCTTGGTGTGTGCGCCGGGGATAATTTTCCCATGCGCCACGGCTACAATATCAACCTTGCCAAGGCAGGCCCAGAGAATGGCCAGGAAAAACAGGAGTACGATACTCCAGCTAATCATACGGCCGATAGGCGAAGGGGGTGTTTCCTGGATTTCCAGAGCGGCCGGCAGGAATTCACATGCTTCACGCGGACATATCTTTGCCATGAGTTAATGCGCCGCAGCCGGCTCTTCCGCAATCTCATCGGTATCTTTATGCTTACTCAAAGGGAGTCCCTCCTGTGCTGTTTTCCGGTATTGCTGTGCGGCCGTCTGCCGACTAAATTGCAGCACCAATTGGACATACTGATCCAGATGCCTGGCCAGCTCGGTTATTTGCGTATTTATTTTCTGTGCGTCAACAGAATCAACCAGACCTCTTTTGACGGCGCGTTGCAGCCAGTAGCTCGCCGGAGCCAGGCGCTTTCTGGCATGAGAAATATATTGCATGTGCTCCTGAACACTTTTATGTCCCAGACTCATGAGCAGGTTCAGGCCGATGGCATCCACTGCCTGTATCAGCGGCAGGCCGATACCGGATTTGGCGAATTCGCCCCATTCCGCTGTCAGCGTCCATAAACGATCCGCTAACGCCTCCGCCTGCTGATTGGCCGCCGTGATGTGTTGTTGCCGTTCATTCTCCTTGGTCATCGCGTTCTCCTCCTTTGTTGAGATGCTTATTCAGACCCAAGCCTTTCGCGCTTAGATCTCCATTTGATATTGATACAATTTGGCATAGTGGCCATCCACCTTGAGCAACTGGCGATGGCTGCCATCCTCGACGATCTCGCCATGATCCATGACGATGATACGGTCCGCCTGGCGGACGGCACTCAGACGGTGGGCAATGATGATCACCGTGCGGTCTTTGCAGATTTGCTGCATGTTGTCCTGGATGATCCGTTCTGATTCGTAATCCAGCGCACTGGTGGCCTCATCAAGGATGAGAATGCGGGGATCCGACACCAGTGCCCGGGCGATGGCAATGCGCTGGCGTTGGCCACCGGACAGATTGCCACCCTGCTCCTCCACCAGGGTATCGTAGCCTTCCGGCAACTCGAGGATAAACTCATGGGCGCCGGAGAGTCTGGCAGCCTGCACCACCCGCGCCATCGGCATACCGGGCTCACTCAGGGCAATGTTGTCACGGATCGGGCGATTGAAGAGGATGTTTTCCTGCAGGACGACACCGATCTGGCGCCGCAACCAGCTGGGGTCCACCATGGCCAGATCAACCCCGTCCACCAGCACGCTGCCGCTTTCGGGCACATAGAGACGTTGGACCAGTTTGCTCAGGGTGCTTTTACCCGAACCGGAGCGCCCGACGATCCCGATCACCTGGCCCGGTGGAATGTCCAGAGAGAGCCGGCGCAGCACCTCTGGAGTATCGTGGCGATATCGGAAATTCACGGCCTCAAAGCGTATGCGACCTTCCAGTGGCGGCAGCGTACTGCGGTTAGGGTGATAGCCCGGTTCACCCGGGGCATTCAGCACATCCCCCAGGCGGGCCACAGAGATCCCCGCTTGTTGAAAATCCTGCCACAATTGCACCACGCGTAACACCGGACCACTGACACGCGCGGCCAGCATATTAAAGGCGATCAGCTGACCGACACTGAGCGCGCCTTCAATGACCAGGCGCGCGCCGAACCAGAGGCTGAGCACCACCACGACTTTATTGATGAAGGCGGCGCATTGGCTGGCGATATTCCCCAGATTGTTCGCCTTAAAACTGGCTTTGACATAAGCAGCCAGCTGCGTTTCCCAACGCCGTTGCATTTGTGGCTCCACTGCCATGGACTTGAGGGTTTCGATGCCGCTGACAGCTTCCACCAGAAAAGCCTGGTTTTCCGCACCCCGATTGAATTTCTCATCCATCCGGGCCCGCAGGGTGGGGGTGATCACCAGCGACAGCACGATGTAGAAAGGAATGGCTCCCAAAACAATATAAGTAAGTGCGGGACTGTAGACGTACATCACCGCCAGAAATACCACGGTAAAGAACAGGTCAATGACCAGCGTCAAGGCTGAGCCGGTGAGAAACTGACGAATATTTTCCAGTTCCCGTACCCGGGCAACCGTATCCCCCACCCGCCGGGCACCAAAATAGCTGACCGGCAGGGCCTGCAGATGATGGAACAGCCGGGCACCCAGGCCGACATCGATACGCTGAGCGGTATGGGAAAACAAATAGCTGCGCAAGCCCCCCAGAACGACTTCAAAGAGCGACACCACCAGCAAACCCATGGCCAGCACATCCAGCGTTGTCAGGCCCCTGTGTACCAGCACCTTGTCGATGACCACCTGAAAAAACAGGGGCGTGACCAGCGCCAGCAACTGGATAAAGAACGATGCCAGCAGTACTTCACCGAACAGCTTGCGGTATTTGAAAATGGCAGGGATGAACCATTTGAAATCGAAACGGCGCTCGCCCCCACCGAGACCGGCCCTGCGTGTCAACAGAATCAACTCGCCATTCCACGCCCCTTCAAAAACATCCCGTGGCAAGGCCAATGGCCGCTTCTCCAGCGGATCCTGAATCAGCACTTTCTCACTGTCCCCGGTCTGCTCGACCTTGGCAAGGATAAAATAATGGCCATCTTTATGCTGTGCGATGGCCGGTAATGGCATCCGCCCAAGACGAGACCAATCAGCCGTGAGCTGACGGGCCTTCAGCCCCTGCAGTTTGGCGGCATGCAGTATTTCCACCAAGCCGAAAGCCCGGCCTTCCTGGGCAAAGCGGTGTTTCAGCTGCGCGGCATCGGCCGGCAGCCCATAAAAACGACTGATGATCACCAGGCAATCCAGGCCCGTATCCGTTGATTCAGATACGAGATGAGGCACTAGTATTGTGACCGGCGCGCAGCAAAAGAATTTAAGCAGCCATGGAGAGGCTTGATATCAATCAGCATTCAGACAACGATCCCTGTTGAGCAAGGTCATTGGGAATAACCTTGCAAATTCTTCGCTAAAATACGACTGCTTTCTTCAGTGAATATTTTCGGCCATCACTCTACTCACATTCATTTCCCTGTCAACCCACCAATACAGTCAATTATAGCTTTCAGGGGTTGGCAGCATACCAATATCCTCCGGGCCAATATTCAGCGCCCCGCAAACTGACCGCACTTCCAGACCAGGGCCTGTTATATTTTGTTCAAGCTTTATTCGGCAGCATCCCGGCCAGGCGCCCGTTGACACGGATCAGCAGCGGCGCCAGGCCCATGCTCAGCAGCAGGGCCGTCAGCACCACCTGGCCGAGATCGGCAGGAAACAGGCGGGTATTGAAGGCCAGGGCGA
>CAZFJS010000121.1:0-5850 GCA_964519605.1 uncultured Gammaproteobacteria bacterium
CTTGCCATGGTCGACGTGGGCGATGATGGCGATGTTTCTGATATGATCAATCACGATAATATTTCCAGTATGTGCAGCGAAAAACGCCCATTATACTATAAAGGGGAAGCTTGTGAGGGCTTAATTCTGCCTGGGTTAAAGAGGCGCTTGCGAGCGTGAAAAAGATTTATGCGGCCGCCAACCTGCAGGATGCCCATATAATTGCCCATACCCTCAAGGCGGAGGGTATTCAGTGCCATATATTCAATGAAAACATGCAGAGCGGGGTAGGGGAAATCCCCTTTGTACAAGCCTATCCGGAGATCTGGGTCGTATTGGAAGCCGACGAGCCTCGTGCGCTGGCAATGATTCGTGAATTTGAACATACTGAGGATGAACCATCGCCGCTGCGCTGCCCCCGCTGCGGAGAAGAAAATCCCGGCAATTTTCAACAGTGCTGGCACTGCAGCCGGCCGCTGGATTAACCCCATAGGATTCTTTTGTTGTTGACCATGACGTCTGCTGCTATCGATATTGCTGCTGTCTATAAATCTTTTGGTGCGGTCCATGCCTTGGATGGCATTGATTTACAAATCGGCCAGGGCGAGTTTTTTGGTTTGTTGGGCCCCAACGGCGCTGGCAAATCGACCTTAATCAATATCATTGCGGGACTCACCCGGGCCGACCACGGCAGGACTGCGGTGATGGGCTATGATGTTGTCCGCCAGTATCAGCAAGCCAGGCGCTGTATCGGGGTGGTGCCCCAGGAACTGGTCTTTGACCCCTTTTTCACAGTCCGGGAAGTCCTGCGTATCCAGGGCGGCTACTTTGGGCTGGGGAGGGAGAACGATGACTGGATCGATGAGCTGTTGCATGAACTCATGCTGACTGACAAGGCGGATACCAATATGCGGGCACTCTCAGGTGGCATGAAGCGCCGGGTGCTGATTGCCCAAGCCCTGGTCCATCGGCCCGATGTCGTGGTGCTGGATGAGCCCACGGCCGGGGTGGATGTGGAGATCCGCAAGCTGCTGTGGAATTTCATCCAGCGACAGCATCGGGATGGGCAGACCATCGTCCTGACCACTCATTATCTGGAAGAGGCGGAATCCATGTGCGAACGCATCGCGATTCTGAATCATGGCCGGGTCATCGCCCTGGATAGCAAGCAGGAACTGTTGAACAGTGCCTTGAACAGTATTCAGCGGGTCCGTATCAACTGTCATGCGCCACTGATCACTGTGCCCGCGGCACTGTCTGCCAAGCTCATCAGCCTGGAGGGGACTACCCTGGAACTGGCACTGCATCGGGATAGCGATTCAATTATTGAAGTATTGGAAATACTGCGTGCCGCTGGGAATGAGGTTGCCGATTTGCATACCGAACGCGCCGATCTGGAAGATGTCTTCATGGAACTGACCCACGGAACGGGGAAATGATGAAACGAGGATTCTATACCTTGTTCTACAAGGAGATTCTGCGCTTCTACAAGGTATCGCTACAGACCCTGCTTGCGCCGGTGGTGACCACCTTGCTGTACCTGCTGGTATTTTCTCATGCGCTCAGCGAGCATGTGGTGGTTTATGGCAGCGTTCAGTACCGTGAGTTCTTGATTCCCGGCCTGGTGATGATGACCATCATTCAGAATGCCTTCGCCAATAGCTCTTCCAGCCTGATTCAATCCAAGGTAACCGGCAACCTGGTGTTTGTGCTGCTGGCCCCGCTGAGCCATATGGAATTCTATCTGGGCTTCGTGCTGGCCGCCATGGTACGGGGCTTAATTGTCGGGCTGGGTGTTTACCTGGCAGCCGCCCTGTTTGTGTCAACACCGCTATACAATGCTGCCTTCCTGATAACATTTGCCCTGGCGGCCAGCGCCTTGCTGGCTACCCTGGGGCTGTTGGCCGGTATTTGGGCGGATAAATTCGATCAACTGGCAGGCTTCCAGAACTTTGTGATCATGCCACTGACCTTTTTGAGCGGCGTCTTTTATTCCATTCATTCCCTGCCTGTTTTCTGGCAGCAGTTGTCACGTTTCAACCCTTTTTTCTATATGATCGATGGCTTCCGCTATGGTTTCTTCGGGGTCTCCGATGTCAGTCCATGGTTAAGCCTGTGCGCTGTACTCATATCTTTCTTGCTATTGTCATCTGGTACCCTATTACTGCTGAAGCATGGTTACAAGTTGCGGGGCTAAAGCAGTTATGGATGCGGAATTTTGGCATACACGGTGGCACAATAATGAAATCGGCTTTCATCAAGCCAAGGTTAATGTTTACCTGCAGCGTTATTGGCCACTGCTGGGACTCAGCCCGGACAGCAGGATTCTGGCGCCCCTTTGCGGGAAGAGCCTTGATATGTGCTGGCTGCTGGAGCAGGGCTATCGTGTGCTGGGTGTTGAGCTGGATAGTCGGGCTGTGGAAAGTTTCTTTAGCGAAAACGGGCTGACAAGCAACTGCCGGAAAAGTGGTGCCTTTCACGCCTGGCGGCATCCACAAATTGAAATTCTACAAGGGGATTTCATGGCGCTCACAGACGCACAAACAGCGGATATCCGCTGTGTCTATGACCGCGCCGCCATGATTGCGTTGCCGCCGAAGATGCGGCGCGATTATTGTCGACACCTGCAGGAAATCATCTCTCCCGAGACGGAAATTTTTCTCATCACCCTCGAATATCCCCAGGCGGAAATGTCAGGGCCGCCATTTTCTGTGACCGAGAATGAAATTCTCGCCGCCTATGGCGAGGCCAGGGAGCTTCGCTGCCTGGAAAGCAGGGATATTCTTCCGGAAAACCAGTCATTTATGGAAAAGGGTGTCACAAAAATGGAGGAAAAGGTATATCACCTGGTCCCCCGATGAAGGCTATCGCATCTTCTGGTGGCGGTTTAACGACAGCTGACTTTCAGTGCGCGGGTAGTTGGTATATCATGACAGATAGATACTTAATCAATTCGATAAACAATTAATAAGAATTACAAGAAGTTTATTGATTGATTGGCTGTTTCCTGAGGGCAAATGGGTGAAATGCCCGGACCGCCTTTAGTAAAAATCAGGAAATGGTGCATCTTCTATCCATTAACGTATGAGGAGCGATGATGGATGCAATAGACTGTCGACTCACAAACAAGCTGTTCCTGGTCACTATCTTTATGCTGCTGGTGCTCAATGCGTGCGCAGGAAAAACACCGGCAATAGCCACCTCTCCCGCGCCTGCCCAGGTGCCACCTGCGGCAGATGGGCAAAGGACTACACCGCTTAATCAGCCCGAGCAGGCAACGAGCAGGCGGGCGCCGCCAGCAGAGGTGGATAATAGCAATGGTGTCAGCTTTATTCTTGCTGCCCGTTATGGCAATGAGAATGCGTTACGCGTGCTGCTGTACCAGGGCGTCGATATCAATCAGCAGGATGAACTGGGTAATACCGCACTGATTGCTGCGAGTGCAGAGCGCAATCCAGCCATTAGCCAATGGTTGCTCAAACAGGGTGCTGATGTTCATTTGGCCACCAATGATGGCACTACTGCACTGATGAATGCCGCCGGAAATGGCCGCCTGGAAAATGTGAAAATGCTGTTGCATGCGGGTGCAGAACTGGACGCAGAAAATAACCAGGGTGAAACAGCATTGGTCTATGCCATCAAGTTTGGCCATGTTGATATCGTCGACTACCTGCTGGATGAAGGTGCAGACCCGGACATCTACGATCAGGAAGAAATTCGTGCCAATAACCGTTATACCGCACTGATGTATGCCGCAGAATACGGTTTCGCCCTGCCGGACGATGCTCACATAGTCAACAGCCTGCTGGATTATGGTGCGGATCCCAACACCCACCGCAATAACGGCGATACTGCCCTGTCGATTGCTATGAGCAATGGCAATGAGGCTATCGTTGCTCGATTGCGCCGGGCAGGGGGCCATGATGAGAGTCCCTATGCCTCATTGACGGCAGAGGATGCGCTGTTAAAAGCCATCAAGCTCAATGACAGGAGAAAACTGGAAACATTGCTGGACGCAGCCACCGACCCTAACTATCGCGACAATCTGACGGGCATCACCCCTTTATTGATGGCCACTTATTATGATCGTGAACAGATGGTCAGTCTGCTGCTGAAGAAAGGCGCCGATGTGGATAACGTTCCATGGGGGCTGCGCGAGCGGCGTATCGATGCATCCGACACGCCGGTAAACGAGCGTGAGTTGATGCGCATCGCAGCGCGTGGTGATACCGCACTGATTACCGCCATTCGCCAGGGGCATTCCACCCTGGCGCTATTGCTGCTCGGTCAGGGGCATGCCAGTGCACTGCAGCCCAATCGACGGGCACAATCCCCGGCCCTGTTTGCTGCCAGAAAAGGGGACGCCAGGGTAATGATGGCTTTGCTGCAGCATGGTCTGGATCCCGATCGGGCACAATCTTCACAGCTACTCGATTATTTCACTGCCCATATCGCCACTAAGGAAGATACCAGACCGCTAATCATTATTGCCGCAGTCAATGGTCATGCGGATATCATCGATGTTCTGCTAACTGCGCACGGCGATCCGGATTTACGCGATGAGGCAGGGCGAACAGCATTGTATTGGGCCGCTTCCCAGGGGTTTAGCAGCAGCGTTGACGTGCTGCTGGCGCATGATGCCGATCCCAATCTGAAAAACAGCGTGGGCAAAACCGCCCTGATGGCAGCCGCCCAGAGTGGGTACATCAAGGTTGTTGATCTGCTGTTGCAATATCATGTGGATATCAATGCTATCGAGGATGATGAGCGTTCGGACGATGAGAACAGTACCCGTATGAGCGCCTTGAGCTATGCTGCCCGTGGCGGCCATATCAGGATCGTTCGTATGCTGCTCACTCACGGCGCGGATATTTTTCTGAAAAACAGCAATGGAGAAACCGCCATTGATATCGCGCGCAAAAACGGCTTCGGGGAGATCATCAAACTACTTAGCGCATCTTCCTCGCAGACTCAGCCTGACAAGGCGCTGATACAAAGGGCTTCATTTTCCATGTGAATGATGCCCTGATCGTTTTTATAGCTGCCTGCGGCAACTTTAATAGCTTCCCAAATCTCATCGCGGTGCATCGGACTCAGTTCTGACAGCAAGGCGACGACCGGGGCACTGATATCCCGGGTGAACTCTGTATAGGCCTCGACGCTGGGCATGTCAAAAGACACTTTCACAGCAGAGACGGAGATTACGCTGAAACCGGCATTGGACAGGGCAGTCTGCAACTGCTCCCTGTCCGCAAGAGAAAAAGGGCTGGGACTATCTGGTGGCGGGGATGGTAGTTGCAGTTGTTCACGGACAACCTTCATTGCCAGACTAATAGCAGGTACTTTCTCCGGCACTGACCACACGGCAGCCGAGAATCGTCCGCCCTGGACCAGACATCTGCGGATATTATGCAGCGCGCTCTCCAGCTCAGGAAAAAACATCAGACCCCAGCGACACAGTACCACATCAAAAGTCTCCTCAAGGCAGTTCAGAGACTCACCGTCCATCTGCCGAAAGACAAGGTTCTGCAGCCCTTCTTGTATCCCTCTCCGGCGCGCGAGCTGCAGCATGTTTTCCGCCTGATCAATGCCCAGCACATAGCCGCCAGGGGCAACCCGGCGTGCTGCGCTGACCGCAGGTTCACCAATGCCGGTGGCAATATCCAGTACGCGTTGACCGCTTTTTAGCGCTGCCATTTGCAGCATTTTCGCACTCACATGGCAAGCCCCTTCTTCAAGTGTCCGCCACCATTTTTCCCAACCCGGCGCCACAGCATTCCAGTCATTTCTTTGGCGTTTCTTAAGTTCATCCCCGCTTTCTTTCATGGTGGTTATTGTTTCATCCTTAGTCCATTTTCAGTCATAATGTCC
>CAZFJS010000122.1:0-5736 GCA_964519605.1 uncultured Gammaproteobacteria bacterium
TTCCAGTGGTCTGAACATAGGCCCGCATTCTATATGCTAAACCATTGTGTTGCCAGTTTATTTGCCAATAAATCGTGTATTTCTCTCACTATATCAATCAGTTAATGAGGGCTCTCACAAAATATGGCAGAATATCAGGCCGCTGATCAGCAAAAGACGCGGCCCATACTGAGCGACTACCGCAGCAGGATAAATGACAAAATCACTGCGCATACGCATACCCGTCATAATAACCCAGGGGTCAAGCAGGTTCACAAGAAAAGGATCATACCAATGGCTAGAAAGTTACACATAGGAGGCATCGGGGGCGCTAAAGTCAGCTCAGAGGAATGGGAGATCCTGAACATCAGTCCCGGCCCCTATGTTAGCCATGTCTGCAACGCAAATGACTTGTCGCAATTCGCTGATGATACCTTTACTGAAATTTATGCGTCCCATATCGTCGAGCATTTTGACTACCAGGGCGAGCTGGTGAAAGCACTCAGCGAATGGCAGCGTGTCCTTGAGCCCGCAGGAAAAGTTTATATCAGCGTTCCCGATCTGGATACGCTCGCAGAGTTGCTGCTGGCGAAGGATCAACTGACCGTCGCCGAACGGTACAGTGTGATGCGCATGATTTTTGGCGGTCACATGGATAGAAGCGACTATCACATTACCGGTCTTAATGAAGAATTTCTCGGTCAATTCCTTCGTGATGCTGGATTTATAAATATAAAAAGGGTAAAAGATTTAGGTCTGTTCTACGATACCAGTTGTATGAAATTTAAAGGGGTATTAATCAGTTTAAACATGATCGCTGAAAAACCGCTGTACACTGCAACAACCACCCTATGATAAAGAGCCGCCACCGATGCCAGGAAAACCCGCCAAGACACTTGAGACCTTTGACAATCCCCAGCCCGGAAGGGATTACACTATCCGCATCCAGGTGCCGGAATTCACCTGCCTCTGTCCCAAAACCGGGCAACCCGATTTTGCCACAATAGACATCGAGTATGTACCTGCTGCATGCTGCATCGAACTCAAATCTTTGAAAATGTATATCTGGTCGTTCCGGGATGAAGGCGCATTCCACGAAGCGGTCACCAACCAGATATTGAATGATTTGGTTGCTGTCTGCGCACCGCATTTCATGCGTGTCACAGCAGAGTTCAACGTCCGCGGCGGTATCTATACAACGATCGTCACCGAGCACCGCAACGCAAGCTGGACGCCGCCGGCGGCCATCACCCTGCCCTGATCCGGAACACGTTCCACCAGCGCCATTTTGGCAATCTTTCTCGGCATCGACCTCGGAACCAGTGGCTGCCGGGTCATCGCGATTGACAGTGACAGCCAAATACTGGCGGAACAGGCCGCATGCTGGCCTGCAAAGAATCAAGGACCACACCTCTGGTGGACCCTTGTCTGCAAACTGATCTGCGATATCGTTAGCCGGCTGCCTGCCGGGCACATCCGGGCACTGGCGGTCGATGGCACTTCAGGCACCCTGATGTTATGTGACAATCAGGGTAAACCTCTGGAACCGGTACTGATGTACCACGATAACCGTGCCCGCAAACAGGCCGCGGCCATTGCCGCTATCGTGCCGCAGGACTACCCGGTCCACAGTCCGTCCTCGTCCCTGGCCAAACTACTCTATCTCCAGCAGCAGCCCAGGGCGCAGCAGGCCCGCTACGCACTCCATCAGGCGGACTGGATCAGCGGCAAACTATGCGGCCATTTCGGCTACAGCGATGAAAACAACTGTCTCAAGCTGGGCTATGATGTGCGCCGCCGGCGCTGGCCCGACTTTCTTGAAACACTGGGCATACGGCAAGCGCTGTTACCCCGGGTTGTGTCACCGGGCACGACCATAGGGAGGGTCGAAAAAACACTGGCAAGGCAATTAGGATTACCACCGGAAACCTGCATCGTTGCCGGCACCACGGATGGCGTGGCAGCATTTCTCGCCAGCGGGGCGAGCCAGCCAGGCGAGGCGGTCACCTCTCTGGGATCAACCCTGGTCATCAAAGCCTTATCGGATTGTTATGTCAACGACTGGCGCTGCGGCATCTACAGCCATCGCCTGGATGATCTGTGGCTGGTGGGGGGGGCCTCCAACTGCGGTGGCGCCGTATTATTGCAGTATTTTAGCCCGCAACAACTGGTGGCCATGACACCCCGGTTACAGCCACAGCAGCCCACCGGGCTTGATTATTACCCGCTACCGGCACCGGGCGAACGTTTCCCTGTCAATGATCCCGACAAGCAACCCGTCCTGATACCACGACCCGCAGATGAAGTGCGTTTCTTTCAGGCCATTTTAGAGGGGATCGCCGCTGTCGAAGCGGAGGCTTATCGCCGACTGGCAAGCCAGGGCGTTCCCTGGCCCACCAGCGTGCGTACGCTCGGCGGCGGGGCAACCAACCGCCCCTGGATGATGATCAGGCAACAGTTGCTGCAGGTGCCGATATCAGTCGCCCACCACCGGCAGGCAGCCTTTGGCGCCGCCCTGCTGGCTCAGAAGTGCAGATAGAGCCCGCCGTAGTAGCCATCGAAGCGGATATCCGCATAGGAATTCGAAATATCATCCAGTTTCAAAGAAATCTTGCGATATCCCAGGTCGACTCCGACAAGCCACGGCGTCGTGTAGGTCAGGCGCACGCTGAAATCATAGAAATCACTGCCACTATAGCCAATATAACTGCCGTCGGCACTGACCCCCAGGCCGCTGAAGGGCAAATCGACGCCCACACCGGCATACAGCATGGGCACCCAGGTGGAGACATCGGCGGTTTTGCTGATGCCAGTGGTGGTGCTGGTGATATTTGCCTTGCTATCGATATACTTTGCATTCAGGCCGATATCGAGATTTACCCAGTTATCCAGTGGCTGATAATAGAGCGTAATGTCCGTCTGTTTCAGCTGAATATCGCTTTTCACCTGATCGCTGGCGGTAAACACCACACCGCCATAACTGAAATTTCTGCTCAGTTTTCCCCGGCCGTCGGTATCGATATTGGTGTAACTCAGCTTGACATTGGGCAGCAGCGGAATGGGATGTTCAAAAATCAGATAGGCAAAGGTCAGCGTATCATTGTCATAACCCAGATCCTTCTGCACATCGATATCATCGGCTGAATTTTTACTCTTGTAGCGTAGATCACCGGTAACATCATAGCTCCAACTGGCGACGCCCAGTTTGACGCCCAGGGTATCGGCATGGGCTGCCAGGGGCAACATCAGCAATGACAGAAGAAAAAGCAGTTTTTGTTTCATTATAGGCCCCCATTCGGACAATAGTGATCAGTGATAGTCTGTTCACTGGTAACAGCCAGCGTAGCAAATAGCTATCTGTTATTAACGGCAAATACACCGCAGGGTTTAAGAAAGTAAAAGTCCGGAGCCTCTATATCAGGAAATACCAGGCTCGGCAAGCTGCTCAAACTGACAGCCATACTGAAGACAGTACTGCAGCCACTCCTCCAGAAACAGGTTGACCTGCTGCTTTTCATAGGGCTGATACATTTTTTTGTTGGGATAGGAATAGACAGGCAGCAGGCCGGCCTGATGTTGATAATCACACACCTCCGCCACCCGGGCATCGTGATAAACCCGTAGTTTCATATAGAAATCGGCAAGCAGTTGTTCATCCCGGCTGAGGTAGTGGGTGATTGCCAGAATCGAGGTATACCGACATTGCTCCAACATCTCCACAAACAGGACAGGACGATTATTGTATTCAGAATAAACCGTCCCCTGCAGCACGCGCACATCCGGAATAATCTGCATAAGATGCCGATAGTTTTTCTCATAGATCGCCATCATGCTATAGGGTGGTGGCCGGTATATATTTTGCCGCATCACTTCGCTACCAATAGTCTATATTCAATATCATTATACCCGCTCTATCGGCATGTCTACGCTTAAATCCAGCGGGCATACCCTGTTCCTTCAGCAATCTATCGGCACAATGAAAACCGCCTTATTCTGCCGCCTGCTTATTCGACAAACGCTGCAGCGGCGCAAGCAGATCCATCGGCAAGGGAAAAACAATGGTGGAACTCTTTTCTCCGGCAATTTCGGTGAGTGTCTGCAGATAACGCAGCTGCAAGGCCTGGGGCTCCCGGGAGAGCACCTGGGCAGCCTCCAGCAACTTTTCTGATGCCTGTAGTTCCCCCGCCGCATGAATGACCTTGGCGCGGCGCTCACGCTCGGCCTCCGCCTGACGGGCAATGGCCCGTATCATACTTTCATCAATATCGACATGCTTGATCTCCACATTGCTGACCTTGATTCCCCAGGCATCGGTCTGCTGGTCCAGAATGTGTTGAATGTCATGATTCAGCTTGTCGCGCTCCGCCAGCAGCTCATCCAGCTCATGCTGCCCCAGCACGGAGCGCAGCGTGGTCTGGGCCAGCTGACTGGTGGCCATATCGAAGTTTTCCACCTGGATGATCGCCTTTTCCGGATCGATCACCCGGAAATAAAGTACGGCATTCACCTTGACGGAGACATTATCCTTTGTAATGACATCCTGGCTGGGCACATCCATAACGATCATCCGCAGATCCACCCGGCGCATCTGCTGAATATAAGGGATTACCAAACGGATACCGGGCCCCTTCACCTTCCAGAAATGCCCGAAGGTAAAGATCACCCCACGTTCATATTCAAAGATAATGCGTAGCGCGCTGACCAGAAACGCGACCGCCACGCCAAGAATGATATAAATAATCGATATACCCATCATGATTGCTTCTCCTTTGCAGTATGCTCATCTTCAGGCTCCACCCGCATCAGCAAACCCTCGAGTGCCACCACCCGCACCCGGTCGCCACGCCGCACCGGGCGGCCGGCACACGCCCGCCAGGATTCACCGTGTATCCTGATGCGTCCCTCATGTTCGAAATCATCAAGTGCCTCGCCATAGCTACCGATCAGTGCTTCCATCCCGCTCACTACCGGACGCCTGCGGGCCCTGATCACCAGAGCGATGACCAGCATGAAAAACCCGGCGCTCATCAGAGCAAACAAACCGATCAACGGAATGGATATTCCGTAGCCGGGAATCCCGGTGTCCAGCAGCATGATCGAGCCGATCACAAAAGCTATCACCCCGCCGATTCCCAGGGCGCCGAAGCTGGTCACAAAGATCTCGCCGACCATGAAGGCGATACCCAGCAGCATCAGGGCCAGCCCGGTATAATTGACCGGCAGCACCTGAAAGGCGAACAGGGCCAGCAGCAAACTGATCGCACCGGCAACCCCGGGCAGGATCATACCCGGGCTGGCCAGTTCAAAAATCAGGCCATAGATACCCAGCAGCATTAGCATATAAGCCACATTGGGATCGGTAATGACCGCCAACAACCGGGCGCGCCAATCGGGAACGATACGCAATATCCGCAGGCCGCGGGTTTTCAGTGTGCGCGCCTGCCCCAGCACCATCACTCGGCGGCCATCCAGCTTGTGCAGCAGATCCGCAACATCAGTGGCCATCAGGTCGATGACGCCAGCCGCCAGGGCCTCTTTGGCGGACAGGCTGGCCGCGCTGCGCACCGCTTGCTCCGCCCACTGGACATTGCGGCCACGCATCTGTGCCAACCCACGGATATAGGCAACGGCATCATTGATGATCTTGCGCTCCATGGTGGATTGCCGCGGCTTTTTCCCGCGGGCGCCATCTTGATCGCCACCGGGCGGGAAACCGGAGATCTGCACCGGCGTGGCGGCACCGACATTGGTTCCCGG
>CAZFJS010000123.1:0-4303 GCA_964519605.1 uncultured Gammaproteobacteria bacterium
TTTTTTATGTTCGTATGCCGTGGAACATGTTAGTATCTGCCCCTTTTAATGAAGGGCCAATCGACGCGCTATAGCCGTTATGGTCATCAGCTGTTCGGGACATCTTAGCCTGCTGCCCCGCTCAAAATATGATTTGTTTTAATTCTTGGCGTCTATGCGCTTTGTATTCCCTGGAAGAAATGAGGAAACAAGATGAGTATTGCAAGAAACAAGGTGGTCACCATCGATTACACACTGACCGATACCAACGGTGGTGTCATCGATCATTCTGAAAAGGGCGCATTTTCCTATCTGCATGGTGCTGACAATATCATTCCCGGGCTGGAAAAGGCTTTGCTGGGAAAATCAGCCGGAGAATCACTGACGGCCGTTATTCCTCCGGAAGAGGCCTATGGTCAACGTGATGATTCACTGACCCAGGTGGTGTCCAAGGATGCCTTTGAAGCCGAGGATGATATCGAAGTAGGCCAGCAGTTTCATGCCCAGGCACCTGATGGCAAGGCGCTGGTGATCACTGTCCTCGCAGTGGATGACACTCAGATCACTATTGATGGTAACCATCCTTTGGCGGGTGCCGAGCTCAATTTTGATGTCAATATCATCGATATCCGGGATGCAACTGCTGAGGAAATCGAGCATGGTCATGTGCATGGCGCCGATTCTCCTGACGGCCATCATGAATAGATCTTCCCGGGTGGATGCCTGAGGATAGCCCGCTAGCTTGCTGGAGCATAAGATCGATATCCTGATGCCCATTCCCTTTGTACGAGGAAAGACGATGCCTTTTCCGCTACAAAGCTGTCACTGCTTAAATTTCGAAGCGATGTAAGCGGTTACGCAAGCGCTCGATCTCATCGAGCAAATCCAGCGCCAGGGCGGCACCAGCGGTATTAACGCCCAAGTCACGTTCCAGACGCCGGGCGCGGTGAATCCTGCGCACACTGATCCCCTGAAAACACCAACCGTCCGGCTCGCGACCGTGTGGTTCGATGATGCCGAATTCCACCAGTTCGACGGCCTCCTCTGCGCTGAGATGACAGGCTCGGCATAACTCGGACAGGCTCAGTTCGACATCTTCTTCCAGCACCTCGCCAGAGAACAGGCTTAGTATTTCATTAGTCATCGGATTACACCCCCAGGCTTGCGCGCGGATTAAATTTGAGTGCCTTTTCAAAATCTCGATAGGCCGATTTGGCCGCCTCGGTATCTGCTGGCGGCAAGATGATCTTCAGCACCATATACAAATCTCCGGGTACCCGTGCGGGAATGCCACGCCCTTTAAGCCGCAATTTGCTTTCGGCAACTGAATTTGCCGGGATCTTCAGGTCCACGGTACCTGTGGGAGTGGGAACCTGTATGTTGGTGCCCAGTGCTGCCTCCCAGGGGGCTACCGGCAGGTTCAGATACACATCTTTGCCCTCTACGTGGTAGAAGGGATGCGGGCGAAATTCAATTTCCAGATAGAGATCACCGGCTTCTCCTTTGCCAATGCCGGCCCCACCCTGCTTCGCCAGGCGAATATGCTGCCCCTGGTATATGCCTTTGGGTATACGTACGTTGAGCATGCGTTCCTTGAGCATTGGCCTGCCATCCGGGCCTAATTCGGTATATTTCAGTGTCAGTGTGCGGGTCACACCTTGATAGGCATCCTCCAGATCGATGAATACCTTGGCATAGCTATCCACACCGCGGGCATGGAATTCATGCCGTGTACCGCTAACACCGCCACGGCCGAACAGACTATCGAAGAAATCGCTGAATTGTTCCGCATCCGCGCCTGTAAATCCGCTACCATGAAATTCAAAACCCTGATCCCAATCCGGCGGTGGCCGGAACTCCTGGCCAGCCTTCCAGTTCGCGCCGAGCTGGCTGTAAGCGGCCCTCTTTTCAGGATCCTTAAGTACCTCGTAGGCCTCGCCAAGCTCCTTGAAACGGGCCTCTGCTTCTGGATCCTTGCTCACATCAGGGTGATATTTGCGCGCCAGTTTGCGGTAAGCACGCTTGATTTCATCCTGGGTGGCATCACGATTGACGCCCATGATCTGATAATAGTCTTTGAATTCCATTTTTCTTCAGGATCCCTGCTGATCAATGCCTTCTTAAAACTGGGTATAGTGCCATTTCAGAAAGATATCAAGTGCAACGGTCATGAGCCACTGATAGGCAAGCATCATTGCGATACCATATTGCTAGCTTGGTCAGCACCGTTATCACAGCGATGTCTTCAGCGCCTTGGCATGATGCTCAATATGCTCGCCAATGAATGTGGCAATAAAATAATAACTGTGGTCATAGCCAGGCTGGTAGCGCAGCGTCAACGGGTAATCGGCTTGTTGGCAGGCAGCCTCCAGTTGTTGAGGCATGAGCTGTTCCTGCAGAAAAGGGTCCGCTACGCCCTGGTCCACCAGCAGTGGCAACTTTTCATGGGATTGCGGGATCAGGGCGCAGCTATCATAAGTTAGCCACCTTGTCTGATCTTCACCCAGATAGGCGCTAAAGACCTTTTTTCCCCATGGACACTGGCTAGGCGCACAGATCGGGGCAAATGCGGAAATAGACTGGTAGTGACCGGGGTTTCTCAGCGCGATGGTGATGGCGCCATGGCCACCCATAGAGTGCCCGGTGATGGACTGACGGTCTGGTTCGAGTGGAAAGTTCTGCTGGACGATCTGTGGCAGTTCTAATGCTATGTAATCATACATGTGGTAGTGGGTTGACCACGGCGTTTGGGTTGCATTGATATAGAAACCGGCACCGCTGCCCAGGTTCCATGAATTTTCCGGATCATCGGGAACCCCATTCCCGCGCGGGCTGGTATCGGGGCAGACGATGGCAATGCCATGTTCAGCCGCATAGCGCTGGGCACCCGCCTTGATAAGAAAATTATCGTCAGTACAGGTGAGCCCTGACAGCCAGTACAGTACTGGAAGTTTTTTTTGTTTTTCCATCGGGGGCAGATAGATGGAAAAGTGCATGTCACACTGGCAGGTTTCCGAGTAGTGCGTCACGGCCAGTTGATCGCCGCCAAATATTTTTGTTTTATCCTGGATGGATATTTGCTCGTTGCGCGTCATATTGTTCAGGACCTTTCCTTGTGGCGATCTTCAGAAGGTGATGACAGAGCGGATACTTTCACCGGCATGCATCAGATCAAAAGCCTTGTTAATGTCTGCAAGGCCCATGGTGTGGGTAATCATTTCATCAACCTTGATTTCCCCACTCATATAGCGTTCTATGTATTCCGGCAGCTGTGAGCGGCCCTTGACACCACCAAAAGCCGATCCCCGCCATACCCGGCCAGTAACTAGCTGAAAAGGGCGGGTGCTGATTTCCTTGCCAGCGCCGGCTACCCCGATGATGACAGACTCACCCCAGCCCTTGTGGCAGCACTCCAGCGCCGAGCGCATGATATCAACATTGCCAATACATTCAAATGAGTAGTCGACACCGCCCCCTGTCAGATCGACGATGACTTCCTGTATGGGCTGGTCATAATCGCGTGGATCAATCAAATCTGTGGCGCCCATCAGCCGTGCCATTTCAAATTTGTCCGGATTGATGTCGATGGCGATGATACGTTCTGCACCGGCGATGACCGCACCCTGGAGGACACTCAGACCGATACCACCGAGGCCGAACACGGCCACAGAGGCACCGTGTTCCACCTTGGCCGTATTGAGTACGGCACCAATGCCGGTGGTGATGCCGCATCCCATCAAACAGGCCTTTTCCAGCGGCGCCGCCTTGTTGATTCTGGCAACAGCAATTTCCGGCAGTACTGTGTATTCTGAAAATGTCGAGGTGCCCATATAATGGAATATTTTTGTACCCTTGTGGGAAAATCGCGTGGTGCCATCCGGCATCAGCCCGCGGCCCTGGGTGGTGCGGATAGCCTGGCAGAGATTGGTTTTGCCGGAGCGGCAAAACTTGCATTCCCCGCATTCCGGGGTATAAAGAGGGATGACATGATCTCCGGGTTTGACGCTATGTACGTCGGGGCCAATCTCCTCGACAATGGCGCCACCCTCGTGGCCAAGAATTGTAGGAAATATACCTTCCGGGTCTGCTCCGGACAGTGTAAAGGCATCCGTGTGACACACGCCTGTCGCGACCACCCGGATCAGCACCTCACCTTTTTTGGGGCCCTCCACATCAACCTCTTCTATGGCCAGGGGTGATCCGGCTTCCCACGCAACTGCTGCCCGTGATTTCATTTGGCGGTCTCCATCATGGTTATAGTGAAATCAATTCCCGTGATGATAAACCAGAGCTGCTATTAGTCAAATACAAACCGGGCTCGTAA
>CAZFJS010000123.1:4403-5704 GCA_964519605.1 uncultured Gammaproteobacteria bacterium
GCTGCGCTGAGAGAGTCGGCAGCGTTTTTTATAGACCCGGTGTCTTTCTCCACGATCATGCTGGTATGCCATGTCATGTCCCAGAGAGGCACCGATGAGTGTGCCCAGCAGGGCAAAAGCATCACGGCCATGTCCTCTGCCGAACTGATGGCCGATGACGCCGCCCACAATGCCGCCGGTGATCATGCGTCCTGCCGCATCGCGATGGTTGCTGTGACGGGGGTAGCGGGTCTCCTCCGTCCAGCACTCTCTGATGTAAGTATTCTGATGTTTGCGATGCGCACGGGGTTTGACCACAATAATAATCGTGTCATCGCGGCGGTGGGCTTCACGAGTTTCATGGTATTCAGAGAATTCGTAATCATCATCCTCTTCATGGTGATGATCGGCAAATGCAGTCTGAGGCAGTACAGCGACCGCCATCAGGCAGATTACAAAAATGAGGCTCTTCATGGTGCTATCCCTCTTATTGAACTGTATGGGCAGTATATAAACGGGCGGCTGAACGGAAACTGAATGGTGGCTGTATTTCACTGCTGAAAAAAATTGCAGGCACGAATTGACTTGTCATGATTTTGGCGTAACCGCCAAATGAGGATAAACTGCTTGCTGGCTATGTGCTTGGCAGCACTGCTCCCCTCTGTTGTTGAGAGGAATTCTTATGATGACTTTTTCAATGGAGTGTTTGCCGCAATGCTCAGATTAATAGCCAAGTGGCAGGTTGGCGGATTGGGTCACTACGCCGGTTACCCACCGGCCTGGGCACAGCAGATCGTGACCAGTGTTTTTCGTAAGGGAACAATAAACTGACGAATGTCTGACTTAGCTGCCACACTTTATTATGTCCATGACCCGATGTGTTCATGGTGTTGGGGCTTTGTGCCAGTATGGACTCAGGTGCAGAATCAACTAAGCGTGCAGATGCCTGGTGAGGTTAACATCCGCTATGTCTTAGGCGGGTTGGCACCGGACAACGACGAACCGATGTCTGACGACATGCAGGCGAGTATACGGGATAACTGGGCGAGAATTCAGCAGACAATTCCGGGCATAAACTTTAATTATGATTTCTGGGCAGTATGCAGGCCACGGCGATCGACCTATCCATCCTGCCGGGCGATCATCGCCTGTAATATGCAACGGCCAGATTTAAAAAATCGTATGCTGCTGGCGATACAGGAAGCTTATTACTTACATGCCCAAAACCCGTCTGATACCGGCGTATTAATAAAACTGGCGGAAGATATTGGTTTGGACTGCGAGACTTTTTCTGTTGATCTAAACAGCAAGTGTTGCAAAGA
>CAZFJS010000124.1:0-5698 GCA_964519605.1 uncultured Gammaproteobacteria bacterium
GCTACAACACCAAGGATTCCCTGCTGAACCCCTATTTTTTCGTCTCCGGTGATCCCGATCAAGACTGGTCGCAGTATCTGCCGGTAGAATAAGAAGCCTGTCGTTCCTCGGACTGCCAGCGCAATGGATAAGGAACGACATAGCGTGCTGATCGTCGAGGATGATCCGGACTGTCAGGCGCGTCTGGCCATGGCAATTGCCCGGCGGCAGCAATTGCTGCTGGCGGCAGCGGTGGATTGTATGGCAGAGGCGCTGACGCTACTGCGTGCGGTTCCGCCCGCAGTACTGGTTGTGGATATCGGTCTGCCTGATGGTGATGGTATCGAACTGATACGCCAGTGCCGCCGCCTGTCTCCCCGGACACTCTGCCTGGTGTTGAGTATCTATGGTGATGATCGGCATGTGCGGGAGGCGCTGGCAGCGGGTGCCATCGGCTATCTGCTCAAGGATGCACCGCTCTCTGAACTGGGCGAGGCCATTATCAGCGCCCTGGAGGGTGGCGCACCCCTCAGTCCCCGCATTGCCCGTACCTTGCTTGCCCAGTTAGTGCCGCTGCAGACAGCCATATCCCCAGATGGTCAGAGTCTATTATCGCAACGGGAACGGGAAGTACTGGATTTTCTCGCCCGCGGTTTCCGGCGTGAAGAGATTGCCCACCACCTGGGTATCAGCATCAATACTGTCAGTGCGCATATCAAGCATATCTACCGGAAACTGGAAGTGAATTCGGGAGCCCGGGCGGTGATTCGCGCCAGGCAGCGGGGGTTGCTGCGGGAAATGCGATGAACATTCGCCGCATCCTGGTGCTGTTTGTCAGCCTCATGGTGATCGTTCTGTTGGTGGTCATGGTCCTGGTTTTCCTGCGAAGTCCGGGACGGATCGGTGGTGCGCAGCGCCTGGATGTGGCTGAGTTCTCCAGGGCCCGCTGGGGTCCGGTGTGGCGCCGGGTTTCCTTGCCAGACAACTGGGGGCGTCGCCGTCCGGGCCAGGGGGGTGATGGCTGGTACCGTCTGCAACTCAGCACCCCATTACCTACAGGCCTATGGGGTGTTTATCTGCCCCGCCTCAGTATGAATGCCGAGCTTTATATCAATGGCGTGCTGGTGGGCAGTGGGGGCGCCATGGCAGCGCCAGTGGCCCGTTATTGGAATCTCCCGCTTTATTTTCAGGTGCCGTCTGCTTTATGGCGCCAGGGGACGAATGAGTTGCTGGTCCATCTGCGAGCCTTTGCCAATGGCCGGGGGCTGTTGGGCAGCCTGTATGTCGGACCAGATTCTGTACTGCTGCCGGTCTACCATCTACGCCTGTTGCGCGCCCATGTGCTCAGCATGGGTGCTTTTGGCGTGAATCTGGCCCTGGGTTTGATGCTCCTGATGTGGTGGCGCTTGACCCGTGAGCGCGCCTTTTTTTATTTTGCTGCCGGCAGTCTGCTGAGTTGTATCTATATTCTTGACAGTTTCTGGGTCGATGTCCCGCTGCTCCGTGTCGATTGGCGCTGGCTGACACATGTGGCTGTCGCCTGGTCCATGGGCTTTTACTATCTGTTCATGTTGCGCATGCTGGCCCACCCCGTGGGACGCGCTGAGCGCCTGTTGCTGGCCTACGTCGGCATTGGAGCGTTGTTGCTGGGCTTTGCAGACGATGCCCATCAGCTGCAGATGGCGCTGCTGCTGCATCTCGGCGGTCTGGCCATCATGTTACATTTGATCTGGCTTTCCTTCAGCAGCTGGTTGCGCCGGGATCGGCGCCTTCATCTGGCTCTGGGGGTCTGCATGACCAGCGTAGCGGCCTTTGGTTTTGCTGACTGGATACCCGTGGCCTTTCATCTGCAAAGAGAGACGCCCTACGTCTATTATCTCGGGCCAGTGGCCTTTTCCTTTGCCGTGTCCCTGGTATTGCTGGCACGTTTTCTCCATGCCTTGGAGGCCGAGCGTCATTTTGGCCGTACCCTGCAGAATGCCTTGCATGAACAGGGAGAGCAACTGCAACGGCAGCATCAGCGGATCGTCAAACTGCAGCACGAACAAACGCTCAGTGATGAACGCAGTCGTATCATGCGAGAGTTACACGATGGCATGGGTGGCCATTTGATGGGCGCGCTCAGCTTGTCGGAATCACAGGATACGGTGCTCAATCAGCGTATCCGAGCGGCCCTGGACGAACTGCGCCTGATTATGGATTCCCTCGATCCCCAGGCAGATGTGCTCACGATGCTGGGCGTGCTGCGCCAGCGTCTGGAGCCCGGTCTGGCGCGGCAGGGGATACGCCTGGATTGGCAGGTCTGGGCGCAGCCAGTCGCCCTGCCGCCGGGGCCGGCAGCGGTACTGCATGTGATGCGCATCGTGCAGGAGGCGATTGCCAACAGTCTGCGCCATGCCCGTGCCCGCTGTATCACCGTACATGTGGATCGCCACGGATTTGCCATTGACGATGATGGTTGCGGTTTTGATCCTGCCAGGGTGAGCGGGGGGCATGGTCTGGCGAATATACAGTGGCGTGCCACAAGAATCGGCGCAATTCTGCAGATTGATAACCGCTCTGAAGGAGGCATCCGGATTGCGCCTGATGGCCTGAATCCAGGCCATCAGGCGCTTGATCACCTTTTCCGGTAATAGACGTCCCTGGATATCTCTCTTAGACTTTTCTGCGGAAAAAACCGGCGAATCAGGGGTGGTCTGTTCCTGAATCATTGCTGAAATCCGTGTCATCGCGCAGGAGAGAATAATAATATGAAGCAACTGCCAATAATTATCACGCTCGTCTGGCTGGGGTTGACGAGCCTGTCAGTACAGGCGGCAGTGCCGCCCAGCATCAATTATCAAGGTGAACTCAGGGATGCCCAGGGTGCTATGGTGGATGCCACCGTCGCCATGAGCTTCAGTCTCTATTCTACTGCTACGGGTGGGGTGCCGCTGTGGACCGAAACCCGCCAGGTGGCCGTCAATGAGGGTCTGTTCAGCGTGGAGTTGGGTACGGTAACGCCTTTTGGGACTGCTTTGCAGTTCGACATCCCCTATTACCTGGGTATTACAGTGGGCTCTGATAGCGAAATGAGTCCCCGCCGCCTGCTGAACAGTGCGGCATATGCGCTGCATGCCGGCGAAGCGGATACCGTAGGCGGTTTTACAGCTGGACAGTTGCAGGGCGCCACCGGGCCACAGGGGCCGGCCGGTGCCACCGGCCCCCAGGGACCGGTGGGATCACAGGGAGCGGCCGGTACTGCTGGTGCTCAAGGTCCAGCAGGACCTCAGGGACCGGCTGGCGCGACCGGCGCTCAGGGCCCGACCGGAGCAACCGGCCCTCAGGGGCCTCCGGGTCCGCAAGGGAATCCCGGGACCAGCGCCTGGACCGATGGCTCGGGCAAGGTGAGTACCACAGTGAAAGTCGGAATCGGTACCAGTACGCCGGTAACTCCCCTGCAGGTAAGCGGTGTCGACAGTGATGGACTTACTGCGCCCCTCATGGTGAGTTCACCCGGCCAGAATCTGCTGATTGACGGCAATGAGATCGATTCTGATGCCGCACTGCATTTGAACTATAACAGTGCCACGAATATCGATTTGGCATTTGGCGGGGGTGATGTCGGTATTGGCACCAATGCCCCGGCGGCAAAGCTCGATGTCCATGACAGTACTACCGGAGTAAGTGGTCTGGTCAAGGGAATCCATGCGACGATGGACAATGTGACGGGCGCGGCGGTGATGGGCGAGGCTACCAGCACCAGCGGTACGACCTATGGTGTTTATGGTATCAGTGACACAGGCTCAGGTGCTGGTGTATGGGGCTATAACAAGACCACCACGGCTGCCGGGAATGCGGCGATTGGGGTGCTGGGATCTGCAGATGACACCACACAGGGTATCGGCGTCGAGGGTAACTCACCTAATATTGGCGTCAAGGGTTCGGGAAAATACGGTATCTATGGTACCGCAACCACCACGACCGGTTATGGCCTGTTTACGCCTGGCCACGCCGGCGTGGGTGGCCGGCTCGATTTAGGCGTAGGCTTCCTTAACGGAACCATCTCATCTACCGGGACGATTATCACGATTATCGACAGTGATAATAGCGACACCAGTTCCAAAATGTTGTGGAAGGCCAATGGCAATACCTCGATCCTGAATCAGATCGCTTCGTTGTCGCAAACAGGGAATCTGCGCATTCGGGGCTTTCTGACCTCCAATGCCACCAGTTTCGATCTGGCCGAGTCATTCCTGGCATCCGAGTCTCTGCAGCCGGGGGATATCGTCAGGCTGGACCCGGGGCGAGCAGGCGCGATCAGGAAGTCCACTGGCTCCGAGGATCGCCTGGTCATCGGGGTGGTCAGCAAGAAACCGGGCAATGTCCTTGGTGGTGTGCCTTTTGACCCCGCCGAACTCAAAGCAGCCTGGGGGAGCAAACTGGCAACAGCGTTTGCTGGGCAACGGGATGCCTTGCGGGCGCAGATTCTGGCTGCAGACCTGGAAAGACAACGCAAGCTGCGGACGCTCCGTGAGACACTGGAAGAAGCGCAAAGCGCGGTTGATACGCAACAGGCCGGCCGCATCCAGGCCCACATTGCACAAATGGAAGAGGATCTGGATTCCCAGGTCATGGATGCCTTCTTTAAGGCGCATATTTCCCTGGTGGCCCTGGCCGGCCGGGTACCCGTCAAGGCAGATGCGAGTTTTGGTGCAATCCGGCCGGGTGATCTGCTAACCACCGGGCCGGAGCCCGGGGTGGCGGTCAGATTTTCCGGTAAAGGTACGATTGTGGGCAAGGCTCTGGAAAAACTGGAACGGGGCCGTGGCAAGGTGCTGATGTTCGTGCAGTTGGAGCAGGGCGGAAATGATGCCGTTTTGCTCGATGCCATGAAGCAGCAGATAAGCAGGCTGCGGCATCAGTCCGAGCTGGCGAATCAGAAATTGTCTGCATTGCAACAGCAACTGCTGAAATTGAAAACCACCCAGTCCCGGCAGATCGATCGCCTGGCGGGCCGGCTTGAATCACTCAGTCATGCCGTGGCTGGTGCCCGTCTGGTCATGCAGCCTTGAGATATTGTCTGCTGGCAGGATGCTTGCTGATGTTGGGGGCAGCCGCTACCCAGGCCGCTGTGCCCAGCAGTGAAAACTTCACCTTGGCAAGGGACGCGCTCATTGCCGGTGGGGCCGCCTCGTCGACGGCCTATCAATTGCGGGCCGCGATCGGCGAGAGCAGTGCCGGGGGGGCGGGCAGTGAAAGTTTTGTTTTGGCTGCCGGCTTTTCCGCACGGCATGCTGTGGCGGTTGGGAGCAGTACCGGTTCAGGCGCTGCACCGGTGGCGGCGGGTGGTGGTGGCGGTTGCACCCTGTCTTCGGCAGAGATCGCAGTGGACCCCTTGTTTCCCCTGCTGTTATTGGGTGCGCTGTTGTGGCTGATGAGACGCCACCTGCATCACTGACGCAACCACAGCGCTGGTGGTGTGATCCACCCCTGTGTGCGGCGGTGGTGAGTGCGCCGGTGATCTGGGCAGTGATGACCGCCTGGGCGCCTTCACCCTGGATACCCGGCTGGGTCCTGGTGGTGCCCGGGCGTCTCTTGGCGGTGGCGCTGGTCTATCCTCTGCTGGAAGAAATACTGTTTCGTGGTCTGCTGCAGGGCGGGTTATGGCGCCGGCCCTGGGGGCCGGTGAGCTGCGCCAATCTGCTCACCAGCTTATTGTTTGCCTTGTTGCACACTT
>CAZFJS010000125.1:0-5582 GCA_964519605.1 uncultured Gammaproteobacteria bacterium
ATCTTACGATTCAAAAATGTGGTTATTTGAAAAGCGATAATCTCCTGGTTCAGGACCAGAATAAACAGTCTGAGCTGATCATTTTTTGAGTAATATTTAATCAGGTCTGTATAGAATTGATGAGTTGTTGCATTTTGTTTGATGGCGCTGCCCTGTTCCCCTTTCCAACCTGAGGCCTCAACTTCATAGATCTGATCAAGCAGCGGTTCAATTTCTTCCCATTTAGTGAGAACGATAAAATCAGCACCTGATTTTTCTATTAGTTTTCTTTCCCGGCGTGCCCAGGTGGATCTTGTTTTCCCCCGGCTGTGCCAGTAATCCTCCCAGGAGATTTCACAGTTGGCAAATGGTGATTCTTCACAAAAGTCGATCTGATAGAGCAGTGTGCTGTCTTTTTTCTGAAATTGGCTCAGCAGTTTTGAGTTGCCGGCAAGATAGGGAAAGACCAGCATGGAGGCTGAAAAGTCGGTGAGCAATTTATTGAGCATGCGATCCGGATCATTGATCTTTCCGAGTATATCGTAACGTGGTGTATGATCATTTGTGGCACCAATAATTGTCTTGATATTGAAGCCGCCAATTTTTTCAATAGCCTTTTTGTAAGGAATCCGGGTATGATCCCACCTCCATATGCCACTTGTTTCATCCCCAAATGCATCTAGCCAAATATTGAACCATGGTGTATCAGTCGATATTGTCGTGCTGTTCATTTTTTTAATATTATTCGTATGCTATGGAATACATCCCTTGTTCAACGCACAAGCATTTCTTTCCGCTCTTTGCCGGAATGAAGGTAGTGAAATTAATCGGCGCTTCCTTAGGGCTTATCTTGTCCGGGCATCTCGCTCCGTTTCAGTGAAAAAGGGTGTAGAATTATTGTGAACCTGAATGTTATATTAACACAGGCCAAGCTTGTGCCCGTATATGATTGCAGCAAACTAAAATTGATATTCCTTCCGCTGGTTCTGCTGGGGTTATTGCAGTTTTTTACTCTGGTAGATGCAGCTGAACTACCCATCGTTATTGATCGGATCAAGCCCGGTATCGTTGGCGTGGGTACTTTTCAGCAGACAAGAAGTCCTAGGGCTCATCTTCTGGGTACCGGCTTTGTCGTTGCCAACGGGCAATATGTTGTAACCAATCTTCATGTTGTATCACAGATGCTGGATGATGCGCATTTTGAACACTATGTGGTATTTGTCGGCAGGGGGCCGGCACCCAAGGTTCGTAAAGCGGACATTCTGGCTGAAGACCCTGCGCATGATCTTGCGATTCTGGAAATCCCCGGGGTTCCCTTGTCGGCATTGCAACTGGGTGACTCAGGCCAGGTCAGGGAGGGCCAGCTGTACGCTTTTACCGGTTTTCCGATTGGTGCGGTGTTAGGTCTCTATCCGGTAACTCACCGAGGTATTGTCTCTTCTATCACGCCTATTGTTGCGCCGATGGATAGATCTACTCAGCTGACTCCTGAAGTAATCAAGCGCCTGCGTTCACCCTACAATGTTTTCCAGCTGGATGCGACGGCTTATCCCGGGAACAGCGGCAGTCCCCTGTATGACCCGGAAACCGGTAAGGTGATCGCGGTGGTGAACATGGTGTTTGTCAAAGGGACCAAGGAAAGTGTATTAAAGGACCCCAGCGGGATCACCTATGCTATGCCGGCCCGCTATGTACGCGCCCTGATGCAAAGTGCCGGTATTACTGAACCTTAGTTGCGGGCTTCAATACAGATTTTTTCGTGCTTAAAATGTCAGGATTTTTTACACTTTTTCAGAGGCATTTTTGGGGTGCCCTAAGCAACTGATTTCTATATGTGAAAAAATGCTTATTTTTCTGGCATGAATAGTGCTTCTACATAAATAAGGAAAGTGTTACAATGTGCTTGAATTTTGACGTTGGTAGCAGGATAATTTCAAGACAGGTTGCAAGGGCAGCCGTGAATATGATATCGCTGTATATCGGGAGTGAATGGGGTGACTGAGAAGAAGCTGGAAAATAGACCGGTTCAGTCTGACGAGGCGGAGGCGCAGCATTCCGACAGTCGGCGCCGGTTCCTCAAAGGGGCGAGTATTGCCGCGCCGGTGATTATGACGGTTGCCAGTCGGCCTGTGCTGGCCAATCATTGCACAGTTTCCGGCACGCTTTCCGGTAATCTTTCAAATCCCGATGATGATCACTATTGCGCGGGGCTCACGCCGGGCTATTGGCGTAATCATGTTGAATGGCCCTATCCCTATACTGCCGGTCGGTGTGATAGTCACACCGGGGGGGGCAACCATTGTGACCGCTATGTGGATGGCACGCCATTTCACTTGGGTTACAGTAACAGCCAGCGCCAGGCGGGTCCTTTTGAAGGTGATCTGTATGGCAACCTCTCTATGATGGAAGTGATTATCCTCAACGGCCGGGATGACCGTTACCAGCTGGGTGCCCATGCGGTGGCCGCCCTGCTGAATGCGGCGCATTTTGGTGTCGACATCTTCGGCTATACCCCGCAACAGATCATCGACATGTGGGCATTAAGATATGCCGTTGATCCGGAAGGCCTCAAGGCAGACTACCAGCTGCTCAACGAACGCGAATAGCCGTCGCGTTGATGGCTGCGGGTGGTGAGGCTTTGCAGTGGCGTGTCGTTGGTGATTTTGAATTTTTGTCGCAGCAGTGGGACGAGGAAGTGGTTCTGTTTCACAGCGGCACCGGTAATACCCACCTGCTGGAAAATAATGCCTACCAGCTCATCCGGATTCTGCAACAGTCACCGGCCAATACCGCTGGTTTGATCCAGTCGTTGTCTATACACCTGTCCCCCTGTGATCAGGCGGCTTTCGCGGCTTATGTGCCGCGCGCATTGGCAGAATTGCGGCGCCTGGATATTGTTGAGGCAGTCGAGGCATGAAAGTTTCCGCCCTGACAACAGCAGACTTGTCACGGCAGCTGCGTCATCCCGGCATCTGCTTGCGCACCGGACCGATCAGTATCCGCATACGCTCGACGATTCCGGCCGTTGCCGAAGGCATCCAGCTGCTCTACAGCGATTATCCTCTGGATCGTGAGCCCGGCTTTGTCGACTTCCATGTGCAGTTGGCGTGTCCCGGGAATGTGCGCCGTTGGTGGCGTCCCCAGGTCCTGTTTTTCCAGGACGGCCATAGCCCTTTCAAGCCTTTGCCCCTGTCTCAGGCCTTCCCGATGCTGGAGTGGGGCCTGAACTGGTGCATGGCCAACTATCTGCATCATTATCTGATTTTGCATGCTGCCGTGGTGGAACGCCACGGCCTGGCCGTCATCCTGCCGGGCGAGCCGGGCGCCGGGAAAAGCACCCTCTGTGCGGCGCTGGCTCATCATGGCTGGCGACTGCTGTCCGATGAAATGACCATTATTTCCCTGCAGGACGGCCGGGTGATTCCCAATCCGCGCCCCATCAGTCTGAAGAATGAATCCATTGGCGTCATTCGGGATTTTGCACCCCAGGCGCGCCTGGGACGGGATTGTGTCGATACCCGGAAGGGGACGGTATCTCATATGCAGGCGCCGGCCGATAGTGTGGCGCGAGCGGGGGAAACGGCCTTGCCCGCGTGGGTCATCGCGCCTTGTTACCAGGCGGGGGCACCTGCCGTGCTGGAGATGGAACCAAAAGCGCGCATGTTCATGCGCCTGGTCGGGAATGCTTTTAACTACAATGTGCTGGGTGCCCGCGCATTCCGGATGCTGACCCAGGTGATGGATGCCTGTCAGTGCTATCGCTTTAGCTACAGCCGCCTGGAGCAGGCAGTGGCCCTGTTCGATGCGCTGGAGGCCCCCGGTAGCAATCCGGATGGAAAGACAAAACAGTAAGCAGATCTCTCTGCTGATCCAGGCCTTGCGCACGCCTGAGTCGTGCCTTGCCTGTTCGCCGGAGGACTGGGATCTGCTCGTCCGCCAGGCCCGACAGGCTGACCTGCTGGCACATTTGTGCCTGCTCCTGGATGCCCAGGGACTGCTTGGCCGGGTGCCCGAGCTGCCTTTCAGGCATCTGGATTCGGCCCGCAGCTATGCTCAGGCCCAGCACCGGGTGGTGCGTTGGGAGGTCCGTTGTCTGCGCCGTGCGCTGGTGCCCATCGGGGTATCCGTTATTCTGCTGAAGGGAGCCGCCTATGTGATGGCGGGCCTGCCACCCGGTCACGGCCGTCTGTTCAATGATATCGATATTCTGGTGCCGCGGGAGAGGCTGGAGGAAACAGAGCAGGCCTTGTTGGTGCAGGGCTGGATGACGACGCATCTGAATGCCTATGATCAACGTTATTACCGCCGCTGGATGCATGAACTGCCGCCCCTGCGTCACATCCGGCGCCGGACGGTGCTCGATGTCCATCATAACATTCTGCCGGAGACGGCCCGCCTTCATCCGTCGCCGGAGAAGCTGATTGCCGCCGCGCAAAGTTTTTCCGGCGATCCTGAAGTGCGCATCCTCGCCCCAGCGGATATGGTGCTGCACAGCGCGACCCACCTGTTTCATGACGGGGAACTGGAGCATGGTCTGCGCGACCTGGTAGATCTGGATGCCCTGCTGCGGGACTTCGGTCGGGATGAACGTTTCTGGAAAGGGCTGATGCCGCGTGCCAGAGAACTGGATCTGCTACGTCCGCTGTATTACGCCCTGCGCTATACCCAGCGGATACTCGCGACACCGGTGCCGGATGCCGTGCAACAGGACATCCGCGCCGGGTGTCCCGGAGTGGGTTTGAAGCCGGTGATGGATGCCCTGTTTAATCGTGCCCTGATGGTGGATCATCCCAGCTGCACCCTGCCGCTGACCGGGGTGGCGCGCTGGCTGCTGTACATCCGTGCCCATTATCTACGCATGCCGCTCTATCTGCTGGTACCACATTTGCTGCGCAAGGCGTTTAGGCCGCAGCAGGATTGATTCAGAGATTCCACGGTTGCGATGGATCTATAGTTGGTGACACAAGGACGATCTCCTGAAAAATGGACATTTTAGTTAAAATGGTTAAAATGAATGCGTGGAGAGTTTTCTAAGAAATGGGGTTTGTTGCCATGAAATCTATATCAGCGTCTGAAGCGAAAACACGTTTCGGTGAATTGCTCGACAATGCACAAAGAGAACCTGTGACCGTTTCAAAGCAAGGGCGTCCCGTTGCCGTGATGATGTCTATTCACGATTATGAAGCAATGAAATTGGAGCGTCTGCGTGCATACGTGGCCGAAGGTGAAGCACAAATTGCGCGCGGAGAATCCACGACAATCCGGAATAAAGAAGAATCGCATGCCTTTTTTGAAAAGATAAAGGCAAAAAGCAGGAATAAAAAATCCTGAAACGATGGAGCTGGAATATTCTGATTTAGCCGCAGAACATTTGGCCTCAATAGCAGAATATACCAGGGAGAAATGGGGGAACCGTCAGGCGGATATATACTTGGCACAGATTGAAAACCGTATTCTCAGCCTGTTGGAGACGCCTCTTCTTGGAACAGCACGTCCGGAGATATCTGATAACTGCCGATGTCTTCCGGAAGGTAAACTCATTATTCTCTATCGTATAGAGGGTGATGTTGTGAATATTCTTGCTGTCCCTCATGGCCGCATGG
>CAZFJS010000126.1:0-3353 GCA_964519605.1 uncultured Gammaproteobacteria bacterium
TGAATTTCACCCGCCATCTGCGCCGCGGCTGGGATATTAGCGCGGAATATCGCTATACCAACAACTCCTCCAACTTTCGCCAGAACGACTATCATCGCCATGAATCCTCCATCAGCGTGCTGATTCCCTGGTAGCCTGCAAAAACGGCTTGACGCTTTGCGAGGCCGCTGATAATCTTTACTTATACTAATATGTAAAGAGGTGAAACGTGCCAAAGGTCAGCGCCAAAAGACAAATCACGCTCCCGATCAATCAGTGCAGAGAAGCCAGAATTGAGCCTGGCGATGAAATCGAAATGTTTATTCATGACGGCATGATTACGATCATAAAAAAGGAAAAGGGCGCCGCAAAAGGCATTCTCCGGCAAATCAGGACTGACAAAAATCTGAGTGATGAACAATCACTGGAAAGCGCCCTTGAAGCCGGGTTCCGCAGTTAAAGAAAAAAGCAAGGGTATCTCGTGATTGCAATCGATACCAACGTATTACTTCGATACCTGCTGCAGGACGACAAAAAGCAATCCGCCAAGGCTGACCAATTGATTAGCGGCACAGAAAAGGTACTGCTTACCGATGTAGTGCTTGCAGAAACCGTCTGGACACTCAAGGGGAAAAAATACCGGCTCAACAAAGAAGATTTATTGATCGTCATTGATAGCTTGTTCAAAGAGCCTAATATCAGCTTTGAAGACGGACAAACTGTTTGGCGAGCATACCATCGCTATCGTAGCGCCCAGCCTGTCAAGGTGGGGAAGAAGAAGAAAATTGCAGATTTTCCCGACGCGCTCATCCTCGAAAAGGCCAAATATAATGCTGTGGAAAAACATGAAAGTTTTTCTGGCTTCTACTCTTTTGATCTGGCGCTACAACAGTTCGATGAGATAAAGCAACCGTAAACCATTTTTTGCCGAAGGCTCGGCGCTGAAACTATTCCGGAATAAAGACGCTATGGCCGTTCAGTTCCAGCCGCTGCAAGGGGTGGCCGTAGAGTTTTTGCAGGTGCTCTCCAGTGAGCACGGCTGCGGGGGCGCCCTGGCAGCTTTGGCCATTACCGAAGAGCAGTAGCAGGTGGTCACAGAAGCGGGCGGCGAGATTGATGTCGTGGAGCACCATGATCACCGCCTGAGCGCGGGCAGCCAGCTCGGCGGTGAGGGTCTTCAGGATGCTGATCTGGTGATGCAGGTCCAGATGATTGATGGGCTCGTCCAGCAGGGAGAGCGTCGGGTTCTGGGTCAGCAGGGTGGCGATCTGCAGGCGCTGGTATTCGCCGCCAGAGAGGGTGGTCACGTCGCGCGCCGCGAGGTCTTCCAGATCCACGGTGCGCAGGGCGGCCAGGGCCAGTTCGACATCCTCCCTGCCCTCCCACTGCCAGCGTTTCAGCCAGGGGTGGCGGCCGATCAGGGTGGATTCCAGCACGCTGGCGGGAAACAGCGCCCGATTGTCCTGGAAGAGGACGCCGATCTGCCGGGCCACCTGCTGCCGGGGCAGTGCTGTCAGCGGCCGGTTCTGCAACAGAATCTCCCCGCCATCAGGGGTGCGCAGGCCGGCCAGGGTCTGCAGCAGGGTGGTTTTGCCGACGCCGTTGCGGCCCAGGATGCCCCAGCACTCGCCGGGCTGGATCTCCAGCTGCAGATCCTGGCAGATGGGCTGGCCGGCAATGGCAAGCTGCAGATGACGCAGGGCGAGCAGGCTCACAGCCGGCTGTTCCGATAGAGCAGGTAGAGAAACACCGGCACGCCGATCAGCGCCGTGACCACCCCCACCGGCAGCTGCCGGGGCGCCAGCACGGTGCGTGCCAGGGTGTCCGCCACCACCAGCAGGCTGCCGCCCAGCAGGACTACGGCGGGCAGGAGAATACGGTGATCGCGCCCGCCCAGCAGGCGGATCAGGTGGGGCACGATGAGTCCGACGAAACCGATGTTCCCGGCAATGGTCACCGCCACCGCAGTCAGCAGGGAGGCGCTGAGGTAGAGCTGCAGCCGCAGGCTATCCAGGCCCACACCCAGGGCCCGCGCCTGGAATTCGCCACGCACCAGCACATTCAGATCGCGGGCCACGGGCAAGGCCAGCAGCAGCGCAACCAGCAACAGCAACAGGCCGCTAAGCGACAGCTCGCTATGACTCAGATCCCCCATCAGCCAGAACAGCATGCCGCGCAGCTGGGCATTGGGGCTGATCGCCAGAATAAAGCTGATCAGCGCCCCCCAACCGGCAGCAATCACCACCCCGGTCAGCAACAGGCGGGTGGCAGTCCAGCGTCCGCTGCCATGGGCCAGCGCCAATACCAGCACCATCGACAGCAGCGCACCCCCGAAGGCACTACCGCTCACCCACAGGCCACCCAGACCGAACAGTAGCGCGCCCAGCGCCCCCACCGAGGCGCCACCGGAAACCCCCAGAATGTAGGGGTCCGCCAGGGGGTTGCGCAACAATACCTGCAACAGGGCACCGGCCAGCGCCAGCATACCGCCGCAGGCAAAGGCATTGAGGCTGCGGGACAGTCGCAACTCGAAAATCAGGGGATAGGGTATACCGACGTGCTCGCCATGCAGTGCCCGCCACAACGCTGTCCAGTCCATGGCAACACTGCCGCTGGCCAGAGCAAACAACAGGCTGCCACCCGCCAGCAGACCCAGCGCCAGCAACAAGCCCCGTTGCGGCCGGCGGCGGAAAGCACGCTGCCTGTCAGCGGTGCTGCCTCCGCTCATGAGCCCCGCAGGGAAATTACGGGCCAGCCCCGCATCGCGGCATGCCCGGAAAGGGTTTCGTCGGGGTCCACCGCCGTGGGATGGCTCACCTGTTCCAGCAGGGGGATGTCGTTGTGGGAATCGGAATAGAACCAGCTTTCTATCAATGTCAGGTCGTGCTCCTGCAGCCAGGCCTTCAGGCGCACCACCTTGCCCTCGCGGAAACAGGGCACGCCGGCCACCTCGCCGGTGTAGCGGCCCTGGCGCATTTCCGGATCGGTGGCAATGAGCTGCTCAACCCCCAGTGCGTCGGCAATGGGGCGGGTAATAAAGGCGTTGGTGGCGGTGATGATCAGCAGCCGGTCACCCTGGCTGCGGTGCCGCGCCAACAGCTGGCGCGCCCTGGGCAGGATAATGGGAGAGATCTTTTCGGCCATAAAGTCGATGCGCCAACGCTGCAATTCCTCCAGGGAATGCGCTGCCAGCGGCTGGAGTGTGAAACGCAGGAATTCATCAATATCCAGATTACCCGCCAGATAGTCCTGGTAGTAGCGTTCATTCTCCCGTTCGTAGTGTTCACGATCCACGATACCTCTCTCCACCAGAAACAGCCCCCACAAATAGTCGCTGTCCCCGCCGAGCAGGGTGTTGTCCAGATCAAATATTG
>CAZFJS010000126.1:3453-5563 GCA_964519605.1 uncultured Gammaproteobacteria bacterium
CCCCACAAATAGTCGCTGTCCCCGCCGAGCAGGGTGTTGTCCAGATCAAATATTGCCAGATCCAATTTTGTTAACCTATGGTTAGTAATGACATTTTTCTTGTAATGCCCGCTTTGTGACCAGTATAGCAGTATTCCCCCGCCAAGGCGCTACAGTATGGAATGGATTTGCTGTCAGGAAAGCACTGTGGGAGAATCGCAGGTCTGAAGTCAAACAAACAGACAGGTTGTAAGTGATTGATGTCAATGGATACCGCGCCAATGTCGGTATTATCTTAAGTAATCGCTCAGGTCATTTGCTATGGGCCCGCCGGATCGGTCAGAACGCCTGGCAGTTCCCCCAGGGCGGCATTGCGCCCAGGGAAAGTCCTGAGGACGCCATGTTCCGGGAGCTGCAGGAAGAGATTGGCCTGTTGCCTAAAGACGTGGAACTGGTCGCACGGACCCGCGGCTGGTTGCGTTATCGGCTGCCCCAACGACTGGTGCGCCACAACAGCCAGCCGGTGTGCATCGGCCAGAAACAGATCTGGTTCATGCTGAATCTCATTGGCGATGAAAGTCATGTGCGTTTCGATTACACAGACACCCCGGAGTTCGATTATTGGCGCTGGGTCGATTACTGGGCGCCGCTGAAGGAGGTTGTTCCCTTCAAGCGCAAGGTCTACAAACGGGCCCTGCGGGAGCTCGAACCCTATGTGCTGCCGGCGCAAGGCTAAACGCTATTTTTGACAGGGCCCGCCCATGTTGTTAACCCTCCGCCGCATTGTCAATGAAGTCAATGGGGCACATGACCTGGAACAGGCCTTAAAGATTATTGTCAAGCGCGTCAAGCAGGCGGTGTTGGCGGATGTCAGTTCCGTCTACCTGTTTGATCACGGCGCCGCCCAGTATGTTCTCATGGCCACCGACGGGCTGAACCCGGCGGCGGTTGGCCGGGTGCGTTTTCCTCGTGGTGAGGGTCTGGTCAGCGTGGTGGGCGATACGGAAGAGCCGCTTAATCTCAAGAATGCGCCCGATCACCCCAACTATCGCTATATCGCCGCAACCGGCGAAGAGCGTTACCACGCCTTTCTGGGGGTTCCCATCATTCATCACCGCCAGATTATGGGCATCCTGGTGGTGCGCCAGCAGCAGCAACGCCATTTTGATGAAGACGAGGTTTCCTTTCTGCTGACGGTGGCCGCCCAGCTGGCCGGCGCCATCGCCCATGCAGAGGCCAGCGGCGGCATCAAGGGCCTGGTGGAAACCACACCCTCATTGCGCCGCCCGGTGGATGGCCTGGCCGGCGCACCGGGTGTCGGGGTGGGTACGGCGGTGGTCGCCTACCCTGCCGCCAGGCTGGATGCGATTCCCGACCGCAAGATTGATGACACCGAGTCGGAAGTTGCGGTATTCCTGGCCGCGCTGGAGGCGACCCGCGAGGATTTCGAGAATCTGGGACTGCGCATGGGCGCAGCACTGGGTAAGGAGGACCGGGCCTTGTTCGAGGCCTATAGCCTGATACTGGAAAGCAAGAGCATCAAGGAAAAAATCATTGCCCGGATCCAGGACGGTAACTGGGCTTCCGGCGCGCTGCGGGCCACCATCGAGGAACATGCCCTCATCTTTGATGAAATGGATGACGCCTATATCAGCGAGCGCGGCGGGGATATCCGCGACCTGGGGCGGCGGGTCCTGAGCCATCTGCAAAGCGGCGTGGTGCGGCAGATGCAGTATCCCCCGCAGACCATTCTGGTGGGTGAGGAAATCACCGTCTCCACCCTGTCCCTGGTACCGCTGGACCGGCTGGTGGGCGTGGTGTCGGGTAGTGGCTCCATCTCCTCCCATGTGGCTATTCTGGCCCGTGCGCTGGATATTCCGGCAGTGGTGGGGGCCGGCGATCTGCCCATTTCGCGCATCGACGGCCGCGACCTGATCATCGATGGCTATCAGGGGCGGGTGTATATTTCACCGCCGCCGGCGGTACGTGACGATTATCTGCGTCTAGCCCAGGAAGAGCAGGAACTGGCCGCCGGCCTCAATGAACTCATCGACCAGCCGGCGGTCACACCGGATGGTGTGCGCGTCCCCCTCTACGCCAATACCGGGCTGCTGTCGGACATCAACCCCTC
>CAZFJS010000127.1:0-5549 GCA_964519605.1 uncultured Gammaproteobacteria bacterium
TAATGAAGCCACGGACAATCAACGGCTACGGCTGGCATGGATCACCAAAAATCGGGATCGCTATGTATTCGTCAATCTGCGCGGCCTGCGGGAAATCACACTCTCCGACGAGGCACTGGCCCTACGCCTGCAGGCCGGAACGGCCGTGGTGCTGAACAATGCTGATGAACCTGCCCTGGACCGCGCCCAATACACGATGCTTCAGAATCTGCACCAGCAACTGCTCCATGAAACTACCCATGACCAACTGACCGGCCTTATCAACCGCCGCGACTTTGAACGTTGCCTCCGGGAGAGCTTACATCAGGACAGTAAAAATGAGCAACAGCACACCCTGGGCTATCTGGATATCAATCAATTCAGTCTGATCAATGAAACCTGCGGCTATGAGGCCGGCGACCATCTGTTAGTGGAAGTGGCGGGACGTCTGCACAATTGTGTGGACGCGCAGACCACTCTGGCCCGGCTGGGTGGTGATGACTTTGGCATTCTCTTCCATAGTAGCAATATCGAAAACAGCAACCGGCAGATGCAAGCACTGCTGGACGACATCGCCACCTTCCGTTTCCAACATGGCGATACCCATTACCCCGTCACCCTGAGCATCGGACTGGTGGCACTGGATGCCGGCAATAGCAGTGCCACAGAACTGTTACGCAACGGCGAGACCTGTTGCAACCTGGCCAAAGCAAAAGGCAGCAATCGCATCCATATTTATAATCGCGATGACCACTCAGTATCACACCAGCAGCAGACCATACACTGGCTCAACCGGGTCGACACTGCTCTGGAGAATAATGCACTCACCCTGCGCTACCAGCCCATTGTGCCTATCCTTGAAAATGGTTATGGCGCACCACATCATTCCGAAATTCTACTCGGCGTCACAGATGACGAAGGGAATCCGGTCTCCCCCGAAGCCTTTATCCTGGCGGCTGAACGCTACAATCGCATGCCCACTATCGACCGCTGGGTGATCCGGCATGCCTTCAGATGGATCGTGGCACATGTCGATCATATGGACACTCTGGGAGGCTGCGCCATCAATCTGTCAGGGAATTCACTCAATGATGAAGACTTCAAGGCATTTATCCTGGAGGAAATCAGGACAACGGGCGTCCCCACTGAACGGATATGTTTTGAAGTGACGGAAACGGCCGGTATCGACAACCTGTCCAGTGCCGCCGCTTTCATTCTCGCGATCAAGGAAACTGGCTGCAGCTTTTCCCTTGACGATTTCGGCAGCGGCATGTCTTCCTATGGCTATCTCAAGAACCTGCCGGTTGATTTCCTGAAAATAGACGGGGCCTTTGTCAGGGAACTCGACAAGAATCCCGAAGACTATGCCGTAGTCAAGTCAATCACTGAAATCGGCCATTTCATGGGCAAGAAAATTATTGCCGAATACGTGGAGTCTGAAGCCATCCTGGAAAAATTGCGCGAGATCGGCGTGGACTATGCCCAGGGCTATATTATTGGCAAGCCGCAACCGCTAGTGGAAACCTCCTGATCCTGCCTGCGGCCGATGCCTGACCTGGGATGCATCACCTGAATCAGACAGTGGCAACAGTTTCACTTTTTTCAGATGCAGCTTCATCTTTCCCAGCACCCGAACGCTACCGCGCAGTTCCAGGGGCACACGCATATAGCGGTCTATCAGTAGCTTCAAGTCACCTCCCAGGCCGTTCAACCACAGACGGCTACGTTCCTGGGGTGCACTCAGGGCATGCGCCCACAAAGCATAACGCAGGGCCTCTCTTCGCCCCCTGACTTTTTTCGAGAGACCACCTTGACGCAGCCTGAAATCTGTCTCAACAGACTCAACCCCCTCTAGCTCAATGGTTACAATATGGAGGCGATCATCGAAATAAGCCAGTAGTTCAACCTGATCTCCGGGGTTTTTCAGATCCAGCACAGAAACAATATAGATCAGTGCTGAAGGCTCCGAAACCACTGCATCATCAAATAGAATGGCCGGAAAAGAGATAAATTTTCTGCTAATATCGGTCCATTGAGTGACCGGTTTGCCAAGCTCATCGGGCCGCGGTTTCTTCCTGATTGCAAACAGCCCCTCATGGGTGTAGCGGTCTATTTTAAGACGTTCATCGCCACGGGTTATCACATGTCGAATACGTTGCAGTGCAGCAGCATTGCGGCTGTCGAACCAGAGGCTGGTTTCCAGCTCCTTCCCCAAGGAGACCGCATGAAAAACCATCATCATAACATCGCCGCGATGGGCACTAACCGATTGCCCCCGATCGGACACCACCAGATTATGAGTGGCCGTCGCATCCTGTAAACGCCGCAGACTGATATCCACCGAGACAGAAAGTCCCAGACGTGATGCCCCAAGTTCCAGCTGTGACCAGCTCACGTTCTCAGGATGGAGGCTCAGTTCCTCAATATCCGGCTCAGATGCCCCATTGGCCAAGGCTGGATGAGCAGCGGAAAAACATACTCCCATGGCCAGAAAGCACATGATCAGGTATCTACCCATCAGAGCACTCGCAACAGGCCTGCCAGTGAAGCCGCAAAAGAAAATCTCACCATTATCAGTCTTGTTTTCTAGTTATCTGGAATCTTAACTGAAAGCGGCGCACAAGGTCCACAGGGATACGTGGTGGATCATCAGATAGCTGAGACCGTTAATGGGTTTTTTTCATAAAAAAAACCCCGCAATCTCACGACTGCAGGGTTAAGAATGGATGGCAAGGCTGTTGTAGGGGGGAGGGAAACCATTGCCACCCGGGAAACTATCAGACGCGGGCTTTCATACACCCCTGGTAAATTCGCTCGCCGTCTGAAGAGGAAAACAAATCAGGAACAATGTAATTTTTGGAAGACATCCGCTGTTTCACGCCCGGATCAGCCACAGCAAACAGGCCATCCTGAGATCTATCTTCGCCCATGCTTTTTACATCTATGCTTTTTTTCATGATGCTTCTCCTTGGTGTTCTCAACCAGATATCCCAGCCCTAACAAGCGGGAGCGCCATGGAAGCGTATGCCACTGGCGCTCCCTTATCACCCTATCTCCGTGCAGTTCGATCTATGCCCGGAGCGTATACTTCCCGGTCCTGAGCCCAAACAGGCTATAGATGGGATCCCAGCGCAACATTGCAAACAACATCGTAGGTATAGAAAGCATTGTCAGCACAAAGTTCATGACAGGACCAAAATCCATGCTCAATACGATCCAGATCAGTGCCAGAGCCAGTGAAGCACGCAACAGGGCATCGATTCTGCCTACATTAACGATACTCGTGTCTACAGTCATATTCATACTCATAACTCCTGTGTTTCAGGTTGAAGGGAAACTCCCGCCTTGCACCTATTTCCACGATAGTTTTCGTCATTAGGTTCCGTCAGTCCAATCAAAGCTATCGATAGCTTCTATCAATAAATTCTATATTCATTTAAGCTGCAATTAAGTCTTTCCCAGAATCCTTTTACAGGATAAATGATGCCCGGTGACAACGACTCTTACCCCTACTTATAAAGGGATATATAATTCGGAGGAATAGCATGAAGCGCATGAAAAATGCCACACTGCGGCAATTACAGATTTTCGAATCTATTGCCCGGCTCGGGAGTTTTACTGCTGCAGCCAATGAACTGTTTCTCACGCAGCCAACAATTTCGATGCAAACCAAAAAGCTCTCCGAACTAATCGGCTCACCGCTTTTCCGTGTCCAGGGAAAACGTGTCCTGCTGACGGATGTGGGTAAAGAACTGGTTCCCACCTGTCGATCGATATTCAAGGAGCTTGCCAATTATGAGACGATCGTAGGCCATATTAATGAAATCGGCCATGGCCAACTGAGCATATCCGGTGTCACTACGACAGAATATTTTGCCCCACGCATACTGGGTGACTTTATTCGCCTTTATCCCGGCATCAACACTTCATTGGAAGTGACAAACCGTTCCAATATTATCGAGCGGATAAAACAAGGGCTCGATGATCTGTTCATCATTGGCCAGATCAATGATGAGCTTGATCTGATCAGCACCCCATTTATCGATAATCCTATGGTCATTTTCGCTTCTCCTGATCATCCGCTAGCGGAATCAAGTGGAATTCCACTGGCGGCAATCGGGAATGAAAATTTTATCGAGCGGGAACAGGGCTGCGGAACATCACTCATCCTCAAAAAAGTTCTTGGCACGAGTGGCGTAAAACTAAACAGCACCATTAGACTCGGCAGTAACGAAGCCATCAAGATGGCAGTAAAAAGTAAACTGGGTATCTCCATGCTGTCACGATTGGCACTGAACCGGGAGATCGAGACTGGCGAGGTCGTTATTCTGGATGTCGAAGGATTCCCCTTTATTGACAGCTGGCATCTTGCCTACCTCAAAGGAAACAGCTTGTCCAGAGTGGCGGAGGCCTTCTTGAATTTCGCTACTGAACACCGCGAACAATACGCCAAAAAATTGCTGTCGCAATAGATCAGAATATTGCAAAAAATCCTGATTACTCAATATTCCAGAACATGCGGCAAACCAGTATCAGCCACCGGACACGTGGGGGTAGGCCGGACGTTGCCTCAGGCGATGGAGATAGCTCTCGAGACCCGGGTAAGGTGATAATTGATCAGGAAACCAGGCCAGTAGAGAGCCGACCATGATGTCAGCAGCGCTGAAACGATTATCAACCAGGTAATTATGGCCACTCAGTGCCTGCTCAAGCACCTTCAGTGCCTGCGCATACCGGTGCTTCGCAAAAGGGATGATTGCCTTGACTGCCAGGTCATCCGGAAGGATTGAGCCGTGCAGCATCATTTCCCACGCGGGACCTTCGAGGCTGGTCACAGCAAAATACATCCACTGGTCAAAGCGCCGCCGGGCCGGCTGATCCAAGGGCGGCGCCAGATCACTACCCGTGACCGATTCTGCCAACCACTGGACGATGGCCCCACTCTCCAGCATCACCTCGTCATCGACTTTCAGGGCCGGCAATTGCCCCAGGGGATGAATCGCAATATACTCGGCACAACGCCCCTCCCCCTTGAACAAGTCAATCATTTTGATCTGATAGTCCAGACCAAGCTCATCCAGTATCCAGCGCACCCGCTCAGCCCGCGTACCCGGCATGTAATATAAAGTCAGCTTCATCGCCCTCTCCAGTCACTTTTATTTTGAAAGTGACTGGAGCATAGCCCTGTTACTTTTAATTTGCAAGTCAGTGTTATACTGGTATCCCAGACCCAGCACCAAAAGGCCCTTTATGACCGATTGTAAACGCTCCCGATGTCCCGTTGCCTGCACACTGGATTTGTTGGGTGACAAGTGGACTTTGCTCGTGGTTCGGGATCTGTTTCTGGACCGACATACCTTCAAATCATTTCAGTCGTCGCCCGAAGGCATTCCCAGTAACATTCTGGCGGAGCGTCTGAAACGACTGGAATGCGAAGGTATCATTCACAAAGCGTTGTACCAGGAACGGCCACCGCGCTATGCCTACCACCTGACCGACAAGGGACGCGACCTGGAACCGGTATTGCAAGCCATGTTGACCTGGGGCAGCACCCATATGCCAGGGGCTTT
>CAZFJS010000128.1:0-1694 GCA_964519605.1 uncultured Gammaproteobacteria bacterium
TCTGACAGATTGAGCCCGCCGTTGACCAGTACTTTCATCCCACTGGTGCCGCTGGCCTCCCAGGGGCGCCGCGGAGTATTGATCCACACATCCACGCCCTGAGTCAGCTGGGCCGCTACCTGCAGATCATAATCCTCGACAAACACCACCTGTTGCCAGAGGCCGTTTTGCTGTAGAAATTGTTGCCATTGGTGCAGCATTTGTTTACCAATCCGGTCCTGAGGGTGTGCCTTGCCGGCGAGGACCAGTTGCACTGGCCGATCGCGATTGGTGAGCAGGCGCACCAGCCGTTGTGGGTCATGGAGCAACAGATTGGGTCGTTTGTATTCCGCAAAGCGGCGGGCAAAACCCAAGGTCAGGGCATCGGGTTCGAGTGCATCAGCATATTCCCGGGTGCGTGACTCCTCCGTCCCCCGGCCACGATACTGATGCACCAGACGATGGCGCAGATAAGCGACCAGACGCTGGCGGCCCTGGGAGCGAAAACGCCACAGCGCGGCATCCGGCAGTTGACGCAAGTCTGTTTCCACCCTTTCCAGTGTGCCACGCCAGCGTGACTTGCCGCAGGCTTCAGTCCATAGCGAATCTGAATTCGGGGAATCCCAGCTCGGCACATGAATGCCATTGGTAACGTAACTGACTGGCACCTCGGCTTCCGGCCAGCGGGGAAACAGTGGCGAAAAAATACGCCGACTGACCTCTCCATGCAGATGACTCACCGCATTGACCGCCCCAACGCCGTGGAGGGCCAGATAGGCCATGTTGAAGGACTCATCAGTGGCATCGGCCCTGCCCAATGCCAGTAGAGTATCCATATCGATGCCCAGTTCCCTGACCAGCGGTTGAAAATACTGCCTGACTAGTTGTGGTGGAAAACGGTCAAAGCCTGCGGCCACCGGGGTGTGGGTGGTGAACAAATTACCGGCGCGGGTGGCCCAGAGCGCCTCACTGAAGCGGCAGCCCGAACGTTGCATGTGGTAGCGTGCCCGTTCCAGAATGGCAAAGGCGGCATGTCCTTCATTGAGATGACAGACGGGGCAGTGAATAGCCAGGGTTTCCAGCAGCCGCCAGCCGCCAATACCCAGCACCATCTCCTGTTGCAAGCGTCTTTCTTTCCCGCCGCCGTATAGTTCGCTGGTAATCCCCCGGTCACCGGGGTCATTGAGCGGGTCATTGCTGTCCAGCAGTAATAATGAACGGCGTCCGACCTGCGCACGCCAGCTGCGCAGATGCAGAGAACGGCCAGGTAGCTCGATGCTGATGTGCACCCATTCCCCCTGATCGTCACGTAGTGGGACTACGGGTAGCATGGTCGGGTCGTTATAGGGATAAAATTCGATCTGTTCACCCGAGGCGCTCAGTGCCTGCCGGAAGTAACCCTGCTGGTAGAGCAAACCAACACCGATCAACGGCACGTCCAGATCGCAAGCGGTTTTGAGATAGTCGCCCGCCAGTACCCCCAGTCCGCCGGAGTATATGGGCAGTGATTCACAGATGCCGAACTCCATGCTGAAGTAGGCAATATAACCATCAAACGCACCATCAATGTTTTCCGAGAACCAGGATTTTTCATTGAAATGGGCTTCTCGTGCATCAAGCTGCTGTTGTAATTTTTCCAGAAAGCCGGCATCTGCGGCCAAGGTCTGCAGACGCTGGTCGGAGACTGCCTCCAGAATCAACCAGGGATTGGCGGT
>CAZFJS010000128.1:1794-3963 GCA_964519605.1 uncultured Gammaproteobacteria bacterium
AAGATGCGTATCTCAGCCCCGGTAAAAGGCTTGCTTAATTTTACCATCCATTTTTCCCACGCCAGGTCACCTACCAGGGCAAAGCGTTCCAGATCATGATAATGTTTTATGTCAAAGATGATGTCATCCCAGGCAGCATGCAGATCCCAGCCATGGAAATCCTGCAGCTGAGCCAGCAGGCGGATTTTCCCTTCCCGTTCAATCAGCGCCTCGATTTCAGGAACCAACACCTTGTAGTCCGCATCATGCAATTTGCCACTCAACATGAACCCGATCACCCTGGTTTTTTTGCTTGGTAGCTTCTTAATCACCACTATTCTCCTGATAAATTTTTATCCGTTAACCGCCAGTCTGGTTATAGCAGATAATCATGATTGCAGATATTAGTATGAACACCGTGTAGCAAGCGCCACACCCAACGGGCAGCTGTCTGATTTGTGACTTTTTGCAGAGGTGAAGAAAGCTAACAGCATGCCTATCCATGGGTAATTCTATCCTTTCATTGATTGCTTTGTCTGCTACTTGAGTGACAGTTCACGGTGTGCGTGAACTGTCATGAGCTGTGTTGTAATACAGACTGTTTTAACCATCCATGAGTCGTGGTTGCTTGTCTGTCTTTTGGTTTGCAGTAGCCTTGAATGAAATGTCAGCAACTACCCCGAAGGATATCGTTGCGGATGTCGTAGGCTCAATGACTGTGCGAGCAGCAATTTGGGAAGCCAAGTCTTACAAGCGTGACTCTCGATATGATCGTTGCCATCAATGGATTAGGCGCGAATGGTAGCGAATCGGGTTATCATAGCCGCATGCGTATACTGCTGATTGAGGATGATGACGGCGCAGCGCGCTACCTGGTGCAGGGGCTTGTTGCCCGCGGTCACGACGTGGATCATGCTGCGGATGGTGAGGCAGGCCTGGAGCGGGCACTAGCTGCCGATTATGACGCATTGGTAGTGGACCGTATGTTGCCCAAGTGTGACGGGCTGGCCGTGATTCGTCAGCTGCGCGCGCAGGGTCAACGGACACCGGCGCTGGTATTAAGTGCCCTGGGTGAGGTGGATGACCGGGTCGCGGGTTTGCGGGCGGGTGGCGATGATTATCTGGTCAAACCTTACGCCTTTGTGGAGCTGTTGGCCCGGCTCGATGCCCTGGTGCGGCGCGGCGGCGAGAGGGATGGCCCATCTCATCTGAGCGTCGCTGATCTGGATCTGGATCTCCTTAAGCACAAAGTCACGCGTGCCGGCCGGTTCATCCGCCTTCAGCCCCGCGAGCTGCGCCTGTTGGAGTTCTTTCTGCGCCATGCGGGCCAGGTGGTGACGCGCACCATGCTGCTCGAACAGGTATGGGATTTCCAGTTTGATCCACAGACCAATGTGATTGATACGCAAATCAGTCGCCTGCGCGCCAAGATCGACAAGGGTTTTGAGATTCCCCTGTTGCACACCGTGCGCGGCGTGGGCTACCGGCTCGATGAATCTCCGTAGGCTGCTGCACACCACCGCGATCCGGCTGGCGCTGCGCTACGCCCTGTTTTATGCGCTGCTGATCACGCTGGGCCTGGGCATCCTCTACTGGGCCACCAGCCGCTTTGTGGATGCGCAGATGGCGGCTGGTCTGGAGCAGGAACTGGGCCGTTTGGTGCAGATCGATCGCCAGCAGGGGCGCGGCCGGCTGATCGCTATCATCGGTGCAGCACAGCAGCATGTTGGCGGCGAAAACCGGCGCTACTATTTGTTGCAATCCCCTGGCGGCACCCGGCAGGCGGGGCGGCTGCTGGGCTGGCCCCCCGGCAGTGCCACGGATGGCCGGGTGCGCAACGTCTGGATCGAGAAGGATCTGATACCCGATGCGGTGGCGGATTATGACGGCTTCTGGCCCATGGTAGCAGCCGTACTGGATGATGGCAGCCGGTTGCTGGTGGCCCAGAGCGTGCGCCACGCAGAAGATCTGCAAGAATTCACCCTCAGCACCATGGCGGTCATTCTCGCCGTCTCCGTCGGACTTGCCATTACCATGGGTTGGCTGCTGGGCCGCACCTTGTTACAGCGTATCGATATCCTCAACGCCACGGCCCAGCAGGTGACTGGCGGCGATCTCTCACGGCGGGTACCGCTGAGCGGCCAAAACGACGAGTTTGACGAACTTGCCGGCCATCTCAATGCCATGCTG
>CAZFJS010000128.1:4063-5508 GCA_964519605.1 uncultured Gammaproteobacteria bacterium
GGATCTGGGCGAACTCTATCGCGATCAGGCCGAAGCGCAGGGGCAGCGATTTACGCTGCAGATCGAGCCGCAGCTCAGCCTCACCGGCAATCGGCAACTACTGGCCCAGGCGGTCAGTAACCTGCTCGACAATGCCTGCAAATTTAGTCCGCAGGGCGGCGCGATTGTTTTGCAGGCCATGGCTGAAGATGGCCGCTTGCGGCTCATTGTCGGCGATAATGGCCCCGGGATACCCGCCGGCCAGCGGCAGCAGGTACTGGAGCGCTTCGTGCGCCTGGAGGCCGGCCGCAGCACTGCGGGCAATGGTCTGGGTCTCAGTCTGGTCAAGGCGGTGGCCGAGCTGCACCGGGCGGAGTTGCGGTTGGAGGATAATCAGCCGGGGCTTAAGGCTACCCTGTTGTTCAAGCACTGAAACGATTCCCGGTACGGACTACGGCCTTTTGCCTTTGTCCCACTTGCCCGCAACAGCGGTGGATAAGGGCTGTTCAGGATAGCCCGGCAGCGCCAGCAGCGCCTCCAGGGCAATATGGTTTTCCCAGCCCGCCTGATCCAGGCTGAGTTGTTCCAGTCCCTTATTGATCCAGGTACTTTCTATGTTGAGCAGGGCCAGTGCGTCGAGATCACCGTGCCGGTAGGCGTGGCGGGCGTCTTCGAGGAGCGCTTTCAGTTGCGGCAGGTAAGTGGCCAGCAGCGCCTGCTGGCGCTGGATGAGGCTTTGTTGGGTCTGCAGTCTGTCCACATCCACTGTAGTTTGGGCGAGGCGCGCCTGGTATTCCGCCTGCAGCTGGGCACGCGTGGCGCGTGCCATGGCGATTTTACCGCGGTTGCCGCTGAACACCGGCAGTCTGAGGCTGAGCCCCAGACCGATGGTGTCGACATTGCCAGTATCACGGGCGCGGTTGATGCCGATGCTGAGTGTCGGGAACTGGGCAAGAATGGCGGCGCGCACCCGCGCCTCCTGGCGCGCATAGCCGGCTTTCAGCGCCAGTAGATCAGGCCGTACCTCTGCCAGCTTGGCGAGGCGTGCGCGGATCGCATCAGCAGTCAGCGGGGTGAGGGGTGGTAGTGATGCAATGCTGACAAGCGCGTGTGGATCCAGGCCGAGCGCCAGACTGAAACGGTGACGGCTTTGATTATGCACCCGTTCCAGCCGGTTAATCCGGCTGCGGGTATCGAGCAGCGCCGTCAGATCTGCACCGCTGACATCCAGAGTGGTATCACCCCGCTGCAGCGCCTGAGTGGAACGCTGGTAGCGTTGCCGCTGCAAGTCACGCATCTTACGCAACAGGGTCAGTTGTTGCGCCTCCAGGTAGAGACGCACTGCCAGCGAACGGGCTTGCTGGATGAGCCGCCATTCCTGCCACAGCAGGTCGAGGCGCAGCGCCTCCTTCCCCTGGCGTCCGGCATCAATGGCGGCCTGGTGGGTGATCAGGGCCATGAGGTCG
>CAZFJS010000129.1:0-3791 GCA_964519605.1 uncultured Gammaproteobacteria bacterium
TACAGCCACTTTTTGCGCCCCGCCATCAGCCCGGCACAACGTTTGTGCAAGGTGCTGGAGAAACTGGGGACAACATTCATCAAACTGGGGCAAGGCCTGAGCCTGCGCCAGGATATTCTGCCCGATGACTATGTAGAAGCCTTGCAAGGTCTGCAGGACCACGTACTGGCTTTTGATAGTGAATTAGCCAGGCGGGAAATCGAACAGGCGTTGGGTGATTCGATCGAGAACCTGTTTCCCGAGTTTGATGACACCCCTCTGGCAGCCGCATCCATTGCACAGGTCCACAGGGCAAAATTAGCAAATGGACGCAGGGTAATCGTCAAGGTGAGACGACCAGATCTGCGTAACCAGGTCCTGCAGGATATACATCTGCTCAAGCTGGTATTGCGGGTCGCGTTAGCACTGGCCCCTCAACTACAAAAATATTCCCTGCTGGAAATTGTTCGTGAAAGCGGCCTTAGCCTGATGAAGGAAATGGATTTTCGCCAGGAGATGCGCAATATTCATCGCTTTCGTGAGGCCTTCAAAGGTTCTGAAACCATCCATATCCCGGCCGCCATAGAAGAACTTTGCACCGAGTCGGTGATGGTCCAGGAAATGAGTGGTGGCCAGTTGGTAACCGATCCTGCGGTGCAAAAAAACGGCCCGCAGTTGGCCACCAACTTTGCCGATGCCTATCTGTACCAGTTCTTTGTTATGGGTTGCATTCATGCCGATCCACACCCTGGAAACCTCTTTATCATGGATAACGGCAAAATCTGTTTTCATGATTTCGGCATGGTGGGGCTCATCGATATCACCACGCGACGGAAGCTGGCCAGCTTTTTTCTGGCACTGATCAACCAGGACAGCGAGTGGCTGCTCGACACCTACCTTGATCTCGGGCTACTAGGCGCCGAGGTAGATCGTCAGCAGGTGCAGAGAGGAATGAGTGAGCTTATTCAGGAATATGCCAGTATGTCCTTGCAAGAGTGGTCGCTGGCAACCGCCATGCTGAGCGCGGCACGCATGGGCTGGGGCTTTCAGCTACGCATGCCTTACCATCTGTTATTGATAATGCGCGCCTTATTAATCATGGAATCCACCCTGCGCAGTCTGGACCCGAAATTTAACATGATGGTCTACTGGAAGGATAAAGGCTCAACACTGATGACGACCGCCCTCAAAGAACAAGAAGGCGGGCCGACCTCGGCGCGACTTAAATATGAAGCTGCAGTGCTTGCCCAGGAATTACCAGGAATCCTGGCGCGCTTGCTCAGGAGCTCGCGGTCGGGAAAACTCGAAATACCACTGTATCATCATGGATTGCAGGATTTCGAGAGCCATGTCGATCGCAGCAGCAACCGAATCTCCCTGGCATTGGTCGCCCTGGGGCTCTATATCGCATCATCATTGCTGGCACAGAGTGAACTGAAACCGTTGATCGCCGGCGTTCCATTGGTCGCCCTGGGCGGTTACAGCCTGGCCTTGTGGGTGACTTTTCGCTTATTACGAGGTATATCACGTTCAGGACGTGTATAGACTGGATCGCAGCCGAAATAAACCACGACATATATTGGGCTAAATTGTCAAAACATATCTCATGCAATCATCAAACAACAATCATGTCTCGAACCCAAATAGCAAAAGGACGACCTGGCATGCTGAAGTTCACACAAGTCGTTTATGTGTGACATGACATATGAGAGGGACCTTTAAACCACATCTGATACAGCGCACTGAATATCTGAATCGCCAAACACAGACCCAGCACCCCGCCCGCGATAACCACTGTATATGCATAGATAGGATCCCCTTTGGTAAGAAACCAGGCCAGGATATCTACAAATATAGCAATAAAAGGTAAGACAATCAGGGTGGATTTCAACCCGCTGTGCATCTCGACACGTCGAAACACCATACCCACACCGAACAGCACGAGACCGATCCCAAACAAGTGGATATGTGATACCTTCATCAGGCTGTGAAGTGACATGCCGGTATCGATATTGATCACCGCCTGAATGCCCTTGTAGGTGGATAGATTCGGAATGTTCAACCCGGATGCTGGGGTATGACAAGTGAAACAGCGCCTGGCCAGTATCGGCCTGATGGCGGACTCATAAGCTTGTCTGGTAGCACCGAATTTGAGCCACGCCACAACTTTGCTGCGCGCCTTGATTGAGATATAGCCCGACATCGGACCACGAATGGCGGCCTCCAGGCGGCTACCGCTGCGGTTGCCGTAATAATTTTCCGCAATGTCTTCCACTGAAAGCCCGGGCTTGCCGTCGACACCCTCAAAACTGGTATAGAGATAGGCCAGCGCCATCAGATACCCCAGACCCATCAGCAAAACAAATGAGGTATAGAGCAATCGTTCACTGAATTCACAATCGCAAATTGGTCGTATTTTCATCTGTTACTCCCGGGTGGATGCCATCAGGGCAATCGTCTGAAATGCATAAATTACCGGGCTTGAAGAACACCTATGGCATGAGTGTTAACAGGCCCTAGTGATGCCGTGACGAGCTAACTTCCAGACTCTCGATCTGCAGCTCCTCACTTTCCTGTACAAACGCACGCCGCAGGCGTTCCGCCCAACCACTCCCCAGCTGGACACCAATCTCAACCAGCTTGTCCTCAATCTGTTTCAATGTAGCCTGCAGCAAATCATAGCTAATATCGATGGTATCTGACGATACAGTGAGGTCCTTGATGCCCATCATTGCCTGCAATGCCTCACTAACCAGCGTGATCTCATCCGGAAACAAAGGCTGTGGCAGACGCATGCGGCGCCGTTTGATGACTTCCCGCCCCTCCTGTTTGGGCGCCTTATGCCCTGGCATACCGATATACAAATGGGGATTAGCCAGAAATCGCTCTTTACACTGCTTTGAGCAGAATGCAAAAGACATTTGCAGATATTCAATGACATTGTCCTGTGGATCCACCATCATCCCGCACACCAGATCCCTGACCCGATCATTCACTTGACTCTCCTCCTTCTACAGTACTCAACGTTTTTTACCGCGGCCACATAAGGCCACATCATGTGGTAATCATTCCCGCACCCAAGTGCTCTCTTTTCCTGTTGTGACTGATCGTGATCCGTCGAACCCATCAGGCCCATAACTCCAACACAAAGTGGCGCATCACTGCATTCAACACATCGCTACGGGTAATGACACCCTGTAACTCACCATTAGAAACAATTGGAAGTGCACCGATGCGCTGTTCGACAAACAGGCGGGCGATGTAGCGCACATCGGTATCCCTGCTTGCCGTCAATACCGGAGATTTCATCAGATGATCCACTTGCTCGCCCCTATTATGCCGGATCTGCAGTTGATAACTTTGTGTGACACCGCCCAGATTGCGAAGGATATCCCGATCCGAGACCATCCCAATCAACAATTCAGCCGGTGAAACTACGGGCAAATGACGAAACCGCTTTGTCCGGAATAGCGCCAGAGCCTCGTCGAGTGTGGCCTGAGAATCCAGCGTCACCACAGGTGAACTCATGATCTGTTCGGCGTGGAGAATGGTTGGAGACCGTGGTATCTGTTTGATGGCTTCATAGGCCTGACTAGCAAGATTCTGCTGCTCAGATTTTCCCTTGATGACGTGATGTTCCTTTTCATCTATGGCATGTTCGGGAGAAATTTTTTCCGTCTTTTCAACAACAGTCCTTTTGAAGACCTTTTCTACAGGCATCAGCTCTTGACTATTGAGTCCTTGTACGTAAAAAGCCATGACCTATCTCTCCTGTCCCCCGGTATCTTTATGACTGTTACTGTTACTGTTAC
>CAZFJS010000129.1:3891-5497 GCA_964519605.1 uncultured Gammaproteobacteria bacterium
CTGAAGCATCGACCGCATAACGTCTTCCCCCGCCGTCCGGAGCGGTTCCCGAAACAGAGACTATCAACCGCACATAGTGGTCCGATAGGGCGCTAACAGATCTGTATTGAGTAAGCCAACACCAACAACAAGCCCGTTACCGTGCTTCTTCATCCGGCACTGTTACCGTTAAGAAGGCCTTCCACTGATGGAGCGGCGGGGAAAAAGCGGGTGTTTTGCGTATGTACTCATTATAGGCTTCACCAAATTCCGCCTCGGCGCGCCGCTCTTCGAGCCTCGCCAGACGCACATAGGCAAAAAGTAAAATGGGGGCCATCAGAACGGTGAGCAGTGTGGGCCACTGCACCAGAAACCCGATGATCACAAAAAAGAGTCCCGTATATTGCGGGTGCCGGGCGTAGGCATAGATACCGTTGGTCACCAGAGCACCCCGGGCAGCGTGGATCTGCGCCCAACCCTTTGATAACAAGGTGTAACCCATAATCATAAACGCCAGGCTCAGGCCCATGACGATCGCCCAGGCCAGGTTTGAGCCGCCGAACACCACCACCCAGAGGTGGCCGAGTTTGTGGTTGAAAGGTTGCAAGGCCGGGTAAGCATCACCCAACCAGCCGGTAAGCAGATAGATGGTCAAGGGAAAACCATACATCTCACTAAAGAGGGCCACCAGAAAGGCTACCACCACGCCCATGCTACGCCACTCATCGCTGCCCCGCGGCTTGAGAAAACTTAGAATAAAAAAGAGGAAGATGCCGACATTAAAGGCCGCCACCACCCACATACCATAGGCATACCCAGCATCACTATGCATTTTTCCTTACCCTCTCCGGACACGCTCTCTGAGATGGATCCTGGTAGTCAGGCAGCCGCACTTGAAGTTTCACGACTGTGGCACATTCACAACTTGACGTGGCGCAGGCGCAGGGCATTCATGATCACCGAAACCGAACTGAAACTCATGGCTGCAGCGGCGATGATCGGTGATAACAACAGCCCAAAGAATGGATACAGGATACCCGCCGCCACCGGCACACCCAGGGCGTTATAGATGAAGGCGAAGAACAGATTCTGGCGGATATTACGCATCGTGGCGTGGCTCAAACGCCGGGCCCGTACGATACCACGCAAATCACCCTTGACCAGGGTTACCCCGGCACTCTCCATAGCCACATCGGTGCCGGTACCCATGGCAATCCCCACATGGGCCTGAGCCAGTGCCGGCGCATCGTTGATACCATCACCTGCCATGGCAACTACCCGCCCCTCGTGCTGTAATTCCTTAACCACAGCTGCCTTCTGGTCCGGCAGTACTTCAGCCTGGACCCGGTCGATACCCAATTTTCTTGCGACCGCTTCAGCGGTTGCCCGACTGTCTCCGGTCAACATCACCACCTGCATACCTTCCTCATGAAGATGGCGTATTGCTTCAGATGTAGAATCCTTGATGGGGTCAGCCACACCAATCAAGCCGGCAGGCCTGCCATCGATAGCCAGGAACATAACGGTCTGGCCTTCAGCGCGCAGGGTATCTGCCTGCTGGGGCAGGTCACCGGCATCAATACCCAGATCTTCCAACAGTTTGATATTTCCAAGCACCACCGAGTGA
>CAZFJS010000130.1:0-5479 GCA_964519605.1 uncultured Gammaproteobacteria bacterium
GCCTGGCGGTAGTGCCGCAGTGCCCCCGCGGTGTCGCCACTGTCCATCGTCGCGCGAGCCAGGTTATTGAAGGCTTCGGCATAGCGGGGGTTTAAGAGGATGGCCTGCTGGAAACGATGTTGAGCATCAGTGATCAGTCCCAGGGTTTCCTGAATATTGCCTAGATTGTTCCAGGCAGGTGCGAAATCGGCTTTCAGCTGTAATGCGTGACGGTAGTGATCGCGGGCCTGCGGCAAGTGATCCAAGGCTTGTAGTGTGACCGCAAGATTGTAATGGTTGAGGGCATTGGGCTGGTGTTGCAGGGCCTGCTGGAAATAGCGAAGGGCCATCTCATAATCACCTTGTGATTGGGCAAGATGTCCGAGGTTGCTGTGGGCAGCGGCATAATCGGGCTTGATTTTCAGGGTGTGGAGATAGTCGTGGCGGGCCTGTTGCAGATCCCCGCTTTGTTGGCGCAGCAGGGCCAGGTTAAACCAGGACTGGACATGTTGTGCTTGCAGTGAGATGGCCCGCTCGAAGGCCTGCATGGCTTCCTCAGGGCGCTTGTCGGCCTTCAGGGCCAGGCCAAGTTGGTAGGCATATCCAGCTTCATCAGCTTGTGCTGAGCAGGCTTGCTGGAACCAGCTCACCGCCTGCCGGGATTGCCTTTGTTGCAGGGAAAGCATACCTAGCAAGGCAAGTATTTGGGGGTGACCAGCCTGTTGTCTGAGTGCCTGTCGTGCCAGCTTTTCGGCCTGTTGGAGATGGCCGTTCTGTTGTGCACTGCAGGCCTGTTGAAGCAGTGTGTCTGATCCAGAACGCGGGTACATCATGCGGAATCCATCTCACTGTTCAAGAAGTGCCGCCACATCTGACGGTAGGCATCTTCCAGGGTGTGGGTGAGGCCAGTGGCGTCGCAGAGTGGGGATGCCACCATGCGCTGGCGGAGGCTGGCGCGTAGCTGGTGACGGTGCACAGGGTCCTGTGCCAGGGCGACAGCATGGGCGATATAGTCCTCTCGGGAGGTGGTGATGAGTTCCTGCAGGCCCACGGCGCTGAGCATGCTGGCACTGAGGCGTTCGATGAAACGTTCGCCCGCGAGCGTGATCACGGGTACGCCCATCCACAGGGCATCAGCGGTAGTAGAGCCGCCGGTACGGGGGATCGTGTCTAGGGAGATATCAACCTGGTTGTAAATGGCCAGATGTTCCCGATAGGAGGCCGTAGCGGCGCGCAGAATCAGCCGGGCGGATTTGATCCCATGGGCGGCGAATTGCTGACGTATCCTGGCCTGTACGGCGGTATCTGCCAGCTGCTTGGTTTTGAGCAGCAAGCGTGAGTCGGGGACGGCCTGCAGCACTGCACTCCACAGGGCAATGGCGGCAGGAGATATCTTGCTGATCTGGTTGAAACTGCCGAAGGTGATGTGTTCATTATCGGTTTGGTTGACATCCGGCGCATCGGCGGCTGCCTGGTAGACGAGACAGCAGCGGGGCAGGCGGTAGACTTTTTCAGTGCACAGTTCGACAGTGTCATCAGGTGTCAGGATCTCATCGGTGATCCAGTAATCCATGGTGGCCAGCCCGGTGGTGGTGAAGTAACCCAGGTAGCTGGCCTGGACGGGGGCAGGCTGATAGCTAAAGGCCTTGAGACGGTTGCCGGCGGTATGGCCGGCGAGATCGATGAGGATGTCGATGCCGTCAGCAAAGATCTGCCGGGCCACGGCCTCGTCGGACAGGCCAACCGTGCTACGCCAGTGATCAGCATTGGCCTGTAAACGCCGGGTAACGGTATCGGGATTACTGACTTCAGCATAGCAGAAAATCTCTACCTGGCGGCGATCATGGGCCCTGAGGATGGGTTCCAGGAAAAAGCTGACGGCGTGATCATTGAAATCAGGAGAGACATAGCCGATACGCAGACGTTTCTCCGCACCCTGTTTACCAGGCTTATGGGAGAAGGCTTGTGCCCTGCCGGCCGCGCCCTGGATCTCATCCCAGGCCAGATGGGCCTGGAACATTTCCCGGGGCGGGCACAGCACATTGTAGCTGAGGATAAAAAGCAGATTACTGTGGACCTGGTGATAATCAGGGCGGATTTTGAGTGCCTGTTGATAGTGCTTAATGGCCGTGTTCAACTCTCCCTGTTCTTTATAGATATCACCGAGGTTATTGTGAATATCCGCGTTTTCCGGGTCGAGCTGCAGCGCACGTTGGAAGTGTTCGATAGCCACCCCCAGCTTGCCCTGGTTGCGCAGGGCGATCCCCAGATTATTGTGGGCCGCGGCATAATCCTGTTCCAGGCTGATTGCCTGGCGGAATGTCTTTTCTGCCACCGCAAAAAGCCCGCGCGCGTTCAGGACTACGCCGAGATTGTTGTGGGCCTCCGCAGCCTGAGGGCACGCCTGCAAAAACCGTCGTAATGATTGTTCTGCTTCTTCCAGTCTGCCGCTTTTATAAAGTGCGACGCCCAGGTTCCTGCAGACTTCATGATAATCAGCCCTTAATTGCAGGGCCTGGTGGTAATGGTTGATAGCAGCCGGAATATGGTTCTTTTTCAACAGGGCATTGCCCAGGTAAAAATGGAGTTCTGCGATATCCGGTTGCAGTTGGAGTGCTGTTTCAAGTTGATTGATGGCACGTGCGGTTTCGTTCTGGGCCAGCAATATCAAGCCCAGGTTGGCATAGGCCTTGAAGTGATCGGGTTGTAAACGGATAGTTTCCAGATAATGGGTGCTGGCCTCAGTAGCATGATGATGATCTTTGTAGACATTGCCCAGGCTGAAATGGGCCTCGACATAGTCCGGCTGGATATCGAGCGCCTGTTGGTAAGCATGCACCGCCTCATCCAGCCTGCCCTGGATGGCTGCAATACGACCCAGGTTATACCAGCTGTCTTTGTCCCGCTTGTCCCGTTGCAGTACCTGGTTAAAATTGTCCTGCGCCAGCTCAAGGAGGCCCAGCTGGGCATTGACCAGTCCCAGATTAAACCAGGCATCAATATCATCCGGCTGATGTCGACAGAGGCGGCTGCACAAGGCTTTCGCCTGTTGCAATTGATGGTTCTGGAGGAGTTGCTGGAATTGCTGCTGTTGTTGGGTATCCACGAGGCAGTTTGTGTGTTCAGCTCATTGTCGAAAGGTGTTTGTGCCACATGCTGCGGTAGGCATTTTCCAGCACCTGACAGAGATCAGCTGCATCACACAGGGAGGAGCGGGCCATGCGCTGGCGGAGGTTGGCACGCAGGGCCGTGCGGCGTTGATGGTCTTGTGCCAGGGCGACGGCACAGGCCACAAAATCTTCCTGGGAACGGGTGACCAACTCCTCCAGCCCGATGGCGCTGAGCATGGTGGCGCTGAGGCGCTCGATAAATCGTTCACCGGCCAGGGTGATGACCGGCACGCCCATCCACAGGGCTTCCGTCGTGGTAGAGCCGCCGGTGCGCGGGATGGTATCCAGAGCGATATCGACCTTCCCATAGATGCCCAAATGTTCCTCCACAGTGGGTGTCATTGGCAGTAGAACCAGCCGGTCGGCGCTAATGCCATGTTCAGCAAAATGTTTCTGCATCTTGTCTTGTACCGCACTATCAGTCAGTTGCTTGGATTTGAGCAGTAACTGTGCAGTGGGTACGGCATGCAGCACAGCGCTCCACAGAGCGATGGTGGCAGGGGATATTTTGCTGAGGTGGTTGAAGCTGCCGAAGGTGATCCGCTCATGTTGTGGCATGATAACCGCCGGGGCTTCAGCCGGGGGCTGATAGCTGAGGCAGCAGCGGGGCAGGCGGTAGATTTCTTCAGTGCACAGTTCGACGGTGTCAGCAGGTGTCAGGACCTCATCGCTAATCCAGTAATCCATGGCGGCCAGGCCGGTCGTCGTGAAGTAACCCAGATAACTGGCCTGCACAGGTGCGGGTTTATAGCTAAAGGCGCCCAGGCGGTTGCCGGCGGTGTGACCGGCAAGATCTATCAGGATGTCGATGCCATCCTCATGGATCTGGTGTGCCAGGGTCTCATCGGTCAGGCCGATGGTGTTGCGCCAGTGGTCAGCTTGGGCCTGCAGATGGCTCATGACATTATCGGGCCTGGAGACCTCGGCATAACAGTACACCTCGACTTGTTGCCGATGGTGGTTTCTGAGGATAGGTTCTATAAAAAAACTGACGGCGTGCAGCCTGAAATCAGGAGAGACATAGCCGATGCGCAGGCGCTTGTCGGGGTCTCCCGTGTTGGCATGGGTATAGCCGTTTTTGCGGCCGGCACTGCCGTGAATCTGATCCCATTCCTGGTGTGCAGCAAGCATTTCCACAGGCGTGCGCAACACGTTATAGCTTAGCAGAAACAGCAGATTGCTGTGGGCGGCAGTGAACTGCGGTTTGATTTCTAGGACTCTGCTGAAATATTGGTATGCCTTTTCATGTTGTCCCTGTTCGTTATAACTATTGCCGATATTGTTAAGAGTTTCTGCATTTTCAGGGTCCAGTTCCAGAACTTGCTGATAATACGACAGGGCCTTCTGATACTGTCCCAGGGCGTTATAGGCGTTGCCCAGATTGTTATAGGCGGCCAGCGAGTGGGCATCCAGCTGTAGCGCTTTTTGATAGTATTCGATTGCATGTTCATTTTCTCCCAGGGACCAGAAGGCCATGCCCATGTTATTCCAGGCCTCGGCAAAATCAGGGTCGATCCTGATTGCCTCACGGTATTGTTCGATCCCCTCTTCCGGTCTGTTGTCGTCACAGAGCACATTGCCGTAATTGGAGTAAATACCGGCATGTTCAGGGTTATAATGGACGGCCTGGCGGAAACTTTCCTCTGCCGCAGCCAGTTGTCCCAATTTCTGTTGCGCCAGCCCCAGATTATTCCAGGTCAATGCCACATCCGGTTTGATATCCAGGGCCTGTCGATAGGCCTTGATGGCTTCATGGAATTGTTCCTGGTGGCGCAGCAGGTTGCCGATGTTGTAATGAATGCCGGCATCACGGGGGGTCGATTGCAGTGCCCGCCGGAAGTATTTGAGTGCCTCGGTATATTGCTGCCGCTGACTGTACAGGCTGCCGACATTATTCAGGATATCGACATGATCCGGCCTGATCTTCAGCGCCCTGAGATAATATTGCAAGGCCTCGTCGGCTTGTTCCTGACCTTGCAGGGTGAGCGCCAGACCATAGCAAGCCTGGAAATCGTCAGCTTTAATCTCCAATGCCTGTCGAAACTCCCGGATAGCCTCGGCAGGCCGTTGTTGTGCCAGCAGGACAAAGCCCAGGTTGTTATGTATTTCAGCCGCATTGACAGGGTGGTACTGCAGTGCCTGACGGTAGCAGGTGCTGGCCTCATCATAGCGTTGCAGGTCTTTCATGACAATGCCGAGATTGTTATGGGCCTCGGCAAAATCGGCTTTATATTGCACTGCCCGGCGGTATTTTTCGGCAGCCTCTTCAAGCTGCCCCATTTGTCTCAGGATGCGCCCTTGCTGGTCATAGGCTTCAGCCAGATCATCTT
>CAZFJS010000131.1:0-1821 GCA_964519605.1 uncultured Gammaproteobacteria bacterium
CAGTTGACAGGTGTCAGTACCGGAGATGACGTGGTTGTGGAAGTGACTTTTCCTGAGGATTATCATGCTGCTGAGCTGGCGGCTAAGCAGGCTCGTTTCGAGGTTCATGTCCATTCCATAGAGGAACCCGTGTTGCCGGCCCTGGACGAGGAATTTGCCCGCAGTTTTGATGTGGCAGACGGTTCGCTTGATTCCCTGCGTCAGGAAATCAGCAACAGCATGGAGGAAGAGCGGGAACAAACCATCAGGGACCGGGTCAAAGAACAGGTAATGGACGCGTTGCTGGCGGCCAACCCCGTTGATCTTCCCCAGGCCCAGGTGGAAGAGCAGATCAATCTCCTTATCGCCCAGTTGCGCGATACTGCCAGGAGCCAGAATATTGCCCCTGAGAAAATCGGTCAGGATCGGGAAATATTTCGGAAACAGGCGGAAAAACGGGTAGCACTCAGCATGCTGACCGCGGAAATTGTCAAACAGCAGAATTTGGTGGCGGACCCTGAGCGCGTGCGAGCCAAGGTGGAATCTGTTGCCGCGGCCTATGACAGTCCTGATGACGTCACTAAATGGTATTATGGGGACCGGGAGCGTCTGGCAAATATTGAGTCGATGGTGCTGGAAGACCAGGTGGTTGACTGGGTCATGGAAAATGCCCGCGTTACCGATGAGGCCACTTCGTTTGATGAACTGATGAAGGGGCGCCAGGCCTGACAGGTAGTGCAAATGTCAAGACTGTAATGCCTGGAGGAAGCAGGTATAATTAAAGGGCAGGGGGCCTATGACCGATACGAATATTGACAAAGGGGCGCATGGAATGACGGTAATGAATCTGGTTCCGATGGTGGTTGAACAATCTTCCCGCGGCGAACGCGCGTATGATATTTATTCGCGGCTGCTGAAGGAGCGGGTCATCTTCCTGGTGGGGCAGGTTGAGGATAATATGGCGAACCTGGTGGTGGCCCAGATTCTGTTTCTGGAGTCAGAAAATCCCGACAAGGATATTCACCTTTATATTAACTCTCCCGGTGGATCCGTCAGCGCCGGTCTGTCTATCTATGACACCATGCAGTTTGTCAAACCGGATATCAGCACCATGTGTCTGGGACAGGCGGCCAGTATGGGCGCCCTGTTGCTGGCCGGCGGTGCTGCGGACAAACGCTATGCGCTGCCGCATTCCCGGATCATGATCCACCAGCCACTGGGTGGTTTTCAGGGGCAGGCAACCGATATCGATATTCATGCCCGCGAGATTTTGCGGACCAGGGACCGTCTGAACGAGATACTGGTCAGGCATACCGGGCAGCCGATGGAGAAAATCCAGGCCGATACGGATCGTGATTTTTTCATGTCAAGTGAGGATGGCGTTGAGTATGGCCTGATCGATCAGGTGATGGTGGATCGCTTGGCAGCATCATGAGCCGCCTCATCCGCTACCCGCGGAGCGGTAGGCGGATCGTGTTTTGGGTTGTGCATGTGCAGCTCGGTAACGAATTGGTTAGGGCGTCATTGAAATCTTTCTGCAAATTGATGAATCGACAGGTTAGCTATGAGTGATGACAAGCGTAATAAAGGTGATGAGGGTGATAAGCTGCTCTATTGTTCTTTCTGCGGCAAGAGCCAGCATGAAGTACGCAAGCTGATCGCGGGGCCGTCTGTCTTTGTTTGCGATGAATGTGTGGAATTGTGCAATGACATTATTCGCGAGGAAGTCCAGGAAAAGTCCACCGCCCTCAAAGGCAGTAAGCTGCCCATTCCCAGGGAAATCAATGCCATACTCGATGAATATGTGATCGGCCAGACGCGCGCCAAGCGGGTGCTTGCGGT
>CAZFJS010000131.1:1921-5445 GCA_964519605.1 uncultured Gammaproteobacteria bacterium
GATGCCCTGCGCGCTGTGGCACGCAAGGCCATGGAACGAAAAACCGGTGCCCGTGGATTGCGTTCCATTCTGGAGCATGTGCTGCTTGATACCATGTATGAATTGCCTTCTTTGGAAGGTGTTGCCAAGGTAGTGGTGGATGATGGGGTCATCGATGGTGAGTCGGAGCCCCTGTTGATCTATGAGGGCGGAGAACAGCATGCATCCCAGCGGCAGGATTGAGTGCATGCCGCGTTTGTTGTTCGCTGTGCCGTAGCGTAAATGAATTGCTGTTGTTCCTTGAAAGCGGTCTTAATGAACCTCATATATAGCGTTGTATGAGGTTTATTTTTTTACAGCTTGAACCTGAGTTGCTGCAGCCGGATGGATGTATTCGGCAACGATGCCCACCCTTGACCTGTCTGGCATCTGGACATAGAGGTTCATAGAGATTGTTGCCTGCAGGTGACAAGCGCTTGCAATAGAGGATTTCCCGATGTCACAAGATGAGAACATTCCCGTTATAAGAAACGATCAGGATCAGAAGATTCTGCCGGTATTGCCCTTGCGGGATGTGGTGGTCTATCCGCATATGGTGATTCCGCTGTTTGTCGGCCGTGAAAAATCAATCAAGGCCCTGGATGCCGCGACGACCGCTAACAAGGAAATTATGTTGGTGGCGCAAAAAAGTGCCACCATGGATGATCCCGGTGTCGATGACATCCATCAGATGGGCACGGTAGCAACCATCCTGCAGCTGCTTAAACTGCCGGATGGCACGGTCAAGGTGCTGGTGGAGGGTCTGGAGCGTGCCCGCACGATTCACTTTATCGAAACGGATGACTATTTCTCCGCCCAGATTGCGGTCATGCGTTCTACTCCGACCTCCGAGCGTGAGGCCGAGGTGTTGGGACGCTCGGTGCTTGCCCAGTTTGAGCAGTATGTGAAGCTAAACAACAAAGTGCCTCCGGAGGTGTTGTCTTCTCTTGCCGGCATCGAGGATGCCGGGCGCCTGGGGGATACCATTGCCGCACATATGACCCTCAAGGTGGATGAGCGGCAGGCTTTGTTGGGACTGCTGGACGTCAGGGAGCGTCTGGAGCGGCTGATGGTGCTGATGGAGTCGGAGCTGGATCTTCTGCAGGTGGAGAAGCGGGTGCGGGGACGTGTCAAGCGCCAAATGGAAAAAAGTCAGCGCGAGTACTATCTTAATGAGCAGATGAAGGCCATTCAGAAGGAACTCGGTGAGCTCGAGGATGTACCCAACGAGATTGAGGAGCTGGCGCAGAAGATCGACAAGGCGGGTATGCCCAAGGATGTGCGCAAGAAAGCAACTTCCGAGCTGAGCAAACTCAAGATGATGTCACCGATGTCGGCTGAGGCAACGGTGGTGCGTAACTATATCGACTGGCTGGTGAGTGTGCCGTGGAAAAAACGCACCAAGATTTGCCGCGATCTTGCCAAGGCGGAGGCCGTGCTGGAAGCGGACCACTATGGTCTGGAGAAGGTCAAGGAGCGTATCCTGGAGTACCTTGCGGTGCAGCAGCGGGTGGATAAATTGAAAGGACCGATCCTGTGTCTCGTGGGTCCACCGGGTGTGGGTAAAACCTCGTTGGGCCGCTCCATTGCCCGCGCAACCAATCGAAAATTTGTGCGTATGTCCCTGGGCGGTGTGCGTGATGAGGCGGAGATTCGCGGACATCGGCGTACCTATATCGGTTCCATGCCGGGGAAGATAGCGCAGAATCTTGTTAAGGCGGAAACCCGCAACCCGCTGTTTTTGCTGGATGAGATTGACAAGATGGCCATGGATTTCCGCGGTGATCCTGCTTCTGCATTATTGGAGGTGCTGGATCCGGAACAGAACAATGCCTTCAATGATCATTATCTGGAGGTGGACTATGATCTTTCCGATGTCATGTTTGTTTGCACTGCCAACAGCATGAACATTCCGGCGCCTCTGTTGGATCGCATGGAGGTGATTCGTCTGGCAGGCTACACCGAGGATGAAAAGCTCAATATCGCGCAGCGCTACCTGATTTCCAAGCAGATCAAAGTGAATGGGTTGAAAACGGATGAAATCGCCATTACTGAGGGGTCCATTCGCGATATTATCCGCTACTATACCCGTGAGGCGGGGGTGCGCAGTGTCGAACGCGAAATCTCAAAGATTTGCCGCAAGGTGGTGAAGGAGATTCTACTGGAAGGGAAACGCCAGAAGGTTCATGTAACCTCACGCAATATTAACAAGTATCTAGGTGTAAAGCGTTTCCGTTATGGCCTGGCGGAGGAGCGCGATCAGGTTGGTCATGTTACCGGTCTTGCCTGGACCGAGGTGGGCGGGGATCTGCTGACCATCGAGGGTACGGTGATCAAAGGCAAGGGTAAATTGATGATTACCGGTCAAATCGGCGAGGTGATGCAGGAATCGGTGCAGGCAGCCATGACTGTGGTACGCAGCCGCGCTGAGGTGCTCAATCTCGATCCTGATTTTTATCAGCATCATGATGTTCATATTCATGTGCCGGAAGGCGCCATACCCAAGGATGGACCCAGCGCGGGAATTGGTATGTGCACTGCGCTGGTGTCGGCCTTAACCGGGATACCGGTGCGCGCCGATTTAGCGATGACCGGTGAGATCACCCTGCGAGGTGAGGTCCTGCCTATCGGAGGACTGAAGGAAAAACTGCTGGCCGCACATCGTGGTGGTATCAAGACCGTGCTGATTCCCGAAGAGAATGTCCGGGATCTGGTGGAGATACCCAAAAACATCAAGCAGCACCTGGATATTCAGCCGGTCCGTTGGGTCGATGAGGTCTTACAGAAGGCATTGCTGCACATGCCTACACCAATTATTGAGAAATCGGCGGAAACAGCACCACTCGTTGAGAATAAACGGGTCGCTAAAGCCAAAAAGGGGCGGCATATACGGCCACATTGATTCCCGACAGTAGTGGCAAAAAATCAGGAGCGCGACCCAGGGGCCGCGCTCTTTTTCTTGTTGTAGCAGGATGATGTGGAGCGATAAGATGAATGAATCCGGGTGCGTTGCTTGACAGGGCTTGGGGGCGGTTGGTATAAAGTCGCGTGCATGGACGACCCAATAGCGAATACCTGGATGTTCGGGCTGCAATAATAATGGGGGAACAAACAAGGTGAATAAAGCAGAATTAATAGAGGCGGTGGCTGTCGCGGCGGATCTTTCCAAGGCGGATGCCGGCCGTGCGGTCGACGGCATGACCCAGGCGATTACCAAGGCACTTAAAAAGGGCGACAATGTGACCTTGATAGGTTTTGGTTCTTTTACTGTACGTAAGCGTTCGGCTCGTATGGGCCGCAATCCGCAGACTGGCGAGGAGATCAAGATCAAGGCTTCCAAACAACCGGTATTCAAAGCTGGTAAAGCACTCAAGGATGCCATAAAATAGCACCTCACTGAATCAGCCATGTGACACGGTGTATTGTGTTGCCATGGCAGGTATCAGGGTGCTTAGCTCAGTTGGGAGAGCGTCGCCCTTACAAGGCGAATGTCGGGGGTTCAAGTC
>CAZFJS010000132.1:0-5371 GCA_964519605.1 uncultured Gammaproteobacteria bacterium
CACGCTGAACCACTGGCTGGTCACCGCGTGCCGGTCCTTGAGACCGGCATAACCGATATCCCTGCTGCTCACTCCGACAAGGCGCGCCAGGGCACACGCCACCTGTTCCGTATTACGATGACATTTGCGGATCTGCAACAGGGCGTGACTGCCCTCATTGTCAGGCACGAAAGCCAGGCGCTCGACCACCTGAAAATCTGCCGCCTGCGAGCGAATCACACCCGCGGCCTGGGGCGGCCCGTAGGCATAGGCCAATTCGGCAAGACTGTTGCCCGCGGGCGGCACAGCGCTCACTGAGTGCCCGGGCGTCTGTCCCTCAGTCACTCCGTCAATGCGGGCTTTTCCCGCTGCCGGCTCAGCAAAACCACAGCATGTGCCGCAATACCCTCGCCACGCCCGGTAAAACCCATACCTTCCGTGGTGGTGGCTTTGATATTGAGGCAACTGCCATCAAGGTCGAGGTCGACTGCCAGATGCTTTTTCATGGTGTTAATGTAAGGGGCCAGCTTCGGTGCCTGCGCCACCAGGGTGATGTCCGCATTGGCGATGCTATAGTGTTGTTCTGCTAACAGTAGCGCCACCCGGCGCAGCAGAACCCGACTGTCGATACCGGCATATTCAGCCGCCGAATCGGGAAAATGCCGACCAATATCCCCCAGACCGGCAGCACCCAGCAAGGCATCACAAAGGGCATGGATCAGGACATCACCATCTGAATGCGCCAGCAGACCCTGTGCATAAGGAATCGTGACACCGCCCAGCACCAGCGCCCTGCCGACAATGAAACGATGAGCATCGTAGCCATGACCGATTTTCATCATCCTGGGATCATGCCTCCTGTGCCTGTCGACGGAGATACAGCGCTGCCATTTCCAGATCCCCGGGGCTCGTCACCTTGATATTATCACGCGCCCCGGCAATCAGCCGCGGATGCCAGCCGCAATGCTCCATTGCACTCGCTTCATCAGTGATGTCAACACCCTGCGCCTGCGCCGTTTCAATGCTCAGTATCAGGTCTTCGAGACGAAACATCTGGGGCGTCAGCGCATGCCACAGCCCATTGCGGTTGACTGTCTTGCAGATCCGGCCATCGGCATCCGCCCGTTTCATGGTGTCATTGACCGGCACTCCCAGCAAGCCGCCCGCCGCGTCGTCCCGCAGCGTTGTGACCAGGTGGCTAATGTCACGACTACGCACACAGGGACGTGCGGCATCATGCACCAGCACCCAGTCATTGGCAGACAGTCGCGCTCTGAGGTAAGCAAGTGCGTTCAATACCGACTGGTGGCGCATGTCACCGCCCTGCACAGTGAGAATTTCGACCGTTTTCGGCAGAACCAGTTGCTGCCAGTAAGGGTCATCCGCAGCCAGAGCGACGATGATTCCCGCCAGACCGGGTGTGGCCGCCAGACGCGCCAGGGTATGCTCCAGGATCGTGCTGTCATGGAGCCTAAGATACTGCTTGGGGCGTTCCGCGCCCATGCGCGCCCCGCACCCTGCCGCTGGCACAACGGCCCAGATACTCCCCGCTCCACTCATCCTGTCCCGCCGTCTGCTACAGAGTAGGACTTATTCATCAGTTGTCTGATAATAGGTTTCGCCTTTTTTGATCATCCCCAGATCCCTGCGCGCACGCTCCTCTATCGCGGCGACCCCCCGCTTGAGATCCTTCACTTCGGCATCCAGTGTCCGGTTGCGTTCTTTGAGTGTGAGAATTTCCTGCTGCTGTTTATCGACTGCCCGTTGCAGACGCCAGACCTCAGCAACGCCACCGCTACTGGACCACAGTCTATACTGCAGTATTGCCAGAAGAATGATCAGGATAAGCAGTATCAGTCTCATGATGGCAGCACCAGCCACGTGGGTCATGTCAGAGAGACAGGCGAAGGACCGGGTCACTCACCCTGGCGGCTTCAGCAAAAGGCGCTGTCAGTTATCGCGGCCATGCAGGGCCTTGCGTCCCGGAAAAGTAGCGCTACCCTGCAAGGCTTCCTCAATACGCATCAGCTGATTGTATTTTGCGATACGTTCCGAACGGGACATGGATCCGGTCTTGATCTGCCCTGCATTGGTGGCCACTGCCAGATCTGCGATAAAACTGTCTTCGGTTTCTCCGGAACGATGGGAAATGACTACCTGGTAACCTGCCTGCCTGGCCATCTCGATGGCCGCCAGCGACTCCGTCAGGGTGCCGATCTGATTGAGCTTGATCAGAATCGCATTGGCCGCACCGCGCCTTATGCCCTGCTGCAGGATCTCGGTGTTGGTGACAAAGAGGTCATCGCCCACCAACTGCATAGATCCACCCAGCCGTCCGGTCAGCTCCACCCAGCCCTCCCAGTCATCTTCAGCCATGCCATCCTCAATAGATAGGATGGGATAGCGGTCCGCCCAGGCAGCGAGGTAATCGGTAAACTGTGATGAATCCAGGCGCTTGCCCTCGGAGGCCAGGTGGTAATAACCCTCGCGGTAGAACTCCGAACTGGCAGGGTCAAGCGCAATCGCCACATCCGTGCCAACAGCATAACCCGCCTTCTCGATGGCCTCCAGAATCACTTCCACTGCCGCCTCATTGGAGCCCAGATCCGGCGCAAAACCGCCTTCATCACCGACGGCGGTACTCAACCCACGCCCGGACAATACTGTTTTCAGGCTATGAAACACTTCGGCGCCAATGCGAACCGCCTCGGTGAGGCTGGGCGCCCCGACCGGCACGATCATGAATTCCTGCATATCGATATTATTCGCTGCATGAGCGCCGCCATTGATGACATTCATCATAGGCACCGGCATCACAAAAGGACCCTCGCCGCCCAGATAGCGATACAGCGGCTGTCCCTGATAGGCAGCAGTGGCCCGCGCAGCAGCCAAAGAAACAGCCAGAATCGCATTGGCCCCCAGCCGCCCCTTATTCTCCGTGCCGTCCAGCTCGATCATTCTATGATCCAGCGCAGACTGTTCGGCCACTTCCATACCCAGCAGTGCCGTGCGAATCTCTGTATTGACATTGGCCACCGCATTAGCAACCCCTTTACCCTGATAGCGACGAGGGTCTCCATCACGCATTTCCACTGCTTCCCGGGTGCCAGTGGAGGCGCCGGAAGGAACGGCCGCCCTGCCGCGAACCCCTGATTCAAGAATGATATCCGCCTCAACGGTTGGATTACCGCGGGAATCCAGAATCTCGCGCCCATGGATCGCTTTAATCTTAGACATTATTTACCTTAGTTCAGTGTGTTATAAGTTTTATCTTATGAATAATATAATCCAGGAGCGCAATCCTGTATGCGCCTCAGGGCCTTCTGGCGCACAGTTTACGGATTTCCACGAGATAATCAAAAATCGTTTTCCGGAAAACCGTGGGCTTTCACTTCTCTATCAATCGCCAACAAGCTTTCCAGGAGAGACTGCAACTGATCCAGTGGCCAGGAATTAGGGCCATCGCTCAGGGCTTTCTCCGGGTCCGGGTGGGTTTCCATGAACAAGCCGGAAATACCTGCGGCAACAGCTGCCCGCGCCAGCACCGGAATAAACTCACGGTTTCCCCCGGATGCAGCGCCCAGACCACCCGGCTGCTGTACAGAATGCGTGGCATCATAAACGACCGGGCAGCCCGTTGCACGCATGACTGCCAGTGAGCGCATATCAGAAACCAGATTATTATAACCAAAGGAGACACCCCGCTCGCAGACCATAATCTGCTGGTTACCGGTTTCCAGGGCCTTGTCCACGACATGTGTCATATCCCAGGGGGCGAGAAACTGCCCTTTTTTGATATTCACCGGTTTTCCCTGACGGGCCACGTTCTGGATGAAATTGGTCTGCCGACAGAGAAAGGCCGGTGTTTGCAACACATCCACTACGGCAGCCACCTCATCCAGAGGCGTGTCTTCATGGACGTCGGTCAGGATGGGGACACCGATTTGCTCACGCACCGCGGTCAGAATTTGCAGACCTTTCTCTATTCCCGGCCCACGAAAACTTTTTCCGGAGGAACGGTTGGCCTTGTCGAAAGAGGATTTATAGATAAAGGATATACCCAGCGCAGCGGTCATTTCCTTCAGAACCCCGGCGGTATCAAAGGCCAGCTGTTCGCTTTCAATGACGCAGGGTCCGGCGATGAGAAATAGCGGTTGATCGAGTCCAATTTCAAAATGACACAGTTTCATGAGGCGCTCACTACCTGTTGTTCGTGGGTTTCGCTTATCTTCCGGGCGGCTTTAATAAAGCCGGTGAACAGTGGATGGCCATCACGAGGACTGGAAGTAAACTCGGGATGAAACTGGACAGCAATGAACCAGGGATGTTCTGTTAACTCCACCATTTCCACCAGTTGGCCGTCCAGAGAACGTCCGGCCACTTTAAGTCCCGCCTGCTCTAAACCCTCAATCAGGCGGTTATTCACCTCATAGCGATGACGGTGCCGCTCTGAAATAATTTCCTGGCCATAGAGTCTGTAGGCCAACGTCTGAGGGGTCAGGCGGCACTGCTGCGCACCGAGACGCATCGTGCCACCCAGATCGGAATCCTGACTGCGTTTTTCAATGCTGCCATCCGCCATCCGCCATTCTGTCACCAGCGCAATCACCGGATAAGGTGTCGTGCGATCGAATTCAGTGCTATGGGCTTCGCTGAGACCGGCAACATGACGGGCAAATTCAACCACGGCCACCTGCAAACCCAGACAGATACCCAGGTAGGGAATTTTGTTTTCCCGGGCGTAGCAGACACTGGCAATCATGCCTTCGATGCCTCGTTCACCAAAGCCCCCGGGAACGAGAATGGCATCCATTTCCCGCAGCATGGTCGTCCCGCGGTTTTCCACCTCCTCGGAATCGATATAATGGATGACCACCCGTGTGGCGGTATGGATGCCGGCATGGATCAAGGCCTCGTGGATGGATTTATAGGCATCCGCCAGACCGGTGTATTTACCCACCACCGCCACATTGACCTCAGCGGTAGGATGCTGCAGACGGTAGACAATATCGCGCCACTCATCGAGGCGGGCCTCGGGTGGCTGGAGGCACAACTTCTCGGTAACAATATCATCCAGCCCCTGTTCATGGAGCAGCAACGGGATGCGGTAGATGGTGTCCACATCCTGCGCCGAGATGACCGCCCTGTCCTGAACATTGGTGAACAGGGCAATCTTGCGCCGTTCATCCAGCGGCAGGGGGCGATCAGAGCGACAAAGAAGGATATCCGGCTGGATCCCGATAGACAGCAGTTCCTTGACAGAATGCTGGGTCGGCTTGGTCTTGAGTTCCCCGGCGGCGGCGATATAGGGCAACAGGGTCAGATGCATATAGAGCGTATTTTCATGCCCCAGCTCAATACCCAGCTGGCGGATGGCCTCCAGAAAAGGCAG
>CAZFJS010000133.1:0-5285 GCA_964519605.1 uncultured Gammaproteobacteria bacterium
CTGTCAGAGGCGCCGGCCTATTGACTTGCAAGATTTATACCCAGGAACGCGCCAAGCAATCCAAGGCCTACCTGATGATGGGTGGCTGGCTGGATGGCTACATCACGGGCCTGAATCAGTATGAAGCCAACACCTATGACGGCACCTCCTTCGAATCCACGGAACTCATTGCCGCCATTATCAATGATCACTGCAAAACCCACCCCAAGGATGGCTTGTTTGCGGTCACCAGCAGCATCATGGGCAGTTTGAAGGCTGACAGGATACGCACGGGCTCCCCCTTTGTCACAGTAAAGATTGGTAACAGGCAGACCCGTCTCTATCAGGAAACCGTGCGCCGGCTGCAAAAGGCACTCAGAAAAAAAGGCTACTACAAGGCTAAGATCAGTGGAAAATGGAATAGCAAGACACAACAGGCCCTGAAAGCATATCAGCAGAAATCGAAGATGCAGGCCTCGGGCTTTCCCGACCAGATCACCCTATGGCGTCTGTTGAGGGAACACAGCTGAAACCCATAATAAAGGCCCGGGCTAACCGGGCCTTTGCTGTTGCCTTATAAGCACTCAATCCCGTGGCAAGCATGGAAGAGCAGGATTATTCTGAATGTGTGCCTGTATCATCCATGTTTCTATAAAAAATAACCGGTTGTTGTGCACTTTGAAAATTAAAACCACAAGTGGTTTGCACATCTTTTAATTGCGCAGCGGTCCTGGGAAATTTCCGACAGTTAGTCGGGCGCAGCTTATAAATTCCACAGAAATATTTACCCTCCGAGTCAGAGCGTAGAAATTTACACGTATTCGGAAGACGGCAACAGGCTCCGCACTGATTGCATGCGCCTGCTCTGCCATTGTCGACCGGTAATATCGATGTGATGGTGCGTGTTATCTTTTTAAACATGAAGCTGTTCCGTTATAAAGAAATAATATCGTCTGCCAGTAAGTCTGAACTCCGCAACAGGACATAACCGGAAAAACCCCGACTGAAGCAATCAATCATGGCGGCCATGCGTGTTACCGAATTAGATTTTGTGGGCTGAAATAGTTCAGATGGATGGGTTTGTGTGCTTGTCTGTTACTGGAATAAATACCCGGCGCGCCCTTATAAACAAAAGGAAGCCCGCAACAAAGAATATATCCTCAGAAATCATGGTGCCGGAGAAAGGAGTCGAACCTTCAACCGTCGCATTACGAATGCGCTGCTCTACCGATTGGAGCTACTCCGGCGTGGAAACAGGTCATACGGCTGCGCATCTTACTACAGAATGAGCATGGAGAGAAAGCGCTGCCTGCTGCCGCCATCACCGTGTCACGACAAGCGATAAGGCGCAGGATCAAGGATCCTATCGGTATGAGCACACATGATCTCCGCCAGCAGCCGGGCGCTGGCCGGCCCCAGGCCGACGCCATTGCGGAAATGGCCGCTATTAATATAGAGGCCATTGATGCCCGGCACCGCGCCAATCAGAGGAACCCCCGAGCGGTTGCCGGGACGCAGACCCGCCCAATGGGCGACTAGCAGGGATTCCGCCAGACTTGGCAGCAGACGCCGGGCAACCTGCTGCAATTGCTCCCGGGCCACCTCCGTAGTCGCTTTGTCAAAGCCGCGGTATTCCATCGTGCTGCCCACCAACACATGACCATCACGACGCGGAATCAAATAATGCTCATCCTGCAGCAGAATCGGTGCCAACAGACCCTGTCCTGCGCGATACAACAGCATCTGGCCACGCACCGGCTCAATGTCTGTTGCAATACCAACCTGTTGCAGAATCCTGCCACTCCAGGCACCGCCGGCCACCACAACGCGAGGAGAAATCAGCCGCCCCTGACGGGTCCGCACCCCCTGCACCCGACCACCGTGCTGGAGAATCTCCACCACTTCTACCTGTGTCTGAATCAGTCCACCCCGCTGCACCAGATCCTGATGCAGGGCCTTGAGCAAACGGGGATTGCGTACCTGGGCTACCTGGGGCAGCCACAAAGACTGCGCTGGAAAGCAGCCCAATCCCGGCGCCAGCTGCTTGCAAGCCTCAGTATCGAGCACTTGTACCGTTTGCCCGGTCTCTCTCGCCCATGCCAGTGCCTGTCCATGCTCCTGCGGATCAAGAATCAGCAAACCACTGCGGATCCACTGTGGATCGATGCCGGTCTCGTCCTGCAGCGCTGCCACCAGCTGCGGATAAAAGGCCTGGCTCCAGGAAGCCAGTGCCGTCACGGCGGGTGAGACACGCCAGGGATGTAGTGGCGAGAGAATACCGCCCCCGGCCCAGGATGACTCCCTGCCCGCAGCCCCCTGCTCAACCAAGGTTACGCTCATACCACCAAGCAGCAGCTCACGGGCGGTCAGCATACCGATCAGACCGGCGCCGACAATGACACAATCCGTTGTTTGGTCCATGCCTATCTCTCCGCCAACAGTGTCATGCCTACCGATGAGGCGGGAAGACGGTGGCCCCTATCATGCCCCAACCTTGAGCAGCTCCCGCGGCAAAGAGAAAACGATGTGTTCCTCGCGGCCGGAAAGCGCTTCAACTGGACCGCCCCCCCATGCGCACAACCGCCGGATCACGCCCTGCACGAGATGCTCGGGCACGGAAGCACCGGCTGTCACGCCGATGCGGGTGATATTATCCAACCAGTGCCGATCAATTTCCTCGGCATTATCGATCAGGTAGGCGGGAACATTCTCTCGCTGGACAATCTCCCGCAAGCGGTTGGAGTTGGAGCTGTTGCGGGAACCCACCACCAGCACCACCTCACAGCAAGCGGCCAGGACCTTGACTGCATCCTGGCGATTCTGGGTGGCGTAGCAGATATCATCCTTTTTGGGGCCGACGATGGTGGGGAACCTTGCCCGCAGGGCGGCAACAATGGCCAGGGTATCATCCATGGACAGGGTGGTCTGGGTGACATAGGCCAGGCGGTCCGGCCGCTTCACCTGCAAGCCGGGCACGTCCCCGGGCGCTTCCACCAGATAAATGCCACCGCCGTCCGCAGCAGGGTACTGCCCCAGCGTACCTTCGACTTCCGGGTGCCCGGCATGACCGATCAGGATGCACTCACGGCCATCCGCCTGGTGTTTCACGACTTCCATATGCACCTTGGTCACCAGCGGGCAGGTGGCGTCGAAAACGCGCAGGCGTCGCGCACCGGCCTCCTCGCGCACCGCACGGGCAACACCATGGGCGCTGAAAATCAGGATGGCACCCTCCGGAACCGCCTCTAGATCCTCGATAAACACCGCGCCCTGGTCGCGCAGTTTGTCGACAACAAATTTATTGTGTACCACTTCATGGCGCACATAGACCGGCGCGTCGAACAGGGACAGCGCCCGCTCAACGATCTCAATGGCGCGGTTGACGCCGGCACAAAACCCACGGGGGTTAGCCAGATAGATCGGCATATTTTAGCAGTCCAATTTTCAAGTTAGCCCATGGAGAGGCGGTATGTTTATTGCTCATGATAACCCGGCCGGTCTTTTCTGCTCATGACGTCCAGCAGCAACAGCACAGCGCCCACCGTGATTGCGGAATCGGCCACGTTGAAGGCCGGCCAGTGCCAATCATGGTAGTACACATCAATAAAGTCTACCACATAGCCCAGTTGAACCCGGTCCCAGACATTCCCCAGAGCGCCCCCCAGAATCAGCGCCAAACCCATGGCCGTCCGGCGCTCGCTCCCGGGAAGACGCCGCAGCCAGAAAAAAATCAGCAGGGCAACCACCAGGGCGATGGCGGTAAAAAGCCAGCGCTGCCAACCGGTTTCATTGCTGAGAAAACTGAAGGCGGCACCGGCATTATGCACCAGAGTGAAATTGACGGCCGGCAACACTGCCCAGGCCTCATGCAGCACTAACCAGTGGCTGGCGGCGTATTTACTCAGCTGATCAATGAGGAACACGGTCAGGGACAGCCACAGCCAGCGACTGGCGCCGTGCGAGACCGCATTCATCCTGTCGACCATGGACGTTGTCTCATGCGAACTGACGGACCTCGCCCTGACCACTAACATTGGCCACACAGCGCCCGCACAGTGCCGGGTGTTCAGGATACTGGCCAACATCTTCCCGATGATGCCAGCAACGAACACATTTGCCGTGTTCCGAGCGAACCGCCTTTACCCATAGATGCTCATCACCATCGAGCTCAGCCACCGCGGCATCATTGGGCTTATCCGTCAGGGGATAAATACGGGCATAGGAAGTAATCAGTACAAAACGCAGTTCGTCCTGCAGCTGTGCCAGTACATCATAGAGTTGCTCACTGCAATACAGATCCACTTCGGCATCCAGCGAGGAACCGATGGCGCCAGCAACCCGCAGTTTTTCCAGCTCCCGGCTGACCGCTTCGCGCACCACGATCACCTGCTCCCAGGAGGCGTTATCCATGCCCCAGGCGCCACCGTCCTGCGGCCAGTCAGCCACCGGCGTATACCATTCTTCCAGAAAAACCGATGCGCCCCGCTGGCCGGGCATATGCCGCCAGATATCCTCGGCAGTAAAACTCAGCACGGGGGCAATCCAGCGCACCAACGCCTCGACCACATGGTAGAGGGCGGTCTGTGCCGAACGGCGTGGCACTCCGTCGCTGCGGGTGGTGTACTGACGGTCCTTGATAATATCCAGATAAAAACTGCCCAGGGTCAGCGCACAGAAATTATGGACCTGCTGATAAATCAGGTGAAACTCATAATCCTCGTAGGCCTGGCGAATCTCTGCCTGCAGCCGCCCGGTACGCGCCACAATCCATTGATCCAGTGCCAGCATCTCCTCCGGCGCCAGCAAATGCACGGCAGGATCGAAGCCATTGAGATTGGCCAGCAGAAAGCGTGCGGTATTGCGGATGCGGCGATAGGCATCCGCCATGCGCCTGAGAATCTCATCAGAGACGTTCATCTCACCGCGGTAATCGGTGGCCGCCACCCACAGACGCACAATGTCCGCGCCCAGGGTATTCACCACTTTCTGGGGGGCAATCACATTGCCGAGAGATTTGGACATCTTGTGCCCTGCCGCATCGACGGTGAAACCATGCGTCAGCACTGCTTTGTAGGGGGGCGCCTGATGCATGGCGACCGAGGTGAGCAGCGAGGACTGAAACCAGCCACGATGCTGATCGGAACCCTCCAGATAGAGGTCTGCCGGCAAGGCCAGCTGCTCCAGACGCGCCAGCACACAGGCATGGCTGACACCGGAATCAAACCAGACATCCAGAATATCCGTCACCTTTTCATACTGTGCCGCCTCTTCACCCAGCAGATCCCGGACCTCCAGATCGAACCAGG
>CAZFJS010000134.1:0-5266 GCA_964519605.1 uncultured Gammaproteobacteria bacterium
TGAGAGGATAAAAGTCAGCACTGCAAACACCAGGGCTGTCCAGCGGACAATATTCCTGGCCTCTCCCCGGTCGACAAGGATGGTCACCACTCCGCCGATGATGGGTAGCCAGATGACGAAACTCAGTAGTGGAAATCCCGAAAACATGCAGTGCGCCTTATTTATTATAGCTGTTGCTTCTTTATATTTATTCAGTCAGCCGCTGACTGTGTCCTAGAATATGACAAACACCGTGATCAAGACCAGCAGACCGATGATCATGGCAAAGGCATAGTGGTACAAAAACCCGGTCTGGATATAGCGGAACTTACCGGCAATCCAGCCGATGCTTTTAGCCGTCCCGTTAACCATAATGCCATCGATTGCAAAAATATCGCCCACCTTCCAGAACAGACGCCCGGTCTTGCGGCTGCCGCCGGCAAAAAAGATCTCATTGAATTCATCAAAACCATATTTACGATCAAGCACATGATAGATTTTTATAAAACGTTGCTTGCACAGATCAGCCAGCTCGGGACGCCTCATATAGACATACCAGGCGGTCAGCACGCCGGCCATGGCTAGCCAGAAGGGGCCGGCCAGCAAACCATGCATAACAAAACTGAGGGGCCCGGTGAACTCCTCACCGAGGTGCGCCAGGGTATCATGCGCTGGCAGCACGAATATCGCATTGCCGAAATAACCGTCGAATAACAGCGGCCCAATGGTCATGGCACCGATAAACAAAGAAGGGATCGCCAGTAACACCAGAGGCACCGTCACCACCCAGGGCGATTCCCGCAGATGTTCCCGGGTGTGGGTGTCCATCCGTTCACGGCCGTGGAAAACGATAAAAAACAACCGGAAGGTATACAGCGCTGTGACAAAAACACCCAGCAATACCGCCAGATAGGCGAAACCTGAGCCTGCCAGATGAGAGGCCTCAACAGCCTCGATAATGGAATCCTTGGAGAAGAAACCCGCTGTACCAGGAAAACCAATCAGCGCCAGTGAACCGATCAGAAAAGTCCAGTAAGTGACTGGCATGTACTTTTTCAGTCCCCCCATATTGCGGATATCCTGATCATGATGCATGGCGATGATCACTGAGCCGGCGCCCAGAAACAGCAGCGCTTTGAAAAAGGCATGGGTCATCAAATGAAAAATCGCAGCGCCGTAGGCAGAAACACCCAGGGCCACCGTCATATAACCCAGTTGCGAGAGGGTGGAATAGGCGATAACCCGCTTGATATCGTTCTGCACGACACCCAGAAAGCCCATAAACAGGGCCGTGATAGCACCGATCACCAGGACGAAGCTGAGCGCGGTCTCCGAGAGCTCATACAGTGGTGACATGCGCGCCACCATAAAGATACCGGCCGTCACCATGGTCGCGGCATGAATCAATGCGGAAATCGGTGTCGGACCCTCCATGGAGTCAGGCAACCAGACATGCAGCGGTACCTGTGCTGATTTGCCCATGGCGCCGATAAACAGAAGGATACCGATCACCGTCATCAATGACCAGTCTGTCCCGGGGATGATCTGAATCGTCACATCCTGCAGCAGCGGTGCGGCAGCGAAAACATCCGCATAGTCGAGGCTGTTGAAATACATCAGTATGGCGGCAATCCCCAGCAAAAACCCGAAGTCACCTACGCGGTTCACCAAAAAGGCCTTGAGGTTGGCGTAAATCGCCGTTTCCCGCTGAAACCAGAAACCGATCAGCAGATAGGACACTAGGCCCACCGCCTCCCAGCCAAAAAACAGCTGGACAAAGTTGTTGGACATCACCAGCATCAGCATGGAAAAGGTAAAGAGCGCAATATAACTGAAAAAGCGCTGATAACCGGGATCTTCCCGCATATAGCCGATGGTGTAGATATGCACCATCAGCGAGACGAAGCTCACCACCAACATCATCAGTGTGGTCAGCTTGTCGATCAGAAAACCGATTTCGAAGTGGATACCGTCACTGATCAGCCAGGTATAGACGGTCTCATTGAAGGGCGCAGCCCCATCCATGACAATATGCTTGTAGACCACCAGCGAGAGGAGAAAGGAAACGGCAACGCCGGCAATCGTCACACCATGGGCACCGGCGCGGCCAATTTTTTTGCCCAGCAGACCGGCCAGTATCGATCCTGCCAGCGGGGCCAGTGCAATGGTCAGATAAATTCCCTTCATGGTGTATCCCCCGTCAGCCCTTCAAGGTATCGAGATGACCGACATTGATGGTATGACGATTGCGAAACACTACAATCAAAATCGCCAGGCCAATGGCCGCTTCAGCAGCTGCTACTGTCAGGATAAAAAACACGAAAATCTGCCCGGATACATCGCTCAGGTAATGGGAAAAAGCAATGAAATTGATGTTAACCGCGAGCAACATCAGCTCAATGGACATCAGCAGGATGATGAGGTTTTTCCGATTGAGAAAAATACCTGCCAGACCGATGCAGAACAGCACCGCTCCCAACACAAGAAAATCCGATAAGGCAATCATTAAGGCTCCATTTAAGCTCGTGTCTGTTTAGGGCTCTCTTTTTTCTGCTGTCATTTTAACCATCCGCACCCGGTCGGCACGCCGGACATTCACCTGTTCGGCAGGATTCTGGTATTTGGTCTGCGGCCGCCGGCGCAAAGTCAGGGAGATGGCGGCGATAATAGCCACCAGCAGGATGACCGCTGCGATCTCAAAGGGGTAGACATAGACGGTATAGAGGACATCACCCAGCGCCGAGGTATTGCTGTAGTCCGCAGGGTGCCCGGCAGGCGCCGCAATCTGTTGCAAACCAAAATTGGCCGGCCCCACAACCAGTGCGATTTCCACCAGCATCAAAACGGCCACAAAAATACCTACCGGCAGATAGCGGATAAAGCCTTCACGCAAGGGCGTCAGATTAATATCCAGCATCATGATCACAAACAGAAACAACACCATTACAGCACCAACGTAGACCAGCACCAGCACAATAGAGAGGAACTCCGCTTCCAGTAGCATCCAGACGGCCGCACTGGTAAAAAAGGCGAGCACCAGGAACAAGGCGGCGAACACCGGGTTTTTCACGGTGATCACCAGCAGCGCGGCCATCACCAACACGGCGGAGAAAAGATAAAACAGAATAGGTTCGATACTCATTGCTTTGTTATCATTATCTTTTTAGCACTATATCTTTCAGTTCAATCAGCGAAATGGTGCATCAGCGGTACGATCCTCGGCAATCTGTTGCTCACAGTCATCCCCAATAGCTAACAACATTTCCTTGCTCATAATGTTCTCACCACGGTTTTCAAAATGATATTCATAAATCCGGGTCTCCACAATGGCATCCACCGGACAAGCCTCCTCGCAAAAACCGCAGTAGATGCACTTGAACAAATCAATGTCATATCGTGTGGTCCGCCGCGAACCATCTTCACGGGGTTCCGCTTCGATGGTAATCGCCAGCGCAGGACAAACCGCCTCGCAAAGCTTGCAGGCAATACAGCGTTCCTCACCATTGGGATAGCGACGTAGCGCATGTTTCCCGCGGAAGCGTGGCGACTGTGGCGTTTTTTCTTCAGGATACTGCACGGTTATCTTCCGGGCGAAAAAGTATTTGCCGGTCAACCGCAGACCGCGGAACAATTCCACCAGGATCAAACTTTTCAAGATCTGTCGTATGCTGTTCATATCAATCAAACCATGGGCCCAGATGCACCATGATGGCAGCACCGACGACCAGTATCCAGACAATTGTCAAAGGGATGAAGACCTTCCAGCCCAGCCGCATGATCTGGTCATAGCGATAGCGTGGAAAAGTCGCCCGAAACCACAAAAACAGAAATAGAAATACCGACATCTTAAGCAACAGCCAGACCATCCCGGGCACCCAGGAAAACAGGCTCTCCAGCACCGGAATCCCCTGGAAGGGTGACAACCAGCCCCCCAGAAACATCACTGTAGCCAGAGCGGCAATCAGAATCATATTGGCATATTCGGCCAGGAAAAACAGGGCAAAGCTCATCCCGGAATATTCCACATGGAATCCGGCAACAATCTCCGACTCCCCTTCCGCTACATCAAAGGGCGCGCGGTTTGTTTCCGCCACACCGGAAATAAAATAGACAAAAAACATCGGCAGCAGGGGCAACCAGAACCAGTGCAGCAGGCTACCCTGCTGGGCGCGGACGATATCCCCCAGGTTGAGGCTACCTGCCGCCATGAGCACGCAAACCAGCGCGAAGCCCATGGCAATTTCATAAGCCACCACCTGAGCTGCCGAACGCAGGGCGCCGAGAAAAGCGTATTTTGAATTGGAGGCCCAGCCGGCAATGATGATGCCGTAGACACTCAGGGAAGTCAGGGCGAGAATATACAGCAGTCCCGCATTAATATCGGCAAGCACCAGGCCATCGTCAAAGGGTACCACCGCCCAGGCAGCCAGTGCCGGCGCCAGCGCCAGCAGGGGCGCCATAATAAACAGAAATCGATTGGCCCGTGTCGGGATGATGATTTCTTTCATCATCAGCTTCAACCCGTCGGCGATGGGCTGTAACAGCCCACGCGGCCCGACCCGGTTGGGACCGATGCGTACCTGGATATAGCCGATCACCTTGCGTTCCGCCAGTGTCAGGTAGGCCACCGATAACATGATCGGTACCACGATGAGCACAATCTCCCCGATGATCACCAGAAGATTGCGCCATTCATCCGGGATGGAATTCCATATTGCCAACAAGGTGTCCATTGCGCTCGCTGTTCCCCGTCTCAGATCTTCTGCAATTCAATACTGGCGCCATTCCGGCCCAAAGCTTCCGTACCCGGCACACCCTGGGGGATCAGCACGGCCGCATCGGGAACCCCGTCATCCACCCGTAGTGGCAAGTTCACCTGTGCGTCTCCATCGCTGACCAGTACCCGTACACTCTCCCCCAGGCCTAGTCTGTTGGCTAAGGCGCCACAAATCACTGCCTCGGCACAACCGGCATCAGCGGTTTGCTGTAAGGCATCGGCTCGCCGCACCAGATTATCCGCTCCATAGAGGGGCACTTCGACGATACGAACAAGCGCTTCGTGCATGGGCGTCAGTTGCTGCGGCAGCGGCCAGGAGGTACTGCTCGCCAGACCAGCTTCTGCCAGGGCGGCAATCTCATCACGGATTTCCTCTGCAGAAAAATAGTCGAAATGGCGCAGATCCAGCAGATTCCCCAGTACCCGCAAGACCTTCCATGCCGGGCGTGTCTCACCACGGGGCGCGGCAACGCCCTGAAAGCTCTGCCAGCGTCCCTCCACATTGACAAA